>DMYQ01000198.1:28325-40749 GCA_003482555.1 Janthinobacterium sp. | reverse complement strand
GGTTGAAACGGTTGAGGTCGACATGCCTATACCCGAACATGACGCCTGGATTCATCTGGCCCCGACCCGGCCGATTTGGTTCTTTGCTGTCACCGCGCTTCAGGCTTCACCTGTTGCGCGTTGCGTGACGAGTCCCGTATCCGGGCATCTGAAGCATATCCATCTCAGGTGGTCGGGCAGACTCACCCTTCCGCTCCTTTGGCCCTTCGTCGGCGGTTTCGGCCTTCCCGGCCCAGCCCCCGACTACTATGGCCGCTGCTGACTTCTCGCTCCGGCTTGCGCCGTCGCCCTTTCAGGCATGAGGCGAGATCTCCCCAGGTAAGAACGCACTCCTTCCCCGCACAACCGCCGGATTTACGCCGCCTGATCCTTGACCACAAGAACTTCGCGGCTTCATGCCCGCTCGCCCTGATCGGCACCGCCTTCTATCCGGTTCTTGTCCATCGACTCGCAGTATCGCTCCACGCTTCCGCCCCACGGTCAGTCGCCCTTCCGCAGTTGCGCTTCACTTCGCTCGCTGTGCTCAGCTTGCGGCGGGACTTTCACCCACAAGAGTGCGCCCATGCTGGGCGCACATGAAAAAACGCCCCATGGATTTCTCCATGATGCGTCTGGACCCGTCAAGCCGGCTAGCGGCTTAGAATTTGTACTTCATGCCGATGTTGAAGAAGCGACCCAGGGCACCGCTGTAATCGAGCGGATTGTAGGAAGTGGCGCCGTAAGTGAGTGGATCGAGCGGTGCAAGCTTGTCGAACAAATTTTGCACGGAACCAAACACTTCCACCTTGGTGCTGGCTTTCCAGAGGAAAGTCAGATCGACCGTCGTGAACGAGGCGATCTTGCAGCCGCTAGGCGCATCGCTTTGGTCGGCGAAATGGCTGGCGCAACCGGCCGGGTCGTTCTGGAACTTCTTGTTATCCAGGGAACCGCGATAGTTCACCAGACTCGACACGCGCCAGTCGCCATTCTCCCAGGTAGCGCCCAGGTTGACGCGGTCATCCGGCGTACCCATGCAGTTGGTGGCGTCGCAATTGCCGTGCGTGCCGGCATAGTCTTTTTTCGTGCCATCGAGTTCGGTGCGCTCAAACGTGAACAGATGGGTCCACTTCGCATCGAACAGCAACTTGCCATAGCCGCTAGGCAGATTGAAACCCTGGTTCACGTCGAGGTCGACGCCGCGTACCTTGGTTTGGGTCGAGTTCACATAGTTGGCCAGGACGGCCGTAATGGCACCCGGATCGCCCGGCTTCGTGACATCGATGGTCGATGGATCACGCGACACATGTCCGGCGGCAATCGACGCGTCGATATCCTCTTGATTGATCTCGTTTTTCCGGGTGATTTGCCACAGATCCACGGTGACGTTCGTTTTTGGCAATGGCGCCCACACCACGCCAGCGGAGTAGCTCTTCGATTTTTCCGGTTGCAAATCCGGATTGGGCGAAGTGATGACCGCCACCGACGCCGGATTGCAGCCGGACTGAACGCCGGCCGCGCAACGCGCGGGGTCTGCCGCCGACGAGAACGCCGCCAGGCCGCCCTTGCCATTTTCCGCCGAACTTGGGGCGCGGAAACCTGCCGCGTAAGTACCGCGCAGCGCCAGTTCCTTGACAGGCATCCATTTGACGCCGACCTTTGGCGTAAAGGAATTACCCACGTCCGAATAATGATCGGCACGCAAGGCCGCCGTCAACTCCAGCGTCTTGACGACCGGGGCCAGCACTTCCGCATACACGGCCGACAGGTTGCGCTGACCGTCATAGGCGGAATAACCGAGGCCGATGATATTGCCGGTATCGGTGCCATCGGTGGGGTTGAGGCGGGTCGACTCATGGCGCAATTCCGTGCCCAGGGCAAGGCCGATCGCGCCGCCCGGCAATTGGCCCAGCTCACGCGTGGCCTTGAAGTCGATTTGCGAAACCTGCGTCTTGGCGTCGCTCGCGATGGTCGGCGACAGCGCCGCGTACAGCGCGGTCGAATTCAGGTTGGCGTTTTCGCCGATCCGCCAAAACGACCCGGCCGGCAAAGCCGCGTAAGCGGCATTTTTATTGGCCGCTTTGACATTCGCCGCCGATGGATTCAGCAGGGCAAATGTGACATCGCGCTGCAGGTATCCGTCACGGTCGTTCGACACTTTACTTTGCGAAAACAGCAAGGCGGTATCGATATCCCAGGCGCCCAGTGTGCCTTTCAGACCGGCAACAGCGCGCAGGAAGGTCGAGTCGACGTGACTGACACGGGGACCGACATCGGCCGCCAGGTAGCGCAAGCGCGCGGTGGAACCGAAGTAAGGATTGTCGGGATGCGCCGCGCCCAAGGCCACCGCCGCATTGCTGACCGGACCACCAGGGTAACCTTCGCTGGAACTGACGGCCGATGGCGTGGTGGAGGCAAGCGATTTATTGTTGTAAACGTTGAATTCGGCATATGCCTGGATATCCGAATTGAGCTGAAAGGTGCCACGCCCAAACAGGTTCAGCGATTCTTCCTTGGGTTGAATCTGGTTATATTCTTGCGCCGCGTCCGTCAAGCAGCCGCCGCCCGGATCGCCTTGCGGATGGCTGGTCAGCCCTGCGCAAGCCGCGTTTGGAAAGGTGCGGGTAAAACCGGCGCCGGCTGGATTGCCGCGGTTGTAGTAATCGAGGGTAGTCGGGTTACGCACATTGCCGTTGATCGCGCTGCCCGCCAGATTGTTGCCAAGGATTGCGCCGGTACCGCCCAGCGATTCCTGGGCGCTGAAGCCCAGGCCGCGCAAATCGGCGCGGCCGATGTAAGCACCGCGGTCGTCGCGGTCGCGATTCCAGACAGTGCCCTTTTTGCCATATTCAAAGTTAAACAAGACATTGTATTTGTCGGCGGCGATATCGCCGAAACCGTGGGTGACGGCGGCGTGCAAATCGCGGCCGTCGCGGTAGCGCGATTCGCCGAAATTACCCTTGAATGTGGTGCCCTGGAAATCCTTGCGCAAGATGATATTGACCACGCCGCCGATCGCGTCGGAGCCATAGATCGACGAGGCGCCATCCTTCAGGATTTCAACCCGCTCGACCGCTTCCATCGGAATGATGTTCAAATCGGCGAACACTTTTTGACCGTCATCGGCCAAGCCGTACGGCGCAATGCGGCGTCCGTTCAACAAGACCAGGGTCGAGGCGGCGCCCAGGCCGCGCAGCGAGATACCGGAAGCGCCGGAGGCGAATCCGCTACCGAAGGAAGTCGGCACGGAACCCTGGTTATCCACGGCCAAAGTTTGCAGCAATTCGGCAACCGTCGATTTGCCGGATTTTTCGATATCGACCCGGCTCAGCGTCTGCACGGCGGAAGCTGTCTCCGATTCACTGCGGCGGATGTTCGAACCCGTGATTTCCACCCTTTGCATAGGGGCGCTGGCGACCGGCGCTTGCTGCGCCATGGCGGGCTGCGCCAACAGGCCGAAGCCGATTGCCACGCCGCTCGAGCAGATCAGCCGCAATGAACGCGATAATATCGTTTCTTTCAACATTGTGATTTCCTGAATGAATTTTTGAATTATGCGTCATCTTATGAATGACGCGCTCAACATTTTTTATGAGGTGGGATGTCGCAAGACAGCGGCCATAAGCGCTTACGCGCCCCCCCCCCTTTCCAGCGCCACTGGAACAGACGCCAACTCTAAATTACCAATAAACCAAGTTTTATAATTTGACTATGTTGCAATATAACCATGGCAGAATAAATATTGTCAAATAATGATGAAAAAAACTCGCATTTCTGCAACAGTGCTTGCAGCATTTCAAGCGCCATTGGGCGATTTTTCGCGCCGCTATCTAAGCTGAGAGTAGGCTGAGCGTGAATTGGTGCGTCGCAGCATACAGCCGCATGAAGGGTCGATCCGCTCGCAGGGCAAGGCCGCTTATTCAACCGGCCAATACAGCCAGCCAATACCCTCAACAAGGCGGGAATCGGCCCGAAACGCAAATGTCGGCGCGGCGCGGCGACGGGATTCGCCCATGCGAGGGCAAACCGCGCCGCGTCGACCAATTCGGCCGCGCCAGACCACTTCGGGGGCCGGCGCGGCGCACGGGCGATGCGTTAAAATAGCGCCTTGCGCGCTGCCGCGGCGGCTGATTGACTGTGGAATAAAAGAATATGTTGCGACTCAATGAAGTAAAACTCCCGCTCGACCATGACGCGGCCGCCTTGCACGAGGCCATTCTCGCCCGCCTGGGTATAGCGGCCGACGCCCTGCTCGGGCACAGCGTCTTCAAGCGCAGCTACGACGCCCGCAAGCGCAGCGCCGTGGTCCTCATCTATTCACTCGACGTCGAGGTCCGGGACGAGGCCGAAGTGCTGGCGCGCCTGCGCCACGACAGCCACCTGGCGCCCGCGCCCGACACCTCGTATCACTTCGTCGCCCACGGCGAGCGGGCCGCCGGCCACGACAACAACGAGCGCCCGGTGGTGATCGGCACCGGCCCCTGCGGTCTGTTCGCGGCCCTGATCCTGGCCCAGATGGGCTTGCGTCCCCTGATCCTGGAACGGGGCAAATCCGTGCGCGAGCGCACCGTCGACACCTTCGGTTTTTGGCGCAAGCGCGAATTGAACCCGGAATCGAACGTGCAGTTCGGCGAGGGGGGTGCCGGCACCTTTTCGGACGGCAAGCTGTATAGCCAGATCAAGGATCCCAAGCATTACAGCCGCAAGGTCTTGACGGAATTCGTCAAGGCCGGCGCGCCCGAAGAAATCATGTACGTCAGCAAACCGCACATCGGCACCTTCCGCCTGGTCAAGATGGTCGAGCAAATGCGCGCCACCATCGAAGGCCTGGGCGGCCAGTTCCGCTTCGAGAGCAAGGTCGACGACATCGAGATCGAGGCTGGCGAAGGCGGCGGCCAGGTGCGCGGCCTGACCCTGGCGGGCGGCGAACGCATCGCCACCCGCCACGTGGTGCTGGCCATCGGCCACAGCGCCCGCGACACCTTTGAAATGCTCTACGAACGGGGCGTCTACATCGAAGCGAAGCCGTTTTCGATCGGCTTCCGGGTCGAGCACCCGCAGTCGCTGATCGACAATTGCCGCTTCGGCCCCAGCGCCGGCAACCCCATCCTGGGCGCGGCCGACTACAAGCTGGTGCACCACGCCAGCAACGGCCGTTCCGTGTACAGCTTTTGCATGTGCCCGGGCGGCACCGTGGTGGCCGCCGCGTCCGAGCCGGGACGCCTGGTCACCAACGGCATGAGCCAGTATTCGCGCAATGAACGCAACGCCAACAGCGCCATCGTGGTCGGCATCACGCCGCTCGACTTTCCCGGCCATCCGCTGGCCGGCATCGCCCTGCAGCGCGAACTCGAGGAACGCGCCTTCGCCCTGGGCGGCGGCAACTACGACGCCCCCGGCCAGCTGGTGGGCGATTTCGTGGCCGGCCGCGCCTCCACCGAACTGGGCTCGGTGATTCCCTCCTACAAGCCGGCCGTGCATTTGACCGACCTGGCCAGCGCCCTGCCCGAGTACGCGATCACGGCCATGCGCGAAGCCTTCCCCGCGTTCAACAAGCAAATCAAGGGCTATTTCAAGGCCGACGCCGTGCTCACCGGGGTCGAGACGCGCACCTCTTCGCCGATCCGCATCAAGCGCCGCGACGACGACTTGCAGAGCCTGAACACGCGCGGCCTGTTCCCGGCCGGCGAAGGCGCCGGTTACGCCGGCGGCATCCTGTCGGCGGCCGTGGACGGCATCAAGGTGGCCGAGGCGGTGGCGTTGGCCATGGCTGCCGCCTGAGGGGCGAACTGGCCTGCGGCCGCGGCGGCAATATAAAAAAACGGCGCCGCGGCGCCGTTTTTTCATAGCCAGCCGGAGCGCTTGAAGCGCGAATACAGGTAGCCGCACACGGCCACCATGGACGTCACCGCGGCCGGATAACCATACTTCCAGTCCAGTTCCGGCATCACCTTGAAATTCATTCCCCAGACGCCGGCAAAGGCGGTGAAGACGGCGAAGATCGCGGCCCAGGCGGCCAGCCGCTTGTTGACTTCATTCTCGTCGATGGCCACCATCGACAGATTGACCTGGATCGCCGTGCTGATGGTGTCGCGGATGGTGTCGAGGGTGCCGCTGATGCGGTGCAAGTGATCGTGCACGTCGCGGAAGTATTCCTGGGTATCGATGCACAGGGCCGGCACGCGCCCGCCGTGCAATTTGCCGACCGCCTCCATCAGCGGCGCCACCACGTGGCGCAACACCATGATCTTGCGTTTCAATTGATACAGGCGTTCGATGTTGTCGCGCTCGGCGCCGCGGTCGAAGATGCGGTCCTCGATCAGTTCCAGCTCCGACTCGAGGGCGTCGACGACGGGAAAGTAGCGGTCGACGACGGCATCCATCAGCGCGTACAGCACGAAGGCCGAGCCCATGCGCAGCAAGTGCGGCTCGTGCTCGGCGCGCGCGCGCACGCCCAGGAAACCCTGGGTGCTGTGGTGGCTGCGCACCGATAGCACATAGTTTTCGCCGACGAAAATATCCACCTCGCCCAGCACCAGCTCGTCGCCCACCAGCTCCACCGTCTGCACCACGGCAAACAGGGAATCGCCGTATTCCTCGATCTTGGGGCGCTGGTGGCCGCGGCGGGCGTCTTCCACGGCCAGTTCGTGCAGGCAGAATTCTTCCTGCATCTGCGTCAATTCCTCCGGCTGGGCCTCGCGCAGCGCCACCCAGACAAAGCAGTCGGGACGTTCGACATAGTCGCTGATGTCCTCGACCGGAATATCGGCCAGTTTTTTGCCATCTTGATAGGCAACACAATTGATCAGCATACGGCTCCATGAAAACGGAAAGTCCCGGCGCGAAAGCCCGGGAAGGCCTCAGCTTACCCTATCGGCCGCCATCCGCGACACAGAGCCGTTCAATCGTCCTTGGCGCCGTCGATGCCCAGTTCGGCGATCTTGCGCGTGATGGTGTTGCGGCCTATGCCCAGGCGCACCGCCGCGTCATTCTTGCGCCCGTGCGTGTGCTTGAGCGCCGTCTTGATCAGCGCCGATTCGAACTGCCGCCCCAGCACGGCCATCACCTCTGGCTGGCCGGCGGCCAGCATGGCGGCCGCTTGCAATTCGAGCAGGGCGATCCAGCCGGACGGCGCGGCGCCGGCGGGCGCGGCCGCCACGTACACCTGGCCACCGGGCGCCGGCGGCGGCGCGGCGGGCGCTTCCAGCGGCGCCGCCGCAGCCCAGGCGCCGCCCTCCTGTCCTTGCGTCAATTCCGGCGGCAAGTCCTTCACTTCCACGGTCTGCCCCGGCGCCATCACGGTGATCCAGTTGCACAGGTTTTCCAGCTGGCGCACATTGCCCGGCAAGTCCAGCCCGGTCAGAAATTGCACCGTCGCTTCGCTCATGCGCTTCGCTTCCACGCCCAGCTGGCGCGCGCTCTGCACCAGGAAGTGGCGCACCAAAAGCGGGATATCCTCGCGCCTCTCCCTCAAACTGGGCAGGCGCAGACGGATCACGTTGAGGCGGTGATACAAATCCTCGCGGAACAAGCCGTCGCGCACGCGCTGTTCCAGGTTTTGGTGGGTGGCCGTGATGACGCGCACATTCGCCTTCAGGGGCTGGTGCCCGCCGACCCGGTAAAAATGGCCATCGGACAGCACGCGCAGCAAGCGGGTCTGCAAATCGAAAGGCATGTCGCCGATTTCATCGAGAAATAAGGTGCCGTTTTCCGCCTGTTCGAAGCGGCCGCGGCGCGTCGTCTGGGCGCCCGTGAAGGCGCCCCGCTCGTGGCCGAACAGTTCCGACTCGAGCAAGTCCTTGGGGATGGCCGCCGTGTTGAGGGCGATGAAGGGTTGCTGGGCGCGGGGGCTGTGCTTGTGCAGCGCGCGCGCCACCAATTCCTTGCCGGTGCCCGATTCGCCCGTGATCAGCACCGTCACGTTCGACTGCGACAGGCGGCCGATGGCGCGGAACACTTCCTGCATGGCCGGCGCCTGGCCCAGGATTTCCGGGGTTTCGCTGGGGCCCGATTCGATGCTGGTCTCGCGCAGGCTCTCGGCCAGGGCGCGGCGGATCAGCTCGACCGCCTTGTCGATGTCGAAGGGCTTGGCCAGGTATTCGAAGGCGCCGCCCTGGAAGGCGGCCACCGCCGAGTCGAGGTCGGAAAAGGCCGTGATGATAATCACCGGCAAGCCCGGAAAGCGGGTCTTGACCACTTGCAGCAATTCCAGGCCGGAAGCGCCGGGCATGCGGATGTCCGACACCAGCACTTGCGGCGTTTCGGTGTCGAGGGCGGCGATGGCGTCGCGCGCGTTGGCAAAGCTCTTGGTGGCCAGGTTTTCCCGCGCCAGCGCTTTTTCCAGGACCCAGCGGATCGATTCGTCGTCGTCGACTATCCAGATTGGCTTCATTAATATGTCCGTCCCGCAATATGGATTTCATGAGTGGGATACGGTCGCAGGCGCCTTGCCCCGCTTATGGCAAAGGCAATACTATCCTGAAATCGGTATATCCAGGCCGGCTCTCGCACTCGATCACCCCCATATGCTGTTGCACGAAGGTTTGCGCCAGTGTCAGCCCCAGGCCGCTGCCGCCTTCCCGTCCCGACACCAGGGGATAGAAAATGCGGTCGCGGATCTGCGGCGAGATGCCCGGTCCATTGTCGATGATATGCAAGTCTAATGCCAGGCCGTAGCGCACCTTCGCCAACGTCACCTGGCGCGCCACGCGGGTCTTCAATACCAGCTCGGCGTCGCCCACCGCGATCCGTTCGGACAGGGCCTGGGCCGCGTTGTGCGCGATGTTGAGCACGGTCTGTATCAATTGTTCCTTGTCGCCGCGAAACTCGGGAATGGAAGCATCGTAATCGCGCCGGATGCTCAAGCCGCTGGGAAATTCGGCCAGGATCAGGCTGCGCACCCGCTCGCACACTTCGTGGATGTTGACGTCGCCGACGATGTGCGGGCGGCGGTGCGGCGCCAGCAGGCGGTCGACCAGGGTTTGCAGCCGGTCCGCCTCCTTGATGATGACCTGGGTGTATTCGCGCAGGGCGGTCAGGTGCAGGGCCGGCAATTCCATTTCCAGCAACTGGGCGGCGCCGCGGATGCCGCCCAGGGGATTCTTGATTTCATGGGCCAGATTGCGGATCAGCTCCTTGTTCACCTGGCTCTGGTCGAGGATGCGCTCTTCGCGGTCGAGCTTGAGCTGTTGCACGTTTTCCCGCAGTTCGACGAGGATGACGCCGGCCGCGTCGTCGATGGCGCTGATGATGCTGTGCACGTGCAGCGGCTCGCGCCCGGACCGCTCCAGGGTCAGATCCTGGCGCGTGTCGGCGAAAGTGTGGCCCAGGGCCTGGGCGCAAATGGCGGCCAGTTCCTCGGGGTTGCTGAACAGGGCCGTCAGCTTTTGCCGGCTGAGCGCCTTGAGCGAACTTTCCAGCAGGTTTTCGGCGGCCGCGTTGGCATAGGCGATGCGGCCGTCGCCATCGAGCAAGATCACGGCCGAGGCCAGCAAATCGAGGCCGGCCAGGTGATGGTGATGGTGGCCCGTCATCGGATATTGGCGATCTCGCGCTTGAGCGCTTCGACGTTCCTTTCCGCCCGGCTCACGCCGTCCTTCATTTGCGCGACCCGCTCTTGATACTTGGCGTAATTGCGTTCATTGCCATTGCGCTCGGGCTCGCCGCCATTGAACTCTTTCTTCAACTCGGCCAGCTTTTGTTCCTCGTTCTTCAATTCATCCTGGAGTATCTGGCGCCGGTCGCCGTCGCGCGCTTTTTGTGCCGCGCTGTCGATCTTGGGAAACTCGGCCGGGGTCGCCATGGCCGGCGCCGCCGCGCCGCCGCGTGGCGACGAAGCCGGCGCCCGGCGCGGCGGCGCCGTGATCGCGCCCGGCAAGTCCAGCAACTTGCAACCGCCCTTCTTGCTCACATCCGTCAATTCCTTGTGCCCGTCGGCATCGACGCACAGATAAATCTGTCCGTCGGCGCGCGCCGACGCGCAGGCCGCCAGGCCCAATAGCACGAGCGCCACCCTGATTCTATTTTGCATATTCATTCCGCTTGTTATTTTGCCCGCGCGCGATACCCGCGAACCCAAGCCCAATATACAACAACATGCGCGCGGAGTAGCATAAAAAAACGCGCGGAGAGCCGAAGCCCGCCGCGCGTTTTTGTGTCTGCGCCGGCGCTTCGCCGGCGTCCGCCATTACAGCGAGTAGTACATGTCGAATTCGGCCGGATGCGTGGTCATGCGCATGCGTTGTACATCCTGCATCTTCAATTCCAGATATGCATCGATCATGGAATCGCTGAAGACGCCGCCGCGGGTCAGGAACTCGCGATCCTTGTCCAGGTTTTCCAGCGCTTCTTCCAGCGAGGCGCAGACGGTCGGGATCAATGCGTCTTCTTCAGGCGGCAAATGGTACAGATCTTTCGAGGCCGCTTCGCCCGGATGGATCTTGTTTTGCACGCCGTCCAGACCGGCCATCAGCAGCGCGGCGAAGCACAGGTAAGGATTTGCCAGTGGATCTGGGAAACGCGCTTCGACGCGGCGGCCCTTCGGATTGGCCACGTGCGGGATGCGGATCGAGGCGGAACGGTTCTTCGCCGAGTACGCCAGTTTGACGGGCGCTTCATAGCCCGGCACCAGACGCTTGTACGAGTTGGTGCCCGGGTTGGTGATCGCGTTCAGGGCCTTGGCATGCTTGATGATGCCGCCGATGTAGTACAGGGCGAAATCGGACAGGCCGGCATAGCCGTCGCCGGCGAACAGGTTCTTGCCATCTTTCCATACGGATTGATGCACGTGCATGCCGGAACCGTTGTCGCCAACGATAGGCTTGGGCATGAAGGTGGCTGTCTTGCCGTAGCTGTGGGCCACGTTCCAGACCACGTATTTCAGGTTCTGGGTCCAGTCGGCGCGCTCGACCAGGGTCGAGAAACGGGTGCCGATTTCATTCTGGCCGGCGCCGGCCACTTCGTGGTGGTGCACTTCGACGGGGATGCCCAGCGATTCCAGGATCAGGCACATTTCCGAACGCATGTCCTGGAAACTGTCCACTGGTGGCACTGGGAAATAGCCGCCCTTGACGGTCGGACGGTGGCCGCTGTTGCCGCCTTCGATGTCCTTGCCGGTAGACCAGGACGCTTCATCGGAACCGATCTTGACGAAGCAACCCGACATGTCGATTTTCCAGCGGACGCTGTCGAAGATGAAGAATTCCGGTTCCGGGCCGAAATAGGCGGTGTCGCCCATGCCCGACGATTTCAGATAGGCTTCGGCGCGCTTGGCGATCGAGCGGGGATCGCGGTCGTAACCCTTGCCGTCCGACGGTTCGATCACGTCGCACTGCATGAACAGCGTGGTTTCTTCCATGAACGGATCGATGTTGGCCGTGTTTGGGTCCGGCAGCAAGATCATGTCGGACGCTTCGATGCCCTTCCAGCCGGCGATCGAGGAACCGTCGAAGGCGTGACCGGATTCGAATTTATCCATATCGAAATGCGACACGGGCACAGTCACGTGTTGTTCTTTACCACGGGTGTCGGCAAAGCGGAAGTCAACAAACTTGACTTCGTTGTCTTTAACCATTTGTAAGACTTCTGCGGCTGTCATTGCCATGCGTATCTCCTAAAGGAATGTGGGGTGAGCCGACCGAGTGGTACCGGGCTGATCATGCTGCGCAAAGTGAACATTACGTGCGACCAAAACTCCATGAAATCATAGCAGATTCCATGCCAGGGACGGAAGGGATGGCGAACTCGTCCACGAACGCATCCACCCTCGGGCAAAGCCCCGACCCCGCCCGCGCCTGCCATACACTTGCCATGTTACGCGCCAGTATGCGCCACATCCATGGCGCACTGAATAAGTGCAAAAACAAATTTATTCACCAATTCAGGGCGTTTATCGCGAAATCGCCAAAAACGCCTCCTTATGGTGCGTCGCGCCGGGCCGCCCCACCCGCACTATAATTATTCTTTTTGAGGAAACCGCCATGAGCTTCGTTACCGACATTTTGGACGCGGCCCGCGCCCGCATCGCCCCGGCCCCTTACGCCGGCGCCGTCACCGCGCAAGAAGCGCAGGCGCTGCTGGAAGCCGACCCCGCCATCAAGCTGATCGACGTGCGCACGAACGCCGAGCGCGACTGGGTGGGCCGGGTCGCCATTCCCGCCGCCCAGCACGGCGCCGTGCAGTGGAGCACCTATCCCGGCGGCGCCGTCAATCCCGACTTTCTGGCGCAACTGGCCGCCGGCGCCGGCAAGGACGAGGTCTTGCTGTTCCTGTGCCGTTCCGGCGTGCGCTCGCGCCACGCGGCCAGGCTGGCCACGGAAAACGGCTACCACCATTGCTACGACATCCTGGAGGGCTTCGAGGGCGACAAGGACGAGCACGGCCACCGCAAGCACGTGGGCGGCTGGTGCAAGGCCGGGTTGCCCTGGCTGGTAGCCTGACACCGGCTTCG
>DMYQ01000198.1:24756-28138 GCA_003482555.1 Janthinobacterium sp. | reverse complement strand
GGCGCAAGCTCAGGCCGGCTCGCCCGTCGGCGCCATCGCTTGCGTCAAGCTCAGCACGCGCTGGCGCACGAAGTTGATGTGGCTGCGCAAACCATACAAGCCATCCGCGAACGATAGCGGGATGGAAATCTGATTGACCATTTCCTCGATCTCGTTCAAGCGCAGCAACTGGGCCGCGTAGATTTCCGCGCGGCGCCCTTCCGGCGCCTCTTCCAGCGCCTGCTCGACGGTGCGCAACTGGCCATACCAGCGGTACACGCGCGAGCGGATGCGCCACACGTACAGGGGCGGCACCACCTTCGACAGCGGCAAGATCAACGCCCCCAGCGCCACCACCAGCACCCACATGCGGTCGAAGAAATTCGCCAGCCAAAAACTCATATAGCGCTGCAGCATGGGTGCGCCATCCTTGTAAAACTTGGCCGCTTCGCGGGCGACGGGAATTTCCGTGTAGCGCGCCGACGGGAACTGGCCCTGTTGCTGGAACCAGCCGGTGCCGCCGTGGATCTGGCCGGCCGCCTGCACGAACAAATCGATCAGGGCCGGGTGCAGGTCGGCGCGCGCCACCAGGGTGGCGGTGGGCGCGATCAACTGGTAATCCTGGGCCGGCAAGTCGCGCCCCAGGTCGACGATGCCGCGCGGCAGGGTGACGTGGGTCAGGAAGGGCAGGCGCCGCGTGTAAGCCTCGGCCTGGGCGAAATCGAACAGCTTGATGCCCGGCGTTTGCAACAGCATCTGGATCAGCGGCGCCTCGGGGGCCGAGCTGAACACCAGGCCATCGATACTGCCGTCCAGCAAGGCCACCGTGGCCGGCGTGTTTTCCAGCGCGCCGATACTCAGCTCGTTTTCCTCGACGTTGTTCACCGCCAGCACTTGCTTGAACAGGCGCGGCACGCCCGTGCCGGGCGGCCCCAGATTGATTTTCTTGCCCTTGAGCTGGGTCAACTGGGTAATATTTTTATCTTCGCGCAAGAACAGCCAGACCGGCTCGGTGAACAGGCTGCCCAGGGAAATGAGGCCGCGGCGTTCGGCCTCGGCTTGTTCGGTCGAGCCGCTTTGCACGAAGGCGATATCGACCGTGCCCTGGTTCAGGCGCTGCAAGTTTTCCTGCGATCCCAGCGAGGGCTTCAAGGCCACCTTGATGTCGTGCTGGGCCAGCAGGGTCGCGTATTTCTTGCCAAACTCTTCGTAGGCGCTGTTTTCCTGCCCCGTCGCCAGACTCACATGGTGCGGCGGGGCCGGGTCGACCAGCCAGTAGGCGACCAGGCAGACGGCGGCGATGAGAAACACGGTCGGGCCGGCCGTGACGAGCAAATCGCGCACGGAAAAGCGCGTGAACGCGAGGATTTTTGACATGGTATGGCGCATGGGTTTCATGGATTGATACCATGCCAATAATCGCCCGATTATGCAAGCCGCTTCCCTCCGGTGCGGCCGGGAAAATTCGGTTAAAGTGATTCACCTTCACAAAACAGGAACATTCATGCTGAAAATTCTGGGCCGGGCTTCTTCCATCAATGTGCGCAAGGTACTCTGGACTTGCGCCGAAATCGGCGTACCGTTCGAGCGCGAAGACTGGGGCGCGGGATTGCGCAGCACCGCCGAACCCGAATTCCTGGCCCTCAATCCGAACGCCATGGTGCCGGTGCTGCGCGATGCCGACTTCGTGCTGTGGGAATCAAACACCATTTGCCGCTACCTGTGCGGGCGCCACGAGCGGGCCGACCTGCTGCCGGCGGCGGCGCGCCCGCGGGCCGAGGTGGAAAAATGGATGGACTGGCAAGCCGGCGAACTCAATAATTCATGGAAATACGCCTTCATGGCGCTGGTGCGCAACAGTCCGCAGCACCGCAACGCGGCCGAGCTCGACGCCGGCATCGCCGGCTGGAGCCGCAACATGGGCATCCTCGAGCGTCACCTGCAAGGGGGCGCGCCCTTCGCCGCCGGCGTCGACTTTACCCTGGCCGACGTGGTGCTGGGCCTGTCGGTTCAGCGCTGGTTCGCCACGCCGCTACAGCACCCCGACTATCCGGCCGTGGCCGCCTACTACGAGCGTCTGAGCGCCCGCCCCGGCTTCACGGCCGCAACGGCTTGCCCTGAGCAATAGCGACAAGAAGCGACAAGACGGGACCCGACCCCAAAGTTGCCGCCCCCGGGTTCAGCCGCCACACTGGCGCAGCGCGGTCGGGGTCTGCGCCGGCGGTTCGATCAGCGGCATCAGGGTGGGCGCCAGCACCACCAGCAATTGCACCGGCAGGGCACTGGTGAAGTCGTAGTTTTTCGCGCCCGGGCCGCGCACATAGGCCGTCATGGTGCCGAAGAAGCGTTCGCCGATGTTGAAGACGAAGGTCGCCGAACGGTTCACGTAGCGCGATTCGATCAAGCGCCCGCCGGCGCCGTAGACGTCGAAGCGCTGGTCGCCGGTGCCGGTCTTGCCGCCCATGGGAATGACCACGCCCTTGCTGTCGACGAAGGCGCGCTTGGCGCGCTTGGCGGTGCCGTCGGACACCACTTCGCGGATGGCGTCGGCCACCGCGCGCGCCACTTCCGGCGCGATAACTTGTTCGTTGGTGCTGATGGGGGCCCGCTTGACCAGCGTTTCATAAGGCGTGCCGGCGGCGAAGTGCAGCGAGTCGATGCGCTCGCTGGTCTTGCGCACGCCGCCGTTGACGATGATGCCCATCAGCTCGGCCAGCGCGGCCGGCCGGTCGGCCGAGGCGCCCAGGGTGGTGGCGTAGGACGGCACCAGCGAATCGAAGGGGTAACCGGTCTTTTTCCACTGGCGGTGGATTTCCAGGAAGCCTTCCACCTCCAGCAATTCAGAGATGCGCACGTCTTGCGCGTGCTTGCGGTGGGTGCTGAACAGCCATTTGTAGACTTCCTGGCGTTCCTTGTCGCTGGCCGCCACCATTTGCGCGAAGGTGGCGCCCGGGTGCTGGCGCAAGAAGCCGACCATCCACAGTTCCAGCGGGTGGACGTTGGCCAGGTAGCCGCGGTCGGCCAGCGACCAGTTGCCGATCGCGTATTGATCGTAGAGCTTGGCGACCCGCTCCTCGGGCACTTCGTTTTGCGAACCGAGGTTTTCCGCCAGGAAGGTGCGGAATTGCTCCAGGGTCGCCTCGGGGGCGATCGAGCGGTAGATATTACTCAGCCGCACAGGCGTCGGGTGGATGCTGGCCAGCAGCACCTTCTCTTGCTCGTCGGTCGTCTTGCCCTTGTATTTATGATAGAAGCGCTGCAGGAATTCGCGCCCTTCCTTGTCGGCGAAGCGGGCCAGGTATTTGGCGCGGCGCGGGTCGTCGGCGTCGGCCAGCAGGCTGGCCGAGGAGCTCGGCGTCTGGAACATGTAGAAGCGGGCCACGTCGCGCATCAGGCGCACGAA
>DMYQ01000198.1:15908-24623 GCA_003482555.1 Janthinobacterium sp. | reverse complement strand
TTCGAGAAATTGTGGAAGTGATGCAAGCCGCCGCCGGTGAAGAAGCCTTCGCCCGGATTGCCCGAGTATTTGCGATCCAGCGCGGCCAGCAGCATGGCTGGCAGCGCGCGCCCCTTGTCGCCGGGCGGCAAGGGTTTCAGGTAAGCGATCGCCCACTGCGAAATCATGTCCTTGGGATCGACGACGATCTTGCCCAGTTCGGCCGCCGTCGACTCGCCGTAGCGCTTGTGCAACTGGTCGACGATGTCGAGGTAGGTAACCAGGGTGCGCAGCTTGGCGGTCGATCCGAGATCGAGCTTGGCGCCCTCGTTGATGTCGAGCGGATGGTCGAAATTGTCCGTCTGCAGGCGCAGGTAATTGACGTTGTCGCCCTTTTCCAGCAGGGTGAAGCTGTACACGACATTGGCCGGGTCGCCGTTGCCGAGCATGCCCTTGCCGGTCAGGCCAGCTTCCTTGGCCGCTTCCGAATCGCGCAGCTTGCGCAACACCTTGGTCACTTCTTGCTGGGCGTGGGCGTCGAGCGTGCTGACCACGCTCAAGTCGAGCCGGTCCAGATTGTACAGGCGCGAGTCGCCCAGCAAGCCGGCCAGGTGGTTGCGCACCGCGTTCGAAGCCTTGCGCGCCACGAAGGAATTGGCCGGCGCCGCCACCACGCCGGAACCGGTGGCCGGATGCAGCTTGACGGCGATGGCGGCGTCGCGCAATTGCGCCGTGATGACGCCCGCTTGCGCCAGCAGGCGCAAATGGCTGTTGGTCAAGGCTTCCAGATCGTCGTCGCCGTCGCCCAGGTAATAGGTGGGGCGGCGCTGCGCGATCAGCAGGCTGAGCGCCTGCTTGTACGCCAGCGCGCTACCGGGCTGGTCGAGCTTGCCGTTCAGTTCGCGGCTCACTTCGGCGAAGTCGCGCCCGTACCAGACCCACAGGCCGTCGCCGATGCCGTTCACTTCGCCGTACCCGGTCTTGGCCGACAGCGGCACCGTGTTCAGGTAGTCGACCACGATGCGGCGCCGCGCCGCGGTCGTGTCTTCGCCCTGCTGATAGGCGCGCAGGGCGGCCGACACCATTTGCCGCAACTTGTCCTTGATCGAATTGGTGCGTCCTTCCGCCGAGTGGCGGTATTTTTCGATCTGCGTCGCCAGGGTGCTGCCGCCGCCCGTGCGGTGGCCGCCGAAGGTGTTGAGCGACTTGTCCAGCACGGCCTTGCTGAGGCGATCCCATTCGACCGCCGGGTTGCGCTTCGGATAAGTCGGATCCAGCAATTCGCGGTTTTCCACGAACAGCAGGCTGCGCACCAGGATGTCGGGCGTGTGCGCGAAATCGGGATAGTAGCGTTCCGGATAACTGGCCGTGAACAGGGGTTCCTTGCGGCAATCGAGAATTTCCAGGCCGACCTTGGTCTTTTCACGGTAGATGGCGAACACGCCCATGTCCGCCAATTCCACCATCTTCGGCGAAAAGCGGGCTTGCGCCGCCACCCGGTAATCCCTGGCCTTGAGCTTTTCGACGAAGTCGGGAATGTTGGCGTAGCCGAGACGCTCGTCGTAGGGGCTGCCCTTCGGGAAGCGGATCGAGGTGCTGGGACCGGCTTCGACCTTGTAGCGCAGCTTGCCGGCCAGTTCGGTGAAAAACCGTGCCTGCAGGGTCGAGGTGCGCATTTCGCGCAGGCACCACCAGACGGCCAGGGCCAGCAGCGCCAGCAAGATCAGCAGCACTACCGGCCACACGCGCCGGCGTTTTTTCGGAGGGGGAACGGGAGCGGCTTGCTCCTGAACCAGATGTAAGCCTGAGTGTGTCATTGGTTGCGCGTGAAACGTGTGGGTAAGTGGTGTAAGGGCTACATTTGCGCGACGTGAACGAAGCGGCCCAAATTGCAGCGCCGCCGCGCGGGCGCGCAATTTGCGCACGACGCGAACGACGCTGCGGGGCCGGCGAAAACGACGATTGCGTAACATAAGGTTCAGACCGGGTTCAGACTGTTTTGCCGTCAATTCGGTGACGCCCGGCGCTGCGGCGTCTTGCGCTCGCGCCGCCGCGGTCGTATGGCTCTGGTCGGCACTTGCCTTCCATTCCACCACATCGGCGGCGACGCAACGGGAAGGAGCGCATAATAAACCTGCTTGTCACGCCGTTTTCGCAAAAAAACAACGCTGGCGCGGCGAACGCACGCCAGCGCAGGCATCGCTCAGATTTCGGTGTATTCGACCTGCATGCGCTCCAGTTCCAGGCACAGGACGGCGAAAGCGGCCGCGGTGGGGCCGGGCTCGCCTTTCACCCCCAGCTCGATGTGGCGGCGGGTCTTGGCGTCGCCCACGTGCGGCAGGCTGAATATCTTCACGCCCGGAAATTGCGCCTCGATCGCTTCCATCAGCGGCGTCAGCGCCGACTCGGCCGCCTCGAACACCAGCACCGCCTGCTCGACGTGCGGGGCGCCGTTGCACAGATGCGCGTAATGGGTGTCGAGCACCCATTCGATCATCGGCCAGGCCATCACCGGGAAGCCCGGCACGAAATAGTGGGAAGCCAGGGCGAAGCCGGCGATATTATTGTAGGGGTTGGGGATCAGGGCCGCGCCTTCGGCGAATTCGGCCATCTTCAGGCGGTGCAGGTTTTCCGCCGACTCCAGGTCGGCGGGGTGGCCGCTCTCGACGCCCATTTCCAGGATGCGGCGCTGGATGTTGGCCTTGCCTTCCAGATGCAGGCGCAACGGCAGTCCGAGCGCGTCGGCGGCCGCCTGGCGCGTGTGGTCGTCCGGCGTGGCGCCTATGCCGCCGCAGCAAAACACGATGTCTTCGCTGGCGAAGGTGCGCTTCAGGGTGGCCGTGATGCGGGCCGGATCGTCGCTCAGGTATTCGGCCCAGCCCAGTTGCAGGCCGCGCGCGGCCAGCAGTTGCACGACCTTGGGAAAATGCTGGTCGACCCGCTTGCCCGACAGGATTTCGTCGCCGATGATGATAAGTCCGATTGCCATAAGCGCCTTTGTGAAAGTAGCGAGAGAAGGGTCCGGATGCGGATGCGCGGCGCCGCCGGCCGCTTCAAGCGTCAGGCGTCCGCCGCCGCCACGTCGCGCATGCCGGGCGCGCCGCGCAGGGCGGCCAGCGCTTCGAGACAGTAATATTCAAACCACAGGCCGGTGAAGATGAAAATGAGCACATACAACCAGATCGACACGGCCGCCACGAGGGGAAAGAAAGCCACCCACATGACGCCGCCCAGCCACACCAGGCCCGGCACCGAGCCGGCCAGGCCCGACACCACGCCGATCGCCAGCAGGGGCCGGCGCCGCTGGCGCAGGATGGTGGCGCGCTCGTCCGCGCTGGCGTAGTCGGCCAGGGCGTCGTAAGCCATCACGCGGTAGGTCAGCCAGCCCCACAGCAGCACCTGGGCCAGCAGCGCCAGCGGCGGAAAGACCATATACAGCGGCAGGGTGAGCAGCCAGGCCAGCGCGAAAATCAAAAAACAGCCGGCCGCCGTCAGCAGGCCGCCCAGCCAGTCGCCGCCGCGCTTCTTTTCCAGCAGCGGGAAGTGGCGCCCGCCGACGTGGCGGGCGATGGCCGGCATGGCCACCACGCCGATGAAGATAATGGCCGTCAAGATCATCAGCGGCAGCAGCAGGAGCATGGCGATCAAGGGCACGATCACGGTCCTGAGCATGTCCAGGCCGAAGCGGCTCAAGATGCTGCCGCTGAGCTTGAAGGCGTCGTGGTCGACAAAGAAACCCTGCACCGCATCGACCAGCGGCTGCCAGCCCAGCCACAGCAGCAGCGCCCACAGCGCCACCGACAGCAAGAAGGGAATGACGCTCAGCAGCAACATCCTGCCATGCAATTGTGACAACAGCGCGCGGCCATAGGCGTTCAGGACGGCGCGCATCAGCGGGGAGACCTTTTCATCATCGTGTCAGACATGCGTGTTGGAACCATTAATTGTTGCTGAAAAAACCAATATCCGCGCCCCGTTTTTGCAAGCCCGGCAAGTGATCTTACGGAATAGCTTGACATTAGTAAAAATGAAAAGTTGCGTGAATAAATATAAACTTGGTTGCCTCGGTGTTCGCGGGCCGGATAAACCCGCGGGCAAGCGCGCAAGGCCGTATTTTACGTGCAAACGGGCCCAGGGCGGGATTCAGCGCCGAGGCCGCCCAGGCAAGACAAGTTCGGACCCCGTTTGCCGGCCCGCCCCGCGCGTAGCGCTTTGCAACTGCTTGCACTACAATCGAGGGTCTGCTCCCCCATTCACGTCTACACAAGGAAATAACATGTCCATCATCACCACCGAATCCGGTTTGCAATACGAAGAAATCACCGTCGGCGACGGCGCCGAGGCACAAGCGGGCCAGAACGTCGTCGTCCATTACACGGGCTGGCTGCGCAATGACGACGGCAGCAAGGGTTCGAAATTCGATTCCAGCAAAGACCGCAACGACCCATTCGAATTCCCGCTGGGCGCCGGTCGCGTCATCCAGGGTTGGGACGAAGGCGTGCAAGGCATGAAAATCGGCGGCACCCGCCAATTGATCATCCCTTCGCAACTCGGCTATGGCGCCCGCGGCGCCGGCGGTGCGATTCCACCAAACGCGACCCTGATTTTCGACGTCGAACTGCTGGGCGTTTAATGGCGGCGGCGCCGGTATTCGCACTGCTGCGCCGCGCGCTGCTGCTGGCGTTGCTGGCGCCGCTGCTCGGTGCTTGCGCCGTCATCGCCGTCACCTCGACCGTGGTGGGCGCCGGTGTCACGGTGGCCTCGACCGCCGTTGACGCCACCGTTGCCGTCGGCAAGGGTGTGGTCAACGTCGGTGGCGCCGTGCTGGGCAGCGGCAAGTAAGAACCAAAGCAAGAACCATCGCCTTGCGCGTGGCATCCACGCGCAAGGCTACAACAGCGTCCGCAGCACGCCACGCGCGCGCGCCAGACGGCTGGTCAGGGTGCCGACCGGAATGCGCAGCACCCGCGCAGCTTCCTTGTAAGGCAAGCCCTCCACCAGAACCAGACCGATCACCTTGCGTTGCTCTTCGTTCAACATGCCCAGGGCTTGCCGCAGCGCCAGCCTGTGCTGATGGAGTCGCGCCGTATCGTCGCCCACCTGCTCGCCCTCCGCTTCCGGCACAAACAGGCGCGCCCGCCGCGCCCTGCCGCGCACGACGTCGATCCAGGCGTTTTTCATGATGCGAAAGATCCAGCTGTCGAGCCGTGTGCCCTGTTGCCACTGGCCGCTGCGTTGCAGGGCCCGCTCCAGCGCCAGCTGGGCCAGATCGTCCGCGTCTTCCCGGCTCCAGGTCAGGGAGCGGGCGAAACGGTGCAGGCGCGGCAGCAAGGCGGCAATGTCGGCGTGGAGCGTTTGGGTCGGTGTGGGCATGGCGGAAAACAAACGGCGCGGCCTGGATTGCCTGGCGCGCCCCTTCGCTTGGGATGATACGGACGGCTCATACTAGCATTCATGGGCGCACGGCCGCGCACGCAAGGCCGGGCCGGGCCGGGCCGGGTGGCCTGTCCATCAGGAAAATTTTTCCGGCCAGGGATTAAATCGAGCGACTCGAGCGTTATCTCTTTATTGGCCGCGGATCAATCCCGGCGTTCCAAGGAGAAAACAGCATGACAAAACCTCACATGATTTTACGGGCGACCCTGGTCGCAACCCTGGTCGCCGGCATGACCATGTCGGCCAGTGCCGAAGAACCGGGCGGTATTGGCGGGCCAAGCACCCAATCGAGCCGCGGCTCCCTGTTACGCGCTCCGCTCGGCGATTCCGGCAGCCTGTCGAAAAACCTGAGCGGCGACGGCACCCGCGCCGCCCCCGGCGCCGCCGTGGGCGCGGGCGCGGCGCCCGCCGTGGGCACTTCCTCGGGCGCCAGCGGGACGCCCGCCCCGGGCACCTCCTTCAATGGTCAACTCAATGGCCCCGGCCTGGGCCGGCCCGGCGTCGCCCTCGGTGTCGGCGTGAGCGCGCCGGACGCCACGCCGCCGGTCGCCGTCGACTCCGCCAGCGGCGACACCGCCGCCAGCACCAGCGCCGCCTTGATCGGACGCGCCCAACAGGGTACGGCCGAGGCCGCGAGCCCGGTGGCGGCCAGCCGCAACCATGCGCAACGCGCGGCCGCCATTGCCGACGACGCCAAACCCGCCGACGACGCTCAGGGCGGTGTCAACGCGGCGCCGACCGCCCCCACCCCGGCCAAGGCTCCCGGCGCCTCCGCCGACTAGCAACTGCCCATCAGCGCCAGCAGCACCAGCTTTTCAAACTCTGGCGCGAAGCGGCCGATGATATTGTCGGGGTCGGTGACCAGGGCGTCGTCCGTGACGATGCCGAACTGGACCCCGCCGTTATAACTGAGGATGGACACGCCGACGCCGATGTCGCCCGACTGGGGCACCCAGAACATCACCTGGTCGAGCTGGCTGCCCGCCAGATACAGCGGCGTTTGCGGCCCCGGCACATTGCTCATCACGGCCGTCGCCTTGCGCGCGAAATAGTTTTGAATGTCGTTTTGCACCAGCTTGGGCGTGGCGCCCAGCACGCCCAGCACCGACATCGCCACCAGCGCCGTGTAACCGCCCTTCAAGTCGTTCATGCGGCGCCGCACCTCGTACAGGCGGGCCACCGGGTCTTCTATCCCGACCGGCAACACCAGCGGCACCAGGCCGAAGGCATTGCCCAGTTTTTGCTGGCGGCTGGCCTTGCGCAGATTCACCGGCACCATCACCCGCAACTCGCAATCGGGCGCCACCGCGTCGCCCTTGGCGCTCAGGTAGGCGCGCAGCGCGCCGGCCACGCTGGCCATCAGCACGTCGTTGATCGAGCAAGCGAAGGCCTGGCCGATCGCCTTCACCTCGGCCAGGGGCAGCGGTTCGCTCCAGGCCACGTGCTTTTTGCCGTTCGGCTTGCCCTTCAGGCGGGTGAAAGTGTCCTCGCCCATGGTGCTCAGCCTGACGGCGTCGGCCGCCAACTGGCCGGCCGTGTGGCCGAGCTCGGCCAACTGGCCGCCCAACTTGTCCAAATCGCCCAGCATGCCGAGCGACTTGACCAGCATCGAGGACGACAAATCGATGGCCTTGATGCTGGTGACGGTCACCGGCAGCAGGATTTGCGCCCAGGGGTTTTCCTCGGCCGCCGCCACCGCGCGCGGGCTCGGTTCCAGCGGCGCCACGTCGATCTCGCCGCCGAACATGGACATGAACACGCCCACCAGGGCGACGCCGTCGGCGATGCAGTGGTGGATGCGCACGATCAGCGCTTGCCGCACGCGGCCGTCGGCGCCCACGCAATTGTCGACCAGGTGCATCTGCCACAGGGGTTTGCCCCGGTCCAGGGCTTGCTGCGACAGGGCCCCCACCAGCGCCTGCAAGGCTGGCTTGTTGCCGGCGGCGGGACCGGACGCCAGCCGCGTGTGCACTACGTGATCATCCAGGTCGACCGCCTGTTCCTGCCACCAGTTGCCGGACAACTCGCTCACCACCCGGCTGCGGAAACGGCTGAAGGCCAGGAAGCGGGTGGTCAGCGCGTGCTTCAGGGCGTCCGGCTCGACCGCCTTGCCGAGCATGGCGACGCCGACGATCATCATCTGGTTGCTGTCGGAATCCATCCTGAGCCATGCGGTGTCAACGGTGGACATCTTTTTCCGGCGAAAGGCCGACAAGGCTTTGGACAACATTCGAGCGTCTCCTCTATAGTTTTACAGGCGTTTGATCCTATTATGTAACGCAATAATCGCTTTGATGCGATAAGATTCTAGGCAATCTACTCTAGCAATATTGCTAAATAAGAATTATCTTAACCAAAAGGAGTGTTTATGAGTTTACAAGAACAATTCGAGCAAGCCCAGCTTGACTCCAAGAATTTGTCCGAGCGTCCCGACAATATGACTTTGCTGAAAATCTACGCCTTGTACAAGCAAGCCTCGAGCGGCGACGCCAGCGGCTCCCGGCCCGGTTTCACCGACATGGTCGGGCGCGCCAAGTTCGACGCCTGGGACGCCTTGAAAGGCAGCAGCGGCGACGAAGCCAAACAGCAATATATCGACCTGATCGCCGACCTCAAGGACTGATCTCAAAAAAACAACAGTCGGAGCGGCCGCGGCGGCTCCGGCGTTTTCCCCGCCCCTCCCCTGCTTCGCCAGCGTCCGCGCCAGCGCGCTTCGAACACTTCCCGCCGCCAATGGATTCAGCCATCCGCCTGGCGCGCGCCATCGGCCAAGGCCGAAAGCCTTGCGCCCACATCAGGCCGTGCCGCCAAACACCTTTTGCATGCTCTCCGTGATCTTGCTTTCAATTTTGGCCGAAAACGCGCTGAACAGGAATCCCAGCTTGAGATCCATTTCCACCCGCTTCTTTTCCAGGGTCAGGGAACCGGACACCCCGCTGCGCTCGAAATGCAAGACATTGCCTTCCCAGGTGCAAGTCAAATCGTATTCCTCGGCCAACTTGTCGGCTACTTTTTGCGCGGCTTCGTGGGCCTTTTTCGGTGTCAGGTGATGTTCCTGGACGATATGTATGTCGGCCATCAAGCTTTCCTTTGATCAGAGATAAGTGTCAATCGGCATCATGCCAGTTGCCGACCGACTAAGCCAGTGCCGCCCGCGCGGAAGGCGCGCGCGCAAAGCTTGAGACAGCACAAAGGCCGCCATGGCGGACGGGCAGACCATGCGGTACGGGCTCCGACGCGCACCGCAACGCCCGCACCGTGCCGGCGCGCCGCCACGCTGGCGCACTGGCGCACTGGCGC
>DMYQ01000198.1:0-15747 GCA_003482555.1 Janthinobacterium sp. | reverse complement strand
GGCGCACTGGCGCACTGGCGCACGCTAACCCCACCCACCTTCTGGAGAAAGATATGGACCAAAAAGTGATCGTTCCGGTCAAGGCCGTGCTGACCAATTGTTCCTCGCTGCCGGTGAGCTATGTGCCGACGCCGTCGGCGCCCTACCGCCAGCACCGCAAGACGGCGCAACTGACCCTGCAGCCGGGCAAGCCGCCGCGCCGCCATTCCGTGCCCACCAAGGCCAAGCAAGCCGTGCCGCTCGGCTCGCGCGCCCTGATCTGGAAGCAAGATCCCGCGGTCAGCGACCTCGGCACGCGCAAGGTCTTCCTGCCCGGCCTGATCCTGCAGGGCCCGCGCGACGCCCGCATCGCTTCCGGCGCACCCGGCATCGCCCCCGTCAGCCCGAACGTCTTTGGCGACTTCATCGTCTCGCCCAACACCGACCAGTTCGATGCCATCCATACCTTCGCCGTGGTGCGCCAGAGCCTCACCATGTACCAGCGCGCACTGGCCGCCGGCGGCAACGCCGCCCCCCTGCCCTGGCAATGGAACAGCGCCAGCGACACGACGCCCTTGCAAGTGTTCCCCCACGGTTTGCCCAATGTCATGAACGCCTACTACAGCCGCGCCGACAAGGCGCTGCGCTTCGGCGACTTCGTCCCTAGCGGCGCCACCGAGCGCATGTTCACCTGCCGCTCCTTCGACATTGTCTCGCACGAAACGGGGCACGCCGTGCTGGACGGCCTGCAACCGCAATGGCTCTTGAGCGGCAACCCGCCGCAGACGGGCGGCTTGCACGAATCCTTCGGCGACTTGACGGCCATCTTCCTGGCCCTGTCGCAGCTCGACCAGGTCGAGGCGGTGATCGCGCAAACCAAGTCCAATCTGCACGACAAGACCTTCCTGGCCGACCTGGCCGAACAGTTCGGCCTGGCGCTGGGGCGCTCCAACGGCTTGCGCAACGCCGACAACGACTTCAAGCTGTCCGAAGTCGGCAGCGAGGTGCACGCCCTGTCGCAAGTGTTCACCGGCGCCATCTACGACGTCCTGGCCGACATCTTCGCCTTCGAGCGCCGTCCGGCCGTCGAGGACGACGCCGCCGTGCTGCACCGGGTCGCCGACTATCTGCGCAGCCTGCTGCTGCGGGCCCTGATCGCCGCGCCCGCCTTTGGCGCCGGCTACGCCGACGTCGCCAACCAGATGCTGCTCATCGTCGGCACCGATGGCAAACCGGCCGATTACCGCGACTTCATTCGCCGCCAGTTCACCGTCCGCGAAGTGCTCAGCGGCACGCCGTTGACGGATCAACCGGGCGCGCACATGATGTACCAACCCGACGTGCGCGACGCCGCCGGCGCCACCCAGGACCGCAGGGCCTGTTGCGGCACCATGAACCACGCCGAATACGTGGAATCGGACTCTATCTTCGAGCAAGAGCGCCAGGCCCTGTCCGCCTGGTGCCGCGACTATGGCGGGGCGCGCCGCGACGGCGCCGCCGGCCATGCCAACGGCAACGCGGCCGGCAATGGCGATGGACGGGGCGCCAGCGAGCCGCGCGCTTGAAACGGGCGGAAATCGATACAACAGGGCCGCGGCGGCCCAAGCGAGGAAACATGTATATATCGGCGACAAGCGGCGGCGGCTTTGCCGGCCTGAGCGAACACTACGAGGTCGACACGGCCGCCAACGCCGCCGGGCGGACGCTGGAGGCGGCCCTGGCCGCGCGCGATTTCTTCGCCCTCCCGGCCGATGCCACGCCCGAAGTGGTGGGCGCCGACATCCCCCGCTGGCGCATCACGGCCGACGACGGCGGGCGCCGCCACACGGTTTCCTTTGCCGACGGCGGCGGCCCTGCCAGCGCCCGTTGGCAGGAACTGCTGGCGCTGATACGGGCCGCCGCCTGAACTGAACGCGGTTTTTCCGGGCCGGCGCGGTCGCCGCGGCGGCGCCGGAATGCATTTGCTTATGCGGATAGTATATAAGCCGGATTTGTGATAAATACCAAAGTGCCTTAAAATACGGTGCCCTGCTTACATTGGCGTCCACGAATTTCCCGCGCGCGCCTCAGCACCCCAATATTGATAGGACTGTTATGACCCACGTTGTCACCGAATCCTGCATCAGCTGTCGTTATACCGACTGCGTCGATGTCTGCCCGGTAGATTGTTTCCGGGAAGGCCCCAACTTCCTGACCATCGATCCGGACGAATGCATCGATTGCGCGGTGTGCGTGGCGGAATGCCCGGTCAACGCGATTTTCGCCGAAGAAGACGTGCCCGCCGACCAGCAAGCTTTCATCAAGATCAACGTCGAGCTGGCCCGCAACTGGCCGTCGATCACCAAGACCAAGGCGGCGTTGCCGGAAGCCGAGCAGTTCAAAGACGTCAAGGAAAAGATGCATCTGCTGGTGCGTTAATCACCGTCAAGCGCGGGCGGCGCGGACTCGCGCCGGGTTTATCCCCGCACGCCCGCCCCTACCCAGACAGGAAGCACCCCCATGCATACCAGGCAAAGCGCGCCGCCGGGCGTCATCGATACCGCCGCCCTCATCATCGGCGCCGGGCCGGTCGGACTGTTCCAGGTGTTCGAGCTTGGCTTGCTGGAAATCAAGGCGCACATCATCGATTCGCTGCCGGCCGTGGGCGGCCAATGCGTCGAACTCTACCCCGACAAGCCGATCTACGACATTCCCGCCGTGCCCGTGTGCACGGGCCAGGAATTGACCGATAATTTGCTCAAGCAAATCGCCCCCTTCGACCCCGTGTTCCACCTGAGCCAGGAAGTGAGCCTGGTCGAGCGCCGCGACGACGGCCGCTTCAATGTCGCCACCAGCACCGGCACCCGCTTCATCACCACCACCATCTTCATCGCCGCCGGCGTCGGTTCCTTCCAGGCCCGCACCCTGAAAGTCGATGGCATCGAAGCCTTCGACGGCAGCCAGTTGTTTTACAAGGTCAAGCAGCCGGATCTGTTCGAGGGTCAGAATATCGTCGTTTGCGGCGGCGGCGATTCGGCCCTGGACTGGGCCCTGAACTTCGTCGGCAAGGCCGAATCCGTCATACTGTTGCACCGCCGCGACGATTTCCGCGCCGCGCCCGCGTCGGTGGCGAAAATGAAGGCCCTGTGCGAGGCTTGCGAAATGCAGCTCATTATCGGCCAGGCCACCGGTTTCGACACCCGCGACGGCAAACTGAGCGAAATCAAGGTGAGCGGCGCCGACGGCGTCACGCGCCGCTTGCCGCTCGACATGCTGCTGGTGTTTTTCGGCCTGTCGCCAAAGCTCGGCCCGATCGCCGACTGGGGCCTGGACATCGAACGGCGCCAGCTCAAGGTCGTCAACACCGAGAAATTCGAGACCAACGTGCCCGGCATCTTCGCCGTGGGCGACATCAACACCTATCCGGGCAAGAAAAAACTGATACTGTCGGGCTTTCACGAAGCGGCGCTGGCCGCCTTCGGCGCCGCCCCCTACATCTTCCCGGACAAGAAAATTTACATGCAATACACCACCACATCGCCCAAGCTGCACAAGATCCTGGGAGTGGAAACGCCCGTGTTCGATTGATTTAAATCAAGCAAATTCAACAAAAAGCGGCGGGAACGCCGTTTTTTTACGTTTACAGCATGATTGAACATTTTTAATGATTCCAGGCCCAGACGATACGTACTTTCCGTAAAGAACCAGAAACTGCTTTGTGTCACGTACAAATATTCCGTAATTGGACTATGATGAGTAAAGCTGACGTCAAGCCTGGCACTTCAAGAAGGAAAAATTATGCTTTATCAACTGCACGAGATGCAACGCTCATTCCTCACACCCGTGATGCAATGGGCCGACATGTCTTCCAAATTATTCACCAATCCGGTATCGCCGCTGGCCCACACGCCGTTTGCGCAACGCATCGCCGCGGGTTACGAGCTGATGTACCGTCTTGGCAAGGATTACGAAAAACCGACCTTCGACATCGACACGACCCGGGTCGGCGAGGCGACGGTGGGCATCACCGAAGAAGTCGTGGTCACCAAGCCCTTCTGTCGCCTGCTGCACTTCAAGAAAAACGGCCCCGATTTGAAGCAGCCCAAAGTGCTGCTGGTGGCGCCCCTGTCGGGCCACCATTCGACCCTGTTGCGCGACACCGTGCGCGGCTTGCTGGTCGGACACGACGTCTACATCACGGACTGGACCGACGCGCGCATGGTGCCGCTGTCGGCGGGCCCCTTCCACCTCGACGACTATGTCTATTACGTCCAGGAATTCATCCGCAAGCTGGCGCCCGATCTGCACGTCATTTCCGTCTGCCAGCCGACGGTGCCGGTGCTGGCCGCCATTTCGCTGATGGCCACGGCGAAAGACCCGAAATTGCCGAAGACCATGACGATGATGGGCGGGCCGATCGATCCCCGCAAATCGCCGACCCAGGTCAACGACCTGGCCACGGAAAAGAAATTTTCCTGGTTTGAAAACACCGTCATCTACCCGGTGCCGCCAAACTATCCCGGCTTCGGGCGCAAGGTTTACCCGGGCTTCCTGCAGCACGCCGGCTTCATCGCCATGAATCCGGGCCGCCACGCGCAAAGCCACCGCGAATTCTATATGCACCTGGTGACGGGCGACGATGAACCGGCGGAAGGCCATCGCCAGTTCTACAACGAATACAACGCGGTGCTCGACATGCCGTCAGAATACTATCTGGACACGATCAAGACCGTGTTCCAGGAATTCCGGCTGCCGATGGGAACCTGGGAAGTGGGCGGCCAGCTGGTGCGTCCGCAAGACATCACCACGGTGGCGCTGTTCACCGTGGAAGGCGAACTGGACGACATCTCCGGCGCCGGCCAGACCCAGGCCGCGCATGAGCTGTGCAGCAATATTCCAGCCAAGATGCAGCGCGACTTCGTGGCGCCGAAATGCGGCCACTACGGCATCTTCTCGGGCCGTCGCTGGCGCGAAGTGATTTGCCCGGAAATTGGCAAGTTCATCGCTGAAAATTCCTGACCAGCGCGCCATTCCGCCCCGCCCGTCGGGGCGGTTTCGCTTTTGGGCCGCTTCATGGGGGCGTCGCCCCCGCTTCGCTCCCGGCCCCCCCTTCGCGGTCGATTTTCTTCCAGTAATCGCGCTCCAGCCTGGCCATGTCGACCGTCCTGGCGGCGGCGTTGAACATCTTTTGCTGCGCCTGGCCTTCCGCATTGCGCTTGAAGCAGATATGCACGGAACGCTCGCTGAAAAAATTCTCGGCCAGCGCCACCCGCTCACGGTCGGCCTTGCTGAAATCGGGCCCCAGCATCAATTGCCGCAACACGTGCTTCTCGATCACGATCACGCTGAAACGCCGGCTCAATAATTTTTTCAGGTTGACGATATCGCTCACGCCCTCGTCGGTGCGCAATTCGCCGCGCCGCACCATGGCGTCGAACTGTTCGCCGTTGGAGTAGCCGGACACCGTGCCGATACGGGTGTCTTTCAGTTCGGCCAGGCTGCCCGCCTTCAAAGGCGCCTCTTTCAGATAAGCCAGCACGGTCAGAGTATTGCCGATCGGACTGGAAAAATGGCACAGCTTTTCCCGCTCGGCGGTGCGCCAGACGGCCATGAAGCCCGCATAGCGGGGGCTCCTCAAGCCCAGTTGCATGGTGCGTTTCCAGGGGAAGTAATCGACCTGCAAGGCGTAACCGGCGCGCGCCAGCACCGTCCCGGTAAAATTGCCGGACTCGCCATCGTGCGCCAGGGACGCCGTGATGAAGGGCGGCCAATCCTCGGCGGCCAGGCGGATCGTGCGCGCAGGCGCGGGCGCGGCCGCGACCGCGCCCGCCATCAGCAAGCAAGTGAAAAAACCGGCGCTACGCGGCACGTCCATGACTCGACTCCCTAAACCAGAGAGCAATTATGCACCATACACGGACTTTTCTTGAATTTGTGCGCCAGCCCATGTTGTATCTTCCTGGAAATTCGTCCCGCCGCGCCCGCCGGCCGCTTTTCTCCCCGCTTCCCTTCTTGCATGTCGCGCGCGCCGGACATATATCGGATAATACGACTTTCACCGATCGAAGCCCATCGTGCCGCCACCAGACCCTAGACCACTCGCCGACCAGATCGAAGACTTGCTGCCGCAGACGCAATGCACCAAATGCGGCTATACCGGCTGCCGGCCCTATGCCGTCGCCATCGCCGACGGCGAAGCCGACATCAACCAGTGCCCGCCCGGCGGCATCGAGGGCGTGGCGCGCCTCGCGCACTTGCTGGGCCGCAAGGTGATCCCCCTCAATCCCGTCAACGGCTATGAGCGTCCGCGCCCGGTCGCCTTCATCGACGAATCGCTGTGCATAGGCTGCACCCTGTGCATCCAGGCTTGCCCGGTGGACGCCATCCTGGGCGCGGCCAAGCAGATGCACACCATCCTGCCCAGCCTGTGCACCGGCTGCGACCTGTGCGTGGCGCCCTGCCCGGTCGACTGCATCGTCATGTATCCGGTGACGGACGAGCGCACCGGCTGGGATGCCTGGAACGCCGAGCAAGCCGCGGCCGCGCGCGCGCGCCACGATTTCCGCGCCATGCGCCTGCGCCGCGAGAGCGAGGAAAACGACGCCCGCCTGGCCGCCAAGGCGGTCGAGAAAATGAAGGCCGTGCACGCGCTCACGCCCGCCACCGCGGCCGAAGAGGCGGAAAAGGAGCGCAAGCGCGCCATCATCGCCGCCGCCATGGAACGGGCCCGCGCCAAGGCCGCCGGCAACGACGACCCGTCCGCATGAACGCCGCCAAACGCCTGGAAATCTTTACCCGCTTTCGGGCCGCCAATCCGAAACCGCTGACGGAACTCGAATATGCCAGCCCTTTTGAGCTCTTGATCGCCGTGCTGTTGTCGGCCCAGGCCACCGACGTGTCGGTGAACAAGGCGACGCGCCGCCTGTACCCGGTCGCCAATACCCCGGCCGCCATGCTGGCCCTGGGAGTCGATGAGCTGATGGGCTATATCCAGACCATCGGCCTGTTCCGCACCAAGGCGAAAAACGTCATCGCCACTTGCCGCATCCTGCTGGAACGGCACGGCGGCGAAGTGCCGCGCACGCGCGAGGCGCTGGAAGCGCTGCCCGGCGTCGGCCGCAAGACCGCCAACGTGGTCATGAACACGGCCTTCGGCGCGCCGACGATGGCGGTCGACACGCATATCTTCCGCGTGGCCAACCGCACCGGCATCGCGCCCGGCAAGAACGTCGACATCGTCGAACAAAAGCTGCTCAAGTTCGTGCCGCGCGAATTCCTGCTAGACGCCCACCACTGGCTGATATTGCACGGCCGCTATACCTGCGTGGCGCGCAAGCCGCACTGCTGGAACTGCATGATCGCCGAACTGTGCGACTACAAGGACAAGGAGCCGACGCCGGCCGTGGTTTGACGACTGACGGCGCGATCGGCGATGCGGGCGCTTCAGAAAGCCGGTTTCAAGCCGTATTTTTCAACGATGGCGCGGGCCTGGCCGCTGTCGATCAGGGCGCGCAGGGCGGCGAAGAAGGTGTCGGCCTGATGCTGGCTGAGTTTTTTGCGCGACAGGGCGATCTGGTAGTCGACCTTTTGAATTTCACCGACCCATTTCACGTCGTCGATGTGTTCGCGCCCGAGTATCCAGTGACACAGGTCGGTGTTGACGATGACCGCGCCGCGCTCGCCGTAGCGGCCGGCGAGCAGCTTGTGCAGGGCCGTCGGATTGTCCATCTCCAGCACCAGTTGCGGCGCCGGCGTCAGCTGCGCCACCACCCTTTCGGCTGCGGCCGAGGTGCCGGCCGGCCCGTACACGCCTATCGTATAGCCGCGCAAATCGTCGGGCCGCTGGTATTTCAGGGCGGAGCCGCGGGGCGCGAACACGCTGTACGAGGTCTGGATGATGGGGCCGGAAAAATAATATTGCGCTTCCCTGGCCGGAGTCCTGAGCATCACGAACAAGCCATCCACCCGCCCCGTCTCGGCCAGCCATTGAGCCCGGCGCCAGGGGTGGAATTTCAGCTCGCAGGCGAGCTTCAGGGAGGCGCACACCTTCAGCACGATCTCGGGAAAGGGGCCGCTGGCCCTGTCGTTCTCGTCGACGCTGAAGGGAGGGAAATCGTCGATCAGGAAAGTCATCGCCTGGGCGCGGGCGCCGCCCGCCAGAGCCAGTAAAACAGTGCCTGCCGCCAGGCGCAGCAAGGCGCTGGCGGCGCCGCGCCGGGCTTGTTGCATCGCACTCCTCATACTCATCGCCCCAGTGCGCCGTCGGCGCCGTTTGCAGACCTCGTTCGAGCCGGGCACCCCCCCGGCCATGGCGGGAATTTTAATCTGTTTAGGCGTAACGGTGCGGTGAAATCGCGCTTGCCGACGCAAATCTCGCGCCGGCAAGCGCACCTGGGGCCGCCACTCCGCTTAGAGCAAGACCATATTGTCGCGGTGAACCAGTTCCTGGCCTTCCAGGAAGCCGAGGATGGATTCGATCTCGGCCGAGGGCCGGCGCATGATGCGGCGCGCTTCGGCGCTGGTGTAATTCGACAGCCCGCGCGCGACCGGCTGGCCGTCCACGCTCAGGCAAGTGATCACGGCGCCGCGGCCGAATTCGCCGCGCACCTCGAGCACGCCGATCGGCAGCAGCGACTTGCCCTCGCGCGTCAGCTTTTGCACCGCGCCCGCGTCCAGCACCACCATGCCGGCCGTGTGCAGATGGTCGGCCATCCACTGCTTGCGCGCGGTCAGGTGGCCGGTCTGCGCCGTCAGTTCGGTGCCGATGGCCTCGCCGCGCGCCAGGCGCGCCAGCACGTCGCTGTCGCGGCCCCAGGCGATGATGGTGTGCGCGCCCGACTTGGCGGCGCGCTTGGCGGCCAGGATCTTGGTGAGCATGCCGCCGCGGCCGATGCTGGTGCCGGCGCCGCCGGCCATCGCTTCCAGCGCCGGGTCGCCGGCCTGGGCCTGGGTGATCAGGTAGGCTTGCGTATCCTTGCGCGGATCGGCCGAATACAGGCCGTGCTGGTCGGTCAGGATGATCAGGGCGTCGGCCTCGATCAAGTTCGCCACCAGCGCGCCCAGGGTGTCGTTGTCGCCGAACTTGATCTCGTCGGTGACGACGGTGTCGTTTTCATTGATGATGGGGACCACGCCCAGGCGCAGCAAGGTGGTCAGTGTCGAGCGCGCGTTCAGGTAGCGTTCGCGGTCGGCCAGGTCGGCGTGGGTCAGCAAGACCTGGGCCGTGCCCAGCTGGTGGGCGCGAAAACTGGTTTCATAGATTTGCGCCAGGCCCATCTGGCCGACGGCGGCGCACGCCTGCAATTCGTGGATATCGGTGGGACGGCGCTCGAAGCCCAGGCGCAGCATGCCTTCGGCGATGGCGCCGGAGCTGACCAGCACGACTTCCTTGCCCAGCGCGCGCAAGCCGGCGATTTGCTCGGCCCAGCGCGCGATGGCGGCGTGATCGAGGCCGCGGCCATCGTTGGTGACCAGCGAAGAGCCGACCTTGATGATGATGCGGCTGGCTTTTTGAATGACGGATTTCATGATGGGGCGGCTCTTATCAAGACGCGGGGCGCGCCGTCGGCAAGAGCTGCCGACCCACCCGACCCGCTAACAAAAAACCCCGGGCCGGACGGCGGCCGCTGACAGGCCCGCCGGCTGCGCCAGGACGAACATTGCTGTGACATTGCCGAGGATGGGCTGTTCGCCGCGCCTTGCCGTCAACGGGAGCAGACCCGCTGTGGCAAGCCCAGGCCCGACGTATGGGCGCGCCGGCGGTAGCCGCGCGCACCATATAAAACTCCAAGCGAAAACGCCCGGCGGCGCGCGGACCAAGCCGCGCGCGCAAGCCGGGATCAATCCTCAGTCGAGGATCTTGAAACGCGGATCGTCCGGATCGATCGAGGAAATGCCGCGCGCCTCTTCCGTCATCTGGGTTTCTTCGGCGCGGTGTTCGCTGCGCTTTTTCTCTTCCAGATGCTGGTAAATGGCGTTCACCAATTCCGGGCAACCGTTATGGTTGAGCGCCGAAATCTCGAACACGGGGCCCTTCCAGGCGAAGCGCTTGATGAAGTCCTTGACCAGTTTCACGCGGTCTTCGTCCGGCACCATGTCGAGCTTGTTGAGCACCAGCCAGCGCGGCTTGTCGACCAGGGTTTCATCGTACTTCTTCAATTCCTTGACCAGGGCTTTCGCTTCCTTGACGGGATCGACGTTGGTTTCAAACGGCGCCAGGTCGACGATGTGCAAGAGCAGACCGGTGCGCTGCAGGTGGCGCAGGAATTGATGACCCAGGCCGGCGCCTTCGGAAGCGCCTTCGATCAAGCCGGGAATATCGGCGATCACAAAGCTCTTCTCGTGCGACACGCGGACCACGCCCAGATTCGGGTGCAGGGTCGTGAACGGATAATCGGCGATCTTCGGACGGGCGTTCGAGACGGCCGAAATGAAGGTCGACTTGCCCGCGTTCGGCATGCCCAGCAGGCCGACGTCGGCCAGTACCTTCAATTCCAGGCGCAGCTCGCGCCGCTCGCCTTCCTTGCCTTCGCCTTTTTGGCGCGGGGCGCGGTTGGTCGAGGATTTGAAATGGATATTGCCCCAGCCGCCCTCGCCGCCCTTGGCCAGCAGTTCGATCTGGCCGTGTTCGGTCAAGTCGGCGATGATTTCGCCGCTGACGTGGTCGATGATCAGGGTGCCGACCGGCATGCGCAGGTGGATATCGTCCGCGCCCTTGCCGTAGCAATCGGCGCCGCGGCCCGGTTCGCCATTCCTGGCCTTGTGCATTTTGGAGAAACGGAAGTCGACCAGGGTGTTGATGTTGCGGTCCGCGACAGCCCAGATGGTGCCGCCCTTGCCGCCATCGCCGCCATCGGGTCCGCCGAATGGTCTAAATTTCTCGCGACAGAAAGATGCGCAGCCATTGCCGCCATCACCAGCGATGACTTCGATTTTTGCTTCGTCGATAAACTTCATGATTTGCCGCCATAAAACTAAAAAGGCTCTACCTGGGGCAGAGCCTTTCGATTGAAGGCTTGCGCCTTACATTATGCGAATACGCGAAGTATTACGCTGGTACTGCTTCGTTTGGAACAACGGTAACGAACTGGTGCGACTTGGCGCCACGGACGATGAACTTCACTTTGCCCGCGATCAACGCGAACAATGTGTGGTCCTTGCCCATGCCTACGCCTTCGCCGGCGCGCACTGGCGTGCCGCGTTGACGAATGATGATGCCGCCAGCGTTGATCGCTTGGCCGCCGTAGACTTTGACGCCCAGGCGTTTTGATTCTGAATCACGGCCGTTGCGCGTCGTGCCGCCGCCTTTTTTATGTGCCATTTAAGACTCCTTGATAGCTGATTAATCCGATCGACAGCGATTAGCCGTTGATCGAAACGATTTGGATTTCGGTAAAATTCTGGCGATGGCCTTGATGCTTTTGGTAGTGCTTACGACGACGCATCTTGAAAATTTTGACCTTATCATGGCGACCATGCGCCACAACCGTAACCAGTACCGTTGCACCTTCGACCAATGGGGCACCAAACTTGATGGTGTCGCCCGCACCTACTGCGAGTACTTGATCGATGGTGATTTCGGAACCAATGTCTGCCGGTATCTGTTCTACTTTAAGTTTTTCGCCAGCGACAACTTTATACTGTTTGCCACCGGTTTTTATGACCGCGTACATGATTTGAAACCTCATCAAATGTTGAAAGAATTTCTCTTTAAGCCAGGTCAAGCAAGCTGTACTTGGCCGGGAGAACGGAGAATTATACATGGGATGAGAAATTCCGTCAAAAACTATTCACAAAGCACCCGTTGTCGTGGTATGTCGGCAACTTGGCGCCGGCGCCGCGCTGGCGCCGGGCGTTGAAAAATGATAAAAAAAACATCAAAAAACAGGCGTGCTGGGCGGCAATGACCACAAGGGCGCGAGCCATGTCGTATAATCGCCGCACCTAATGTCCATTGCAGGTTCGCCTTGTCTGCCGCTCACAAAAACACACAGAATTCCATCGCCCAAACGATCGCCGCCGACATGGAGGCCGTCAACGGCGTGATCCGTCGCAAACTGCATTCCGAGGTCAGCCTCGTGAACCAGATCGCCGAATACATCATCAGCGCGGGAGGCAAACGCATCCGGCCGGTGCTGGTGGTGCTGGTGGCCAACGCCTATTCCTATCAGGGCGAGGCGCACCACGAACTGGCCGCGGTGGTGGAATTCATCCACACCGCCACCCTGCTGCACGACGACGTCGTCGACGAATCGTCGATGCGGCGCGGGCGCCAGACCGCCAACGCCCTGTTCGGCAACGCCGCCTCGGTGCTGGTGGGCGACTTCCTGTACTCGCGCGCCTTCCAGATGATGGTCTCGCTCGACAATATGCGCATCATGCAAATCCTGTCGGACGCCACCAACGTCATCGCCGAGGGCGAGGTCTTGCAGTTGTTGAACATGCACAACCCGGACGTCAGCCAGGACAGTTACCTGCAAGTGATACGCTCGAAGACGGCCAAGCTGTTCGAGGCGGCCGCGCAACTGGGCGCCCTGATCTCGGGCGCCAGCGACGCCGACATCGACGCGGCCGGCGAATACGGCCGCTCGCTGGGCACGGCCTTCCAGCTCATCGACGACGTGCTCGACTATGCCGGCGACGCCACCGAAATCGGCAAGAACGTGGGCGACGACTTGCGCGAAGGCAAACCGACCCTGCCGTTGATCTACCTGATGGAAAACGGCACGCCGGAACAGCGCGCGCTGGTGCGCAGCTGCATCGAGCAGGGCGACGAGCAACACTTCGACGCCATCCTGGCCGCCATCACCAGCAGCGGCGCGCTCGACTACACGCGCCGCGAAGCGGAAGTGGCCGCCAAGCGCGCCGCCGACGCCATCGTCAGCCTGCCGGAAAACCAGTACAAGCAATCGCTGCTTGACCTGTGCACCTTCGCCGTCGACCGCAACCACTGAGGCGCGCGACGCGCAAATATAAAAAAGGCGGCGCCATCGGCTCCGCCTTTTTTTATGCGCCGGCCCACGACTGCGCCATCCGCGGCGCGCCCGCCCTTGCCCGCCATTTCAAGACGCACTTGATACCGGAGGCCAGTGCGCCCGTGGATGGCGCCTACTTTGGCGGCGTCCGCTCCGCTGTGAGACGGCGTCCGTCGGCATCGACCACCGCTTCGCCATCTTCCTTGCTGAACGCGGCCCGCTGCGGCAGCGGCAAGATGTCGAGCACCAGCTCGGACGGCCGGCACAGGCGCACGCCCTTTTCCGTGACCACGAAGGGCCGGTTGATCAAGATCGGGTGGGCCAGCATGGCGTCCAGCAGCGCCTCGTCCGTCAGCGCCGGATTGTCCAGCGCCAGTTCGGTGTACAGCGCGCCCTTGTCGCGCATCGCCGCGCGCGCCGTCAGGCCCGCTTGCGCGATCATGTCCCGCAGCGCGGCGCGCGTGGGCGGATGCGTCACGTAGTCGATGATCACCGGCTCGACGCCGGTGTTGCGTATCAGCGCCAGGGTGTTGCGCGAAGTTCCGCAGGCGGTGTTGTGGTAAATGGTGACGCTCATGATTTATACCTTTGCTTCATACCAGGATTGAGAACGATTGACGATGGCGACGACGAGCAGCATGAGCGGCACTTCGATCAGCACGCCGACCACCGTTGCCAGGGCCGCGCCAGATTCAAAACCGAACAGGCTGATCGCCGTCGCCACGGCAAGCTCGAAAAAATTGGAGGCGGCGATCAGGCTGGACGGCCCGGCCACGCAATGCGGCACGCCCAGGCGGCGATTCAGCCAGTATGCCAGAGCCGAATTGAAAAACACCTGGATCACGATCGGCACGGCCAGCATGGCGATCACCAGCGGCTGGCGCGTGATCGCCCCGCCCTGGAAGGCGAACAGGAGCACCAGGGTGAGCAGCAGGGCCGCCATGGAAAACGGCCCCAGTTTGGCGGCCGCGCGTTCGAAGGCTGCCGCGCCGCGCGCCAGCATCGCCCTGCGCAGCAGTTGCGCCAGGATCACCGGCGCGACGATGTACAGGCCGACCGAGACCAGCAGCGTATCCCAGGGCACCGTGATGGACGCCAGACCCAGCAGCAAGGCCACTAGCGGCGCGAAGGCGACGATCATGATGGCGTCGTTGAGCGCCACCTGGGACAGGGTGAAATACGGGTCGCCCTTGCACAACTGGCTCCACACGAACACCATCGCGGTGCAGGGCGCGGCGGCCAGCAAGATCAGGCCGGCGACATAGCTGTCGAGCTGCCCGGCCGGCAGCCAGGCGGCGAAGACGTGGCGGATGAACAGCGCGCCCAGCAAGGCCATCGAAAACGGCTTGACCAGCCAGTTGATGGCCAGGGTCACGCCGATGCCGCGCCACTGGTTTTTCACTTGCGCCAGCGCGGCGAAGTCGATCTTGACCAGCATGGGGATGATCATCACCCAGATCAGCAAGCCGACCGGCAGGTTGACGCGCGCCAGTTGCAGCGCGGCGATGCCCTGGAATAGCGCGGGCAGGACACGCCCGGCGCCTATGCCGATGACGATGCACAGCGCCACCCATAAGCTGAGGTAGCGCTCGAAAAAGCCGATGGCCGGCGCCGGCGCCGATGTGGATGCGGTGTTCATGTCGTTCCTGTGAAGGTAGATGACGCCCGGGGCAGCCTGACCCGGGCCGGGAAAACTCACACCGATGCCGGCGGCGTGGCGCCGATCTTCTTGATTTCGTGCGCGATCGCGTTCTTGTCGAGCATATGCAGGGGCAGGCTGACGAAAGTATTTACCCGGGCCAGTATCTGCCTGAAGATCTTGTGGAAGGCGGCCCGTTTTTCCCCGTCGTCGCCCTGGACGGCGGCCGGGTCCTCGAACGACCAGTGCGCCGAGGCCGGATGTCCCGGCCAAACCGGGCAGACCTCGCCCGCCGCGTTGTCGCACACGGTGAAGAGGAAGTCCATCCGCGGGGCGTCCGGCGTGGCGAACTCGTCCCAGCTCTTGCTGCGCAAGTCAGTGAGCGGATAGCCGGTGGCACCGACTTGTTCAATGGCGAAGGGGTGAACCTGGCCGCCCGGTTTGCTGCCCGCGCTATACACCTTGAAGCGGCCCTTGCCCATGCTGGTGAGCAGCGCTTCGGCCATGATGCTGCGCGCCGAATTGCCCGTGCAGAGAAATAATACCTGGTAGATCTTGTCGTTCATGGGGGACTTTCCAAGAGAGATGAGGGAAGCTTGTCGCATGCCTCCGCATCACCGGGGCGGCAGGTGGGAAGGCATACGGGCGCGCAGGGATTGCCGCCGCAACAGTTTTCCGTCAGAAAAGCCAACAGGCCGTTCATGCTGGCATAGTTGGCCGAATAGATGATGGAGCGGCCCGCTTTGACGGCCGTGACCATGTTAGCGTGCGCCAACTCCTTCAAATGAAAGGAGAGCGACGATGGCGCGATGGCCAGCGCCTCGGCGATCTTGCTGGCGGCCAAGCCCTGCGGGCCGGCTTGCACCAGCAGGCGGAACACGGCCAGGCGCGATTCCTGCGCCAGCGCGGCCAAAGAGAGTATTGCTATTGAAGTTTCCATGATTCGATAATAATCGAAATATCGTCTCGATGCAAGTCACGCATGGCGCCAGATCAAGCCTGCGTCAATTGAGCGCCAAAGCAGGGATTTTCAATGGGGCGCCGCTTGAAAATGGGCCGACGAAATGCTGTAATGGACATACACGTCGGGGTGTGGCTCAGCCTGGTAGAGTGCTGCGTTCGGGACGCAGAGGCGCGGAGGTTCGAATCCTCTCACCCCGACCATATTTCCCTTAC
>DMYQ01000176.1:14313-22077 GCA_003482555.1 Janthinobacterium sp. | reverse complement strand
CCTCACTAGCCTAATCTCTAGGCCGCGCGCAAGCGACCATGCGCGAACTGGCCCGCTTGTCCGCTGGCGCGACGGGCCAGGTCGACCATCGCGAACAGGCGCGCGCCGCGCATCCAGGCCAGCGCCAGCGCCATCGCCTGGGTCAGCAGGAAGGCGGCGGCCACGCCGAGCGGGCCGGCATGCGGCAGGCGGATGCGCAGCAGTCCCAGCGCCGCCACGACCAGTAAACCGGCCAGGCTGATGACGAGGTAGATGCCGCAGCCGGCCAGCGGTCGCCGGCACAGCGTCTTGAGGCCGCGCCACCAGGCCTTGACGGCCGAGGTATGGCGGCGGTCGATGGTCAGTTCGGCGCGCGCGGCGTCGAGCGTGGCGCTGGCCAGCATGAACAGCAGCGCCGCCAGCGCCAGGGCGGCGTGGCCGGCCAGGGCGCCGTCCGCTTCCAGCAGCGTCGTCTTGGCGTACTTGTCGGCCAGGTGCATGGCGCCGGCGCCCAGCGCCAGCGCGATGCCGAGCGGCACGGCGGCCCAGATCAGCAGGCGCAGCATGCGTCCGTATTCGGCGCCGGCGCCGCCCAGCAGCGCGCCGAAGCCCGGCACCTGTGGCGCCCGCGCGGCCGTCACCACCATGCCCGACAGTAGCGGCGAGAGCAGCAGGGTGAGGATGAGCGCGGCGCCGCCGCCGGCCTCGAACAGCATGCCGTTCTTGCGCAGGTTCGACAGCAGGTCGCTCACGCTCATCAGGTCGAGTTCACTGGCCAGCGCGGCGGCGCGCACCGAATGGTCGAAGCTGGCGCTGAACACCTGCCACAGCGGCAGCGCCAGCGCCAGGGTCGGGATCAGCAGGCAGCCGGCCCACAGCAGCAGCAGGCGCCATTGCAGGGCGGCGCGGCCGGCGCGCGCAAGGGCGGCCGTGCCGCCTGTCGTTTGGTGAGCGTTCATACGGTCGCAATCAGAGAGAGGAAGAGTTGTACCAGGGCGCTGAAGTCGAAACTCCAGCGCAGCGAGGCGGCGTGGTTGGCGTCGACGGTGCGGCTGTCATCGAGCTTGTTGGTGTCGAGGTAGTGGCGGCCTTCCGGGTCGAGTTCGGCCGAGACGGCCTTGACCGCCTTCAGCCATGTGAACTGGCGCCAGCGCGTGTCGTCGTCCCATTGCACCGTCTCCCGCGTGCCGTCGGCGAACTTGACGAGCAGGGTTTGCGGCACGGGCGCGCCGCGCCGGCGCAGGGTGACCGTGGTCAGGAAAGGGAAGGGACCGTAGCCTTTCCTGGCGTCGGGATGGGCCTTTTCCCATTTCTCGCGGCTGGCATCGGTGGCTTTTTCGGCCTGCTCGGCGGTTTGCTCCACCCACTTGTCCTTGACCAGGCTGGTGCCCGGCTGCGGCGTCTGTTCGACGCTGGTGATGGCGTCGACGCGGTCGTCGATCTTGTCGGTGCGGTACACCTGGGTCGCGAACAGGGCCTCGACCACCTGGCGCTGGCCGCTGGCCTCGGCCAGCGATTCGCGCAGATCGGCCACGCTCGGGTGACGGAACTTCCAGCGCGCATAGTAAGCCTTGAAGGCGCGCTCGGTGGCTTCCTTGCCGATGCGCGCCTCCAGGTCGCGCATGGTGACGGCCGTGCGGCTGTACACGGCGCCTATGCTTTGCAGGCGGTCGTAGGCGTTCTGGCCGATCGGGTCGGCCGGCTCCTCGCGCGGCGCGCCCATGCGCTCGGCCTCGAACACATTCCACACCGGGTGCAGGCCGACGGCGCTCCAGAACGGCGTCGTGGCGTGGAGTTTTTGCTGCCGGTCGCGCAGCATGCGCTGATCCCAGTATTCGTTCAAGCCCTCGTCGAGCAGGGGCTCTTCGAATTCATTGGAAGCGAGAATGCCGTAGAAATAGCCGTGCCCGAATTCGTGGATGTTGACGAAGTCGAGGCCGAACTGCGACAGGGTGTCGGGCGCCAGCGTGGAAAAATTCTCGGCCGTGTAAAAGGTCGGATATTCCATGCCGCCCGCTTCGCCGGCGTTGTGCGGCGGGATCACCACCGTCAGGGTCTTGTACGGATACGGGCCCAGGGTGCGCGAAAAATAGCTCAGGGCGTCTTTCGCCGCCTGCATGGTGGGCGCCGCGTTCGACGCGTATTCGGGCGGATACAGCACGCTCACCGTCACCGCCGGGCTGCCGGCGCCGGTCCAGGTCGACACCAGCGGCTTGGCCGTGCGCTTGTCGGCCGTCCAGGCGAAGTCGTGCACGTCGCCCTGCACGAAGTGGTAGGTTTGCCGGCCGTTCTTTTCGACGGGCGCGCCCTGCTGCTCGCCGGTGGCGCCCACCACATAGCCCTTGGGCACGGTCAGTTTCACGTCGTAGCTGCCGAAGTCGGCATAAAATTCCGAGTTCAGGTGGAACTCGTGGACGTTCCAGCGCGGCGCCGTGGCGCCCCGTTCGCCGGGCAGTTCCAGCACGCCGATCTTGGGAAACCACTGTCCCACCAGGTGGAAACTGCCGAAGTAGCCGGTGCGCGCGACGACGCGCGGCAACTGGTCGAAGAAGGCGATGTCCAGGGTCGTGGTGGCGCCCGGCGCCACCGCTTGCGGCAGGTCGAAGCGCACCACGGTATGGTCGCTGGCCGGGCCGCCGTCGGGATGGACGTAGGACCAGGCCACCTTGGCGCCGCCCTGCGTCACGCCGCGCAGTTCGATGTGACCCCAGTCGCCATCCTTGACATCGACGTCGGAGCGGAAGCCCGCATCGCGGTCGCGCTTCTCGGTGAAGAAGGTGCTGTTGGCGCCCTCGAAGGCGTTCAGGTAGAGATGCAGGTAGACGCTGCGCACGGCGCGGTCGCCGCGGTTGCGCCAGGCGAGTTTTTGCTTGCCGTCTATGGTGTGCTTGACGGGATCGAGGCTCGCTTCGATGCGGTAATCGACGACCCGGTCCGACAGGGTCGCTTCGCTGCCGTTGCGGGCGCCGCCCCAGGCGCCGGCGGCGCTGGGCACTTCGACGGCGGCCGCGTGCGGCGCCGCCAGCGCGATGCCGGCCTCGCTCACCGGCGTCGGCACGGCCACCACCGTGACGCCACCCTGGGCGAACAGATTGGATTGAAATGTGATGCCGGCGAGCAGCAGGGCGGTCATGGAGATCGTCCTGACGGCGCCGGAAACGGCGGATAGCCCCTGGTCGAGGCCCAGGCCGGCGCGCCGGATTGGCGGGCGGCGGTGCTTGTTGCAAACTTCCATGCGTGACTCCCATTGTTATTGTAAGAACCCGGATAGGGCTGTCCCAACTATAACCATGTACTTATTTAGTCGCTAATGTTTTGCGATGAACGGCGTCCTGGCGCGACGAATCGCGCCCTGAAGGCGCCGGCCCTTACAATGCCGTCTCGGGCGCGCCGCGCCACCAGGAACGCTCCACATGATCCCCGTACACCGTTTGCCGATGCGCGCGCCGCTCTTGTTCTTGCTGTTGCTGGCGGCCGCCGGCGCCCGGGCCGCCGTCAGCGTGCGCGACGACGCCGGCAACTATGTGACGTTGGCGCGGCCGGCGCGGCGCGTCGTTTCCATGTCGCCGCACGCGACGGAATTGCTGTTTGCGGCCGGCGGCGGCGCGCAAGTGCTGGGCGCCATGAATTTCAGCGACTATCCGGAAGCGGCCAAGCGCCTGCCGCTGATCGGCAGCGACCAGCAAATCGACATCGAACGCCTGCTGGCCCCGCGCCCGGACTTGCAAGTGGTCTGGCAGAGCGGCAACACGGCGCGCCAGCTGGAACAATTGCACGGCCTGGGCATCCCCATGTTTTACAGCGAGCCGCGCCGCCTCGACGACGTGGCCGACAGCCTGATGCGCCTGGGGCGATTGCTCGGCAGCGAGGCCGTGGCGGGCGCGGCGGCGGCCGACTTCCGCCGGAAAATCGCCGCGCTGACGGCCACTTACGCGGCGCGCGCGCCGGTGCGCGTGTTTTACCAGGTGTGGGACAAGCCGCTCTACACCTTGAACGGGCGCCACATCGTCAGCGACGCGCTGCGCGTGTGCGGCGCGCGCAAGGTCTTCGCCGCGCTGGAACCGACGGCGCCCTCGGTCGGCGTCGAAGCCGTGCTGCGGGAAAACCCGGAAATGATACTGGGCGGCGACTGCCACGCGGCGGCCGACGCCGGCATCAATCTGTGGCGGCCGTACAAGAGTTTGCTGGCCGTCCAGCGCGGCAATCTGGCCGAGGTCGACGGCGACGCGCTGAGCCGGCCGACGCCGCGCATGGCGGCGGCCTTAAGGATCGCTTAATCGCCCCCCGATTGCGCCCCGATCGGGCTTGAAAACGGGGATTTTCTCGATTCGGCCTGAAAAGCGGGTGAAAAAAGTGGTAATCTCGCGGCGTTCGCCACTCAATTGAAGAAGGATAGCCATGCGTTTCCCGCGTCTCTTACTCGCCGCCACCCTGCTGGCCGCCACCGTCGGCGCCTTCGCGGCCGAACCGCAAAGCGGGGTCGACTACTCCGTGCTGAGCGCGCCCACCCGCGCCGAAGCCGGCAAAAAAGTCGACGTCGTGGAGTTTTTCATGTACTCCTGCCCCCATTGCAACGCCATCGATCCCCTGATGGCGGCCTGGGTCAAGAAGCAGGGCGATAAGATCAATTTCCACCGCGTCCACATGCAGATGAGCGGGCCGGCCGACCCGCAGGCGCACGCCTACGTGACACTGGAAGCGATGGGCAAGGTCGATGCCTTGCATGAAAAGATATTCCACGCCGTGCACGTCGAGCGCAACCGCTTGAACAAGGACGACACCCTGGAGGCATTCATCGTCAAGAATGGCGTCGACAAGGCCAAATACGAGGAATACTTCAATTCCTTCGCCGTGCAAACCAAGATGAAACGGGGCGCCCAGCTGATCACGCAATATAAACTCGACAGCGTGCCCAGCATCGTCGTCAACGGGCATTACGCGACTTCGCCGGCGCAGGCAGGCCGTCCCGGTCAACCGGAAGTGCAATCGCAGCAAGCCACCCTGCAAGTGCTCGACGCCCTGGTGGCCAAGTCGCAGCTGGAAAACGGCGCGGTGGCAAAAGCCGGCAAGAAGTAAGCGGGGCGACGATGAAACAATTGCCCTGGACTTTGCTGATGCTGGCGCTGGCCCTGCTGGTCTGGCTTTCGCTGGCCGTGGTCAACGCGGAAAACCAGCGCTACGCGATGATGACGAAGGCGTGCGCCGATCCCGTCTTCAAGGGTGAAGTCGATGCCAAATGCATGGCCACGATACAGTCGCGTCCGCACTGGTGGAATCATCTGACGTATGCGATGAGCCACGTGCGGCCGTAAAGGCGCGCGGCCATCCCGAAAGACCGTCCGGCCGCGCGCCGCGCGGTTTTTTTTCGCTTTTGAAGGATCGAATATGCGCGGGGGCCGTTCAGGACCGGGCGGCGGCGACCGGCGCCGGCTGGGTGGCGCGGGCGGTGACGACCACGGTGCAGGTGGTGCCGGCCACCAGGGGCTGGCCGGGCGGCACGGCGTCGATGCTGATGCGCACCGGCACGCGCTGCGCCAGGCGCACCCAGTTGAAGGTCGGGTTGACGTCGGCCAGCAGCTCGCGCCCGGTGCCGGCGTCGCGGTCGGTGATGCCGTGGGCGACGCTCTCGATGTGGCCGCGCATCAGGGTGTCGCCGCTCATCATGCGCAGTTCGACGGGATCGCCGGCGCGCAGCAGGGGCAGCTTGGTTTCCTCGAAATAGGCCATCACGTAAAACGAGGCGCTGTCGATGACGGCCAGCTTGGCCGCGCCGATGGCGGCGAAGTCGCCGGCGTGCACGTTCAGGTTGGTGACATAGCCGGTGGCGGGCGCGCGCACGGTGGTGCGTTCCAGGTTCAGGCGCGCCAGATCGCGCGCCGCCAGCGCGCCCCGGTATTGCGAGGCGGCCGTGCTGACGGCGAATTCGGCGCTCTCCCGGCTTTCCGTCGACAGCACGCTGGCATCGAGGTCGGCGCGCCGCCCGGCTTCCTTGCCGCGCCGGCCCTGTTCCGTCTTTTGCGTCGCCAGCAAGGCGTCGGCCTGGGCCAGCGCGGCCACGTAGCGGGCCTGGTCGACGACGAACAGCGGCGCGCCTTTTTGCACCAACTGGTTGTCGCGCACCCGCACTTCGATGACGGTGCCGGCGACGTCGGCGCCGACGTTGATGACGTCGGCCTTGACGCGGCCGTCGCGCGTCCACGGCGATTCCATGTAGCGGTCCCAGACGGTCTTGCCTATCCACAGGGCCGCGCCCAGCAGCAGCAGGGTAATCAACAAGCGCATCAGCTTAGTGGCCATGACGGTACTCTTCCATAAATGAATTCAAAATAATCAGGGGTAGAGCGCCAGCACCAGCGCGCCGAAGATGGCGACGAACAGGCACAGGCGCACCAGCGCCGGATGCCACAGCAGGCGGTACACGCCGAGCCGGCCCAGCAGGCGGTCGGCCGCCAGTTGCAGCGCCATGCTGGCGATGAACAGCGGCAGCAGGGTGGGGATCAGGATCCCGAAAAGGGCGAGTTCACGCGGCATGCCGGGGCTCTCCTGGAAGTTGCGGCAATTGGTCGAGCAGGGAAGTGTAAATCGAGTGCAAGTCGGTGAGCGCCGTTTGCAGGCGCAGGGCCCGTTCCGGCCCGGCCGCGCCTTGCGCCTGGCGCACCGGCGGTCCCGCTTGCAGGGCCGCTTCGATGGCGGCGCCGCAGGCGGCCCGGCTCGGCGCGCGCAGGTAGGCGGCGATGCCCGCCACGCAGTGCCGCAGCGCGTCTGGCACCGGGCCGGGCGCGGAGGTGGCGATCAGGGCGCGCATCTCGATCACCGAATGGCCCAGTTCGAGCAGGGTCAGGGCCTGGCGCAGGACGGCGCGGGTGGCCTCGTCGGGGGCCGGGCCGGCGGCCGCGTTGAGCTGATTGAGCAAGTCGCGCACGCGGGTATCGAAGCGGTGTTGCAGGCGCCGGGGCCCGGCCAGGCAGGCGTTCAGGGCTTCGCGCCGCAGGGCCGCGGCGACGTGGTCTTTCTGGCCCATGGTGTGCTCGGGCAGCACCACGGTGAAGATCAGGTAGGCCAGCGCCACGCCCAGGATCAGGGCCAGCGAGGTGTTCAGGAAGGCGGCGCCGTCGACGCGCATCAGATTGGCCGGCGCCGCCACGGTGGCGACGAACAGGTTGATGCCGATGCCGATGCCGGCCCGCTGCGGGTTGGTGCTCAGATATGTGCCCAGGGCCAGCGGCGGCAGCATGGCCAGCACCAGCATGGGGTAGCCGTCGGCCCGCACCAGCATGAAAAACACGCAGATGAAGGCGAGCGGCAAGCCGGCCAGGAAGCCGATCAGGATTTGCCGCACCATCGCGGTCGGCCGCGGCGAGGACGAGGCCAGGCCGCTGAAAATGGTCGCCATCAGCATCACGGTGCCGAAGTAGGGCCAGGCCAGGCGGTACCAGGCCAGCGCCAGCAGCAGCACCGCCAGCGCCGCGCGGGCGCCGCTGGCGAGCACGATGGCAGTTGGCGTCTTGGGCGTGTAGGCCAGCGGATCGCTCAATTGCAGGCGCTTGTTGTGGGTCAGGCCGTCGTAGACTTGCTGGAACTGGCGCAGGTTCAGCACGAAGCGCCGCAGCAGTTCGACGGCGGTGTCGAAGTCTATCGTTTGCAGGCGGTCGGCGCCGCCCGCTTCCAGCGCGCGCCGCGCCGCCGCCACGGCCGCGTCCAGTTGCGCGCCGACGGCGTCCAGGCCGGCCTGGGTCGGGGCGCCGGCCAGGGCCGTGGCCAGGGTCGCGTGCAGCGGTTCGAGCA
>DMYQ01000176.1:0-14184 GCA_003482555.1 Janthinobacterium sp. | reverse complement strand
GCAGCGGTTCGAGCAAAGCACGCAGCGGTCCCGGCTGGCCCTGGCGCAAGCGGTGCAGCAGGCGGTGCAAGGTGTAAAAGGTGGTCAGGGTGGCCATGAAGGTGGCGTTGAAGGCGTGCAGGGCGCGGCTGTCGGCGCGGCCGTGGCCGGTCTCGAAGAAGGCGGCGGCGCGGCCCGATTCGAGCGCCGCGATGTCGGCCGCGAATTGCAGATGGCTCAGTTCGACTTCGGCCGGCGTCAGCTTGCGCTCCAGCACGGCGTGGCAAAAATCGATGAAGCGGGTGTAGCGCGCCTGCACCGTGCGCATCACTTGCACGCCCTGGCGGCGCGGCAAGACGGCGTCGTTGACGACGGCCGAGCAAAGGATGCCGAGCGCGACTTCGGTCACCCGCGTCACGGCCAGGGAAAACACCAGGTTCGGGTGGCCGATGGCGGGGAGGGCGATCATGCAGGCCGTGTAACCGGCCAGTACGAAGCTGTAGGATAGTGCGTTGCGGAACATGGCGGCGCCGCAGGTGCACAGGCCGACCCACAGGGCCAGGCCGAGGAAGAGCGGCACCGCCTGCTGGGGAAAGACGGCGATCAGCAGCAGGGCGCTGGCGCAGCCGACCAGGGTGCCGAGCAGGCGGTAAAAGCTTTTTTCCAGCACCATGCCGCTGCTGGGCAGGGCCAGGATGAAGACGGTGGCCATGGCGGTGCCGGGCGAGGCTAGGCCCAGGCGGTAGGCCAGCCACAGGGCGCCGAAGGCGGCCAGCATGACTTTGGCCACAAAAATCCAGCGCTCGCCCTCGCTGCCCAGCCAGTCGCGCGCCGCGGCCGCCAGCCAAGGACGGGCCAGGGCCAGGGCCCGGTGCGGGGCGGTGGGGCGGAGCGGGGCTGTCGTCAAGGCGGATTCCTAGGTAATTTTGTTCAAATTGCGCAATTGGCGCGTAAACATCTGTTCCAGCTGTTGCAATTCTTCGGGCGCGAAGCCGTCGTAGACCAGCACGGTCTTTTCATACACGTCGGGCAAGACTTTTTCGATCAGGGCGCGCCCCTGCTCGGTCAGTGAAATCATCACCGAGCGGCGGTCGCCGGGCCGGGTGCCGCGCTGGATCAGGCCGCGCTCTTCCAGGTCGTTGCACACGCGCGTCAGGTTGGCCGGCTTTTCATGGCAAGCCGTGCCCAGGGTGCAGGCGTTCGAGGATTCGCCCTCGGTGCCGTACAGCACGGCCAGCACCATGTAATTGGCGTCCACCAGATCGTATTTGCGCAGGGCGGCATTGGTCAAATCCTTCATGCCTTTCTGGATGTGATAGGTCATGCGCAAGAGACGCATCAATTCGAGCGGAAACTCCGGCATGCGGGTGCGTATCGTTTGCAATCGCTGGTAGGTCGCGTCAAAAGCGTTCATCTCGAACTCCTGTGCTTGAAAAGTCTAGATTGTATATCGTTGTGCAAAGGCAAAAGGTCTTAAATTCCCCCGCCCAGCGCCGCCATCAGGCTGACGTAGCCGTCCAGTTCGCGGGCCCCGATCTGGGCCAGCTTTTGCTGCTCGACTAGCAGGGCGATCTGCGTGCCCAGCACCGTTACCGAGTCGCTCAAGCCCGCCTTGTAGGCGCGCCCGGCCAGGTCGTGGGCCTTGTTCGCCGTTTCCAGCGCGCGCCGGGTCAGCAGATTTTGCTGTTGCAGGGAGCGCAGCTTGACGATGGCGTTGGCGACGTCGCCCAGCGCCTGCACCACGGTGGCATTGTATTGCTCGACGGCGCCGTCGTAGAGCGCGCTCCGGCTGCCGAGCTGGGCGCGCAGGCGGGGGCCGGCGAAGATCGGCAAGTTCAGGGCCGGAGCCAGGCCGGCGATTTCCGAGTTGGTGTCGAGAAACTTGGCGAAGCCGAAGGATTGCAGGCCGACGAAGGCCGCCAGGTTGACGTTCGGATAAAACTCGGCCTTGGCCGCGTCGACCCGCTTGGCGGCCGCCTCCACGCGCCAGCGCTGCGCCGCGATATCGGGGCGGCGGCCGATCAGCTCGGCCGGCAGGGCACTGGGCAAGCCGGGCGGCGCATCCAGGCGCAGGGTCGGGCGGGCGATCGCCTCGCCGTCCGCCGGGCCCTTGCCGCTCAAGGCCGCCAACTGGTTGCGCAGCAGGGCGATGGCTTCGGCGGCCTGCTCCAGCTCGCGCCGCCCGGCCGGCAGGGTGGTTTCGATTTGCGCGATATCGATGTCGGTGCCCAGGCCGGCCGCCTTGCGGCGCCGCGAAATGTCGAGGATGCGGGCGCGCTGCGCCAGGCTGGCCTGGACGTAGTCCTGGCTGTCGAATTCGAGGGAAAGCTGGATATAGGTGCGCACCACGGCCGTTTCCAGCGCCAGGCGGGCCACTTGCGCTTCGGCCGACGCCAGTTCGACGTCGTCGAGGGCGGCGGCGAGGGCTTCGCGCTTGCGGCCCCACAAGTCCAGGTCGTAGGAGCCGGACAGGGTGGCCTGGTTGCGCCAGGCATAGTTGCCGGCCAGCGGGGCCGGCGTGGTGCCGTGGGCGGAATACAGTTCCCGGTTCAGCGACATATTGGCGTCGCCTTTCTGGCCCGTGTTGTCCTCGGCCGCGCCGGCCAGCGCGCGCGCCTGGCGCACCCGCGCCTGGGTCGCGTGCAAGCCGGGATTATCGGCCAGGGCGACGGCCAGCAACTGGTTCAATTGGGGATCGTGCAAGTCTTGCCACCACGCTTGTTTGGGCCACTCGGGCGCCACCCGCGCCGCGCCTATGGCCGTGCCGGCACCCAGGGTGTCCGGGTTCAGGCGCGTCGACCGCGGTGCGATGTGGCCCATGCTGGCGCAGGCGCTCAGCGCGAGGCTCAGGCTGGCCGCGCTCAGGGAACGAATCAGTGTCATGTGGACTCCGGATGGGTGGACGCGCGGGCGCGGGATGGGCGGCAGGAAAAGCGGAAATCAGGGGCCGCCGGGCCAACGGGGACTCGGTGGCCCCGGCCCCGGCAAACCGTGGTCGTCAGATTGCCGACCAGGGTGCTTGCCGCTGTATCAGTTGGGCTGCTTGAAGGTGGTATTTTTCGGACGCGCCACATCGAAGTCCGCCCCCGTCGCCGGGATCTGGCCATTTTTGCGTGCCTGGGCCAACTCGGCCACCACTTGCGAACGGCTTACCGCGGTGGTGCTCGCTGGAATGTTCGGATAATTCGATTCGTTGCTCGACAGTTCGCCGGCAGCGCGCGCGCGCAGCAGTTCGGCTGTCACCTGTTCGCGCGTGACGGTGCTGGCGGCCACCGGCATTTTTGGATAGTCCCACTCGCCTTGCGAGAGTTCGCCGGCTGCGCGGGCGCGCTGGAATTCGGCCATCACCTGGTCGCGGGTCGCACCGCTGGCTTGCGCCGCGTCCTGGGCGTAGACGGAAGTGGCGGCGCCCATGCTGGCGACGCCGAGTACTGTTGCGATCAATTGTTTTGCGTTCATGGTGTTTCTCCAAAAATGGTATGAGTAATAATCCAAGGCCAGCCTGCTCAAGCCGGCGGCGATGATTTGTGGCTGAATTCACTATTGGCCGGATCGCCACTTACCGGTCGCGTCAAAAGACTGCTGTGCAATGAAACGAGATTTCCGAAGGGGATTTCGTTCATATGGGTAAACTATATCAATGAATATTACATTTGTGAAGTAAATTCTTTGATATTTCACGGCGAGGGGCAAGGCCTGCCTGGAACCGACGGCCGTCGGCCCGCTTGAAATCCCGATGAAATGCAATGTTGGGGCCGGGCGTATTTGACGCTGCGTATGCTTCGTGCGGACGGTGATTTCGCGCGCGGGCGCGACAGCGTAAAATGCTTGTTTGGCGACGCCATGCGAGAGCGCGTCGCCGGGCGCCCGCCGCGCCGATCCGGCAATCAAGCCAGCGTCAAAACCGAAAGCTGTTGGAAATGAAAGAAAAAGAAGAGGGCGTCATGGGCTTGTACCGCGAAACGCGGATACGGGAATTCTTTGGCGAAGCCAGTAACACCAACCACCTGGCCTGGAGCTTGCTGGTGCTGACACTCGGCCTGATCATCTGGTTGCTGATCACTTTGAGCAATGCGGAAAACCAGCGCAACGCGCTGGCGAGCAAGGCATGCCAGGATCGCGTCTTTGCGGCCGAGCTCGATACCAAATGCCTCGTCTTCGTGCAGACGCGCCCCCACTGGTGGCAACACGTCTGGTACGCGATGACCCACTTGCGGCCCGAATAGCGCGCCGGCCCAGCCATGCCGCGCGACCAATCCGGCGACGAGCGCGAATGGCTGTTACGGCGCCGCTGTTCGCTGGCGCCGCGCCAGATGGCCCTCGCTTACGGCGTGCTGTGCTTGCTGTCCTTTTCCGTCGCGGCCGCCTTCGCGCTGCGGGGCTACTGGCTGGTGCCGCTGTATTCTTTTCTGGAAATGGGCGCGGTGGCGCTGGCCTTCCTGCACCATGCCCGGCATGCCGCCGACTACGAACACATCGTGCTGCTCGGCTCTTGCCTGCTGGTGCGCCGCATGCGGGCCGGGCGGGCCAGCGCTGTCCGGCTCGACCTCGATCTGGCGGGCGCGCGCGTGCTGCCGCCACGGCGGCCGGGCGCGGCCATCCGCGTCGAGGCCGCTGGCCTCAGCCTTGCCATCGGCGTCCTGGGGACGCCGGCGCAGCGGCGCCGGCTGGCGCGGCAATTGCAAATCCACGGGCCGCGCCCTCGCTGAGGACGGAGCGGCCCGATAATTCCCGGTCCCGCCTACTGCCTACTGGTGGCGCGAAGACACTTCCCACAGATTCAAATGACCTTCCCGGGCCTGCATGTCGATCGACTGCAATTCCTGCGCGCTGAAATCGAGGCGCGCCAGCGCCGCCACGTTTTCGCGGATTTGCGCGCTGCTGCTGGCGCCGATCAGGGTCGAGGTCACGCGCGCGTCGCGCAAGACCCAGGCCAGCGCCATCTGCGCCAGGGTCTGGCCGCGGCCCAGCGCGATCTGGTTCAGCGCTCGCACCCGTTCCAGGTTTTCCTGGCTCAGGTGGGATGGCATCAGCGAGCCGCCGCCTTCGCGCCGGATGCGCGAATCGTCGGGCACGCCGTTCAGGTATTTATCGCTCAACAAACCCTGGGCCAGCGCCGTGAAGGTGATGCAACCCATGCCTTGCCGCTCCAGGGTGTCGAGCAAGCCGTCCGTCTCGATCCAGCGGTTGAGCATATTGTAGGAAGGCTGGTGGATCAGGCAGGGCACTTTCCACTCGGCCAGCAGGCTGGCCGCCTCGGCCGTTTTTTCCGGGGAATAGGACGACACGCCCACATACAGCGCCTTGCCCTGTTGCACCGCCGTGGCCAGGGCGCCCATGGTTTCTTCGAGCGGGGTGTCGGGGTCGAAACGGTGGGAATAGAAAATGTCGACGTAGTCCAGGCCCATGCGTTTCAAGCTCTGGTCCAGGCTGGCCAGCACATATTTGCGCGAGCCGCCGCCCTGGCCGTAGGGGCCGGGCCACATGTCCCAGCCAGCCTTGGTCGAGATGATCAGTTCATCGCGGTAGGGCAGGAAATCTTCCTTGAACAGGTGGCCGAAATTGCTTTCGGCGCTGCCGTAGGGCGGGCCGTAGTTGTTGGCCAGGTCGAAATGCGTGATGCCCAGGTCGAAGGCGGTGCGCAGCATGTCGCGCTGGGCTGCCAGGGTGTTGCTGTCGCCGAAGTTGTGCCACAGGCCCAGGGACAGCAGGGGTAGTTTCAAGCCGCTGCGGCCGCACTGGCGGTATTGCATGGCGTCGTAGCGGGTGTCCGATGCGTGATAAGTCATGTGTTTCCTCGGTGTCTGGCGTTCATGGGCGCGGCTTTTGCGCCGCGAAACGTATTGCGGGTGCTGGGAGCGCTGCCGCGCCGGGTAAAACCAGCGCTCAAAAAAAAAAGCCAGTGCGGTCAAGCACTGACTTTTTTACCGGCGCATCGCCATCGAGCCTGTCGCTAACGCTTGCCCGCGGGCGATGCGGAAATTCAGGCCAAGTTTTTGGCGACGAAATCCCAGTTCACCAGGCCCCAGAATGTTTCAACGTATTTGGCGCGCAGGTTGCGATAGTCGATGTAGTAGGCATGTTCCCACACGTCGCAGGTGAGCAGCGGCTTGTCGCCGGTGGTCAATGGGCAGCCGGCGTTCGAGGTGTTGACGATGTCGACGGAACCGTCGGCCTTTTGCACCAGCCAGGTCCAGCCGGAACCGAAGTTGCCCAGGCACGACTTGGTGAATTCTTCCTTGAACTTGTCGAACGAGGTCCATTTGGCGTTGATCGCGTCGGCGATCGCACCGCTGGGCGCGCCGCCACCGGCCGGCTTCATGCCGTTCCAGTAAAAGGTGTGGTTCCACACCTGGGCCGCGTTGTTGAAGACGCCGCCGGACGATTTCTTGATGATCTCTTCCAGGGACAGGGCTTCGAACTCGGTGCCCTTGATCAGGTTGTTCAGGTTGGTGACATAGGTCTGGTGGTGCTTGGTGTAGTGGTATTCCAGCGTTTCTTTCGAAATATGCGGAGCCAGAGCATCCATTTCATACGGCAGAGGTGGCAGAGTATGTTCCATGTGTGTCCCTTTGTGGTTGAGAGTGCAAACTGTTGAGCGGATTATTTTTGCTGAAACGACCACCATTGTAAAGCGGATGCGTCAAGACTGCATACTTGCGTCGTGATGCGCGCGCGCGCGTCGCCGGATGGGGCGGACGGCCCCGCGATGCTGGCGCCGGGGGCGCGCGCCGGCGGGCGTCGCCGCGCTATTCCAGGCTCGCCTGCACGCTGGCGATGCCGATCTGGGCGCTGCCTTCGGCCAGCCGCACGCCGATGTTCTGGCGCGCCTGCAACTGCGAAGGGGCGCGCAACACATGGCCTTTTTCATCCGTCAAGATCGCATAACCGCGCTCCAGGGTGCGCTGCGGGTTCAATAATTCCAGTTGCGCGGCCAGGCCGTCGAGCGCGTGGCGACGCTGCGCCAGGCGGTTCGCCATGCCGGTGTCGGCGCGCCGGCCTTGCGCCAGCAGGGCCGCGCGCAGCAGGGCGAGGTCGGGGCGGCGGCCGCTCCAGCGCGCCCGCAGGCGGTCGAGCCCGAAGCGCGCCTGGTTCAGCGGCGCGCGCGTGGCATGCGTCAGCGCCGTCGACAGGGCCAGCAGTTTCAGGCGTTGCTGATCGATTTGCGCGGCCGGGTTCAAGAGCCGGCGGTTGACATTGTCCAGCGTTTGCGCGGCGTCGCCGAGGCCGCGGCGCATGGCGCGGCGCAAGTCGGCGGCGTCGGCCTTGAGCGAGGCCATCCAGTCGGCCCGCGGCGTCGCCGCCAGTTCGGCCGCCGCCGTCGGCGTCGCCGCGCGCAGGTCGGCGGCGAAATCGGCGATCGTGAAATCGGTCTCGTGGCCGACGCCGCAAATGACTGGCATGGAGCAAGCCACGATGGCGTGCGCCACGCCCTCGTCGTTGAAGGACCACAGGTCTTCGATGCTGCCGCCGCCACGGCACACCAGCAGCACGTCGCATTCGGCGCGGCGGGAAGCCGTATTGATGGCGGCGGCGATTTTTTCGGGCGCCAGCTGGCCCTGCACCGGGGTCGGGTACAGGATGACATGGACGTGGGGGGCGCGTCGCTTCAGCGCCGTCAAGATGTCGCGCAGCGCCGCCGCCTGCGGGCTGGTGACGATGCCGACGGTCTTGGCGAACATGGGAATGCCGCGTTTGCGCCGGGGATCGAACAAGCCCTGGGCCGTCAGCTTTTCCTTGAGGCGCAGGAAAGCTTCGTACAGCGCGCCGACGCCGGCGCGGCGGATCGCCTCGACATTGATCTGGTAATCGCCGCGCGCGCCGTACAGGGTCACCAGCGCCCGCACCTCGACCTTGTCGCCTTCGCGCGGCGTGAAACCGGCGAATTGCGCGCGGCCGCGGAACATCACGGCGCGCACCTGGGCGGCGTCGTCTTTCAAGGTGAAGTACCAGTGACCGGAACTGGCGCGCGTGAAGTTGGAAATCTCGCCGGCGATCCAGGTCAGGGGAAAGGCACGTTCCAGCAGGCGCGCGACGGCCTGGTTCAGCGCGGTGACGGTCAGCACCGGCGGCGCTGTGTAGCTGCTATCTGGCAAAGTATCGGTATTCATCGGCGCTTAAAAGAAGAAACTGTCCACAGATGAGACAGGAGGTCATGCTTATGTCATATTTCCTCTGGGACGACAAGGTTTTTTTGTAAGTCCATGATTATTATATGAAAAAACCATTGCCTTATTTGACGGCAAATTGAAAAAGTCCTTATGGATCAAGCACATCGGCGTCACGGCCGCTACTTACACACAAAGTTATCCACAGAAAATGTGTGAAACCGGGCGTCCCTCCAAGCGTGCGTTCCCGGGGCGGGGGAGGGCTAGTGCCCGGTGATTTTTTTGTGTCTATCCTCGCGATTGTTTATTCTGCCTCATTTTTACTCATCATCTAGAAATCTTTTAAAATCAATGACTTAGATTATTGTTGCGAGTATTGCTAACAATCTTATCCACAGAAGGTGTGCAGAACTTGCGCGCTTCGCCGTCCGACGGGGAATAAACCACTAAAAAAGCAATGCTCCGTGGATTTTTATGCCGCGCCCCGTCCAAAGCGGCGAGAAATCGCGCGCAAGTGGCTTTCTGCCATTTTTTTACGCATGAGAAAAATGTTCTTTAAAATCAAGGAGTTTGATGAGTGTCAAATACCTTGCTAACAATCTTATCCACAGAAGGTGTGCAGAACTGTCGCGGCGCAGCCGTCGCAAGGACGATGCAGCCGTGCTTGGCGTGTCCTAAAAAGATATTCCTGACCTGCTTATTTTTTACGCATGGCAAAAAAACCCTTTAAAATCAAGGAACTTGATGAGTGTCAAATACCTTGCTAACAATCTTATCCACAGAAGGTGTGAAAAACTTTTGGAAATGATGTAAACGCATTCTTTTGCCGGGCGCGGCGACCCGGCGCGGGACGATCCGGCGTCCGATATGGCCATTTTCGGGCCCCTGCAATATTTTTGCGCAGGGAAAAAATATCCTTATAAATCAAGGGGCTTAGGCAGTGTCAACGGGCTTGCTAACAATCTTGTCCACAGAATGTGTGCAAAACTCGTAGTCGCCGTTTTACGCAAGATGGGCAAAGTTCCCCGCACTGCCTGCCTTATTTTTGCGCATGAAAAAAAACCCCTTATAAATCAAGGGTCTTGAACTACATCAATACTCTTGCTAACAATCTTATCCACAGAAGGTGTGCAGAACTCCGCCTCGAAGTCGGGCCGGAGCCAATGTGCATTTTCGGGTTCATGCCGTGGGTCGTCGAATAGCCGACCAGGCGAGACCCCAACAGTGGCGGCAAGAAAACCGGCAATGCGCGACCCGACCCCGGCGGCGGCCTTGCGCACCACTTGCCGAGTGCGCGTCAAAGCGTTACATTGCGCCATTCGGCTTTCCAGTGCGTACAATGTCGTGTCGTCTCGATCGCGCCGATGTCGCTGACCTTAATTTTCCCGGGAGTGTGTTTTGTTCGCTATTTTTGAAGCTGCTGGCTGGCCTATCTGGCTGTTGTTGATTGCCTCTATTGTCGCCACGACCCTGATCGTCGAACGTTTGCTGTATTTGCGCCGCAGTAAGATTTTGCCGCGCAATGTGCTCGCCGAGGTGGTGCAAGTGTATCGGGGCGGGAAGATCACGGCCGATACGATCGACAAGCTGGAACAGAGTTCGCCGCTCGGCGCCGTGCTGGCCGCCGCCCTGCGCAACGTCGATTCGCCGCGCGACGTGATGAAAGAGTCGATCGAAGAAGCCGGCGGCGCCGTCGCCCACACGCTCGAGCGTTTCTTGACGACCCTGGGCACCATCGCCACCCTGGCGCCGCTGATGGGCCTGTTCGGCACGGTGGTCGGCATGATCGAGATTTTCGGCGCCCAGGGCGCCACCGGCGCCAATCCGGCGCAATTGGCCCACGGCATTTCGGTGGCGCTGTACAACACCGGCTTCGGTCTGGCGATCGCCATGCCGACCCTGGTGTTTTACCGCCATTTCCGCGCCCTGGTCGATAGTTTCATCATTGAAATGGAGCAGCAGGCCGTCAAGTTTGTCGATGTCGTCCACTGCGCGCGCAAATGAATTTCCGCAAAGGCAAGGGGCGCGAAGACCCCGAAATCAATCTGATTCCCTTCATCGACGTCTTGCTGGTGATCTTGATCTTCTTGATGGTCACGACCACTTACAGCAAGTTTACCGAGTTGCAGATCACCTTGCCGACCGCCGACGCCGAAAAGGCCCAGGACAGGCCGAATGACATCATCGTGACGGTCGACGCCAAGGGCAGTTACACGGTCAACCACGTGCCGGTTTCCTTCCGCGACGTGGCCGGCCTGGCCGAGTCCCTGCAGAGCGCCGCCAAGGAAGGCAATAACGGCAAGGCGCCCGACAAGACGCCGGTCGTGATCGTCAATGCCGATCAGTTTGCGATGCATCAGATGGTGATCAATGTGATGGAGGCGGCGCGTCTGGCCGGCTATGAAAAGCTGACGTTCGCGGCGCAGACCGGCGCCAAGAATTAGTCGACGCCAGGCGCGTCGACTCTTGCCATAGCGTATTCCATAGAGCCATTCCAGTGTGGCACTTTGCGCGCGCGCCGTCCGGCGCGCGCCATTTCCGCCCAGCTTGCGCTCATGTTTCAATCACGTTTCCGTCAATACTACGGCCATCTCCGCCTCCCGCCCATGTCCAAGCCCAGTCCGCCCACCGCCAGCCCGGCCGCGCCCGCTTCCCATCCATCGCGCCTGGAAGCGACCCTGACCCGCAACTGGTTGCGCCGCGGCCCGCTGGCGTGCGCGCTGTGGCCGCTGTCCCTGTTGTTTGGCGCCCTCAGCGGCGCCCGCGCCCGCCTGTACCGGGCCGGCCTGCTGCGCTCGACCCGTCTGCCCGTGCCGGTCGTGGTGGTGGGGAATATTTTTATCGGCGGCACCGGCAAGACGCCGCTGACGATCTGGCTGGCGCAGGCGCTGCGCCAGGCCGGTTTTACGCCGGGCGTGATTTCGCGCGGCCACGGTAGCGCCGACAGGCTGCCGCGCCCGGTGCGCGCCGATTCCAGCGCGCAACAGGTGGGCGACGAGCCGCTGCTGATCGCCCGCCGCGCCCTGTGTCCCGTGATGGTGGGGCGCGACCGCGCGGCGGCGGGCCGGGCGCTGCTGGCCGCCCACCCCGAGGTCGATGTCTTGATCGCCGACGATGGCTTGCAGCATTACGCCTTGCAGCGCGACGTGGAGATCGTGCTGTTCGACGGCCGCGGCGCCGGCAATGGCTGGCTGTTGCCGGCCGGCCCACTGCGCGAGCCGCGCACGCGCGCGCGCGACTTTACGGTCGTTAATACGGCGCAACTGTCGCCGGCATTGCAAGCCCGCGTGGCCGGGCCGGACGGCGCCGCCACCCGCATGGAGCTGGTGGGCGAGTTCGCCGAGCGCCTGGCGGACCGCGCCGAACGCTTGCCGCTGGCGGCCCTGGCCGGACGGCGCCTGGTGGCGGCGGCCGGCATCGGCAATCCCGGCCGCTTTTTCAGCATGCTGGCCGCCCACGGCTTGCGCTTCGTGGAATTGCCCTTGCCCGACCATCACGATTTCCTGGACCAGCCGTTTGCGGCCGTGGACGCCGATCTGATCTTGATGACGGAGAAGGATGCAGTAAAATGTGCGCAAATTGAACATATTAAAGACGACCCGCGCCTGTGGGTCGTTCCGGTCACGGCGCGCATCGACGCGGCCCTGGCCCAACGAATCGTGGAGAAATGTCGTGGACGCTCGCCTGCTTGATATCCTGGTCTGCCCTGTATGCAAGGGCCCGCTTGAACTTGACAAAAAGGCGCAAGAGCTGATCTGCCGCCCCGACCGTCTGGCTTTCCCCATCCGCGATGGCATCCCCATCATGTGGGCCGAACAAGCCCGCACCCTGACCGATCCGGCCCAATAGGGTGGGCGCCCAGGTGCCCGCGGTGGATACGGCGGCCGCGGTGGCCAAGGTGGTTGAACCGGCTTTCACCGTCATCATTCCGGCGCGCCTGGCTTCGACCCGCTTGCCGAACAAGCCGCTGGCCGATCTGGGCGGCAAACCCATGGTGGTGCGCGTGGCCGAGCGCGCGCGCCTGTCGGGCGCGGCCCGCATCGTCGTCGCCACCGACCACGAAGACATCCGCGCCGCCTGCGCCGCGCACGGGGTCGAAGTGTGCATGACGCGCGCCGACCACCCGTCCGGCACCGACCGCATCGCCGAGGTGGCGCGCGCGCTGGGGCTGGCGCCCGACGCCGTCGTCGTCAATTTGCAGGGCGACGAACCGCTCATCGATCCGGCCCTGCTGGGCGCCGCCGCCGCTCTGATACAGCCCGGCGTGCCGATGGCCACCTGCGCCCACCCGCTGCACGAGGCGGCCGACGCCTTCAACCCGAACGTGGTCAAGGTGGTGCTGGACAAAGCCGGGCGGGCCCTGTATTTCTCGCGCGCCTGCATCCCCTGGCACCGCGACGGTTTCGCGCAATCGACGGCGGCCCTGCCAGACGGCTATGTGCCGCTGCGCCACATCGGCCTTTACGCTTACAGCAACGCCTTCCTGCAAGCGTACCCGGACCTGGCCCTGTCGCCGCTGGAAGCGATCGAGGCGCTGGAACAGTTGCGCGTGCTGTGGCACGGCTATCCGATCGCCGTGCATGTGACGGCCTCGGCGCCAAACGCCGGCGTCGATACGGCGGAAGATCTGGCCCGTGTGCGCGAATATTTCAAGAATTGAATGAAATTGTGCAAGCGCAGCAAAATACGACGTTTTGCGCCTTAGATACGGCCAAAAGCTGCGTTTGATCAATCTGATCATGTCAAATCGGTCACAAAGTGGCGCTGAGCCTGACTTTTGTGGTAAGTTTCGTACGAAGACAGGCAAGTCAGCAGCATCTTACGGTTTCCACACACCACCATATCCATATCGTTTTTAGGAATTTTTCATGCGTCTTATTCTTTTAGGGGCACCCGGCGCCGGCAAGGGCACTCAAGCAAACTTCATCAAAGAAAAATACAATATCCCGCAGATCTCCACCGGAGACATGTTGCGCGCCGCTATCAAGGCGGGCACGGACATGGGCATGGCCGCCAAGAAGATCATGGATGCGGGCGGACTGGTATCGGACGACATCATGATCGGCCTGGTGAAAGACCGCCTGACCGAAAGTGATTGCAAGCAGGGTTACCTGTTCGACGGTTTCCCGCGCACCATCGCCCAGGCCGACGCCATGAAGGCTTCCGGCATCAACGTCGACTATGTGCTGGAAATCGATGTGCCGGACGCTTCCATCGTCGAACGCATGGATGGCCGCCGCACCCACCCGGCCTCGGGCCGCGTCTACCACGTCAAGTTCAACCCGCCCAAGGTCGAGGGCATCGACGACGTCAGCGGCGAGCCGCTGATCCAGCGCGACGACGACAAGGCGGAAACCGTCAAGAAACGCCTGGATGTGTTCCATAGCCAGACCGAAGTGTTGCTGGCTTATTACAACGACTGGGCCAAGTCGGGCGTGCCCGGCGCGCCGAAATACCGCCGCATCTCCGGCGTCGGTCCGGTCGAGCAAATCCGCGACGCCGGATTTGCCGCGCTGGCCGAGTAAGCTGAAACAAGAGCGGACCCCGGGTCCGCTTTTTTTACGCCGCGCGGCGGCGTTGTCGTCCCTTATTGTTGTCGCCCCGTTCGCCGGGGCCACCGGGTTTTTGCAGTACGCAGGTTGGTTGGCTGCGCGTGCCTATCCGGCATGGTCGGCAGTTTTCTGAGTGTCGTCGAGTAAAACAGAGGGGACAATATGGCAGCAAGTCTGTGGTTTGCGGTAGCCTGCGGCATGGTCGCAGTCATCTATGGTCTATGGTCGCGCAGCTGGATCTTGCGCCAGGACGCCGGTAATGCGCGCATGCAGGAAATCGCCCTCGCCATCCAGCAGGGCGCGGCCGCCTATCTGACGCGCCAGTACCGCACCATCGCCATGGTCGGCGTGGTCTTGCTGATCGTCATCTACGCGCTGCTGGGCGTGAACACGGCGCTCGGCTTCCTGACCGGCGCGGCGCTCTCGGGCGCTTGCGGCTTCATCGGCATGAATGTGTCGGTGCGCGCCAATGTGCGCACGGCGCAGGCCGCCACCCAGGGCATGAACCAGGCTTTGAACGTGGCCTTCAAGGGCGGCGCCATCAC
>DMYQ01000170.1 GCA_003482555.1 Janthinobacterium sp. | reverse complement strand
CTCGGCGGCCTGCGCTCCGACTCTAACGTGGCGCTGCTGCTCGGCACGCTGTCGGCCGACAAGCTGCTGCTCGGGTGCACGCCGGTGATTAATTTATTTCAACAGGAAGGCGCCCCGATCACGTTGACGCCGGCCGGACGGTATTACCCGGTGATAGCGGATTCGCGCAACGCTTCCGCGTATGAAGTGCTCGCCATCGATTCGCTCAAAATGGAGGTCGAGATCGAGCAGGGCGCGCCGACAACCACGGAGGTTCGCCCTTTTTACTCATTGCACCACGGTGAGGCTTTTAACGAAGTCCGGCATTACTGGGCCTTGCGGCGCGACGACGATGTGGCCTTGAGAAGCCCCGGACATGAGACCGAGATTTCCCTCGTCGACATTGACTTCAAACCGGCCGCGATCCAAGCCGGCACGCTCAATATCGCCCTCACCTGCTCGAACCGCGACTTGCCATCCACGTTGCCATATGGCTTATCCGATGGCGATTTATCCATGAAGGGCGACGCCAAATATTCGATCCGCTTCTTGCGCAAACCGTCCGCACCCCATCGTTTCCAGCGCGGCAGGGGCGCGCATTGGCGCCTGATTTCCCACTTGTCGCTGAACCATTTGTCGCTGGAAAAAGACGGAGTGGAGGCGCTCCGGGAGATGCTAAGCTTGTACGACCTGACCGGGTCGGTTGTCGCCCGGAGCCAGATCGGCGGTATCGTGGCCATTGGATATACCGCAGCCAAGGCCTGGTTGCCGGGCGACTTTCCGCCCCGCCTGGCGCGCGGCATCGAGGTGCGGCTTGTCCTCGACGACGACGCTTTTGTCGGCAGCGGCATCCACGGCTTCTCACGTGTTGTGGAGCAATTCTTCGGCTTGTACGTACACAGCACCAGCTTCACGCAATTGATCATCGTGTCAAAACGCAGCGGGAAGGAATTGTTGCGATGTTTGCCCCGTGGCGGAGCGTTGAGCTTGGTATAAAATAGATCGCCAAAGCTAACGTCAATGCCGATCAGGGAGTGCGCTTGACAGCGTTTTCGGCCAACGATCCGCGCCAGATATCTTTGAGAGAAAGCCAGTTCGAGCGCATGGGGCAGGTATACCGCGATCAAAACCGCTGGCATTTGAGGCGCTGTTGCACACGCCGCCGAGGCAAGCGCTAAGTGGGGCAACTTTGGGGGCAACCGAGATAGCCCATACGACGCAAACGCCCTGTTCATGCGGGTTTTGACGGTTTGTTCGATAGCTGTCCCCGCAACCAAATGTGCAAAGCCGCTGTTTCCTGGAAAGGGAACAGCGGCTTTTTGGTTTTTTCCCTCCGACCTGGCCTACGTTTTCGGCACGCCGCCCGCCCCGCATGCACCGTCGCCAGCCATGTCGGCGGCACGTGTCGCCAGTCATTGCGCATTGCAACAAAGCCCTATATAATGCGTCTGCGGGGTGGAGCAGTCTGGCAGCTCGTCGGGCTCATAACCCGAAGGTCACAGGTTCAAATCCTGTCCCCGCAACCAAACAAACGTTTCATGCAGTCCGATAAGCCGCGATCCTCACTAGGGAAACGCGGCTTTTTCGTTTCTTGACGTCCCAGTGCGCGGATTGACAGCCGGTCAAAAATGGGGGCAACATCGGGGGGCATCTGCGTTTTCTCCCAAGGGTGTTGCCCCCACAGGTAGCCGTTCCAAGATAGGCGAATGAGCGACCACCCGATCGCTTATTCCCATGTCACTCAGCGACACCTCCGTCCGCAAGGTGAACCCGCCGGGCAGTCAAACTGAACAGGTGGCCGCGCGAATGGCCCGCACTGCCGCCACCAGCTTTGGAAGGACATAGCATGTCTGAAAGCAAAGTGGATTAGCGGAAAAACGGGGTACACTTGTCCTGCCTACCCTTACGGACTTGGCGGTTTTGTGCCCCTTCGTCCCATCCTATCCCGTCCTTGGTCAGGGATTACGAACAGTTTCCGTATTTTCTTCATGAAAGAGTTCCCGCATGAACCTCGCATCCTTTATCGATTCCCACATGGCGGAAATCCTGGCTGAGTGGACATCTTTTGCCAAAAAAGCCGCCCCCGATGGCGCGGAGATGTCTGTCCTGGCCTTGACCGATCATGCCGAGGCTATCCTGCGCGCCATCGCCATCGATATCGAGACCAGCCAGAGCAAACAACAGCAGTACAAGAAATCCCAAGGCGATGACGTGGATCAGGGTGACGAGGAAAGCGCGGCGGCCATTCACGGTCGCCTTCGGCAAGCGAGTAATTTTTCCCTGCTGCAGCTCAGTTCTGAGTTTCGCGCCCTCAGGGCAACGGTACTGCGCCTTTGGTTATCGCGCGTCCAACAAATGTCGGAGACGACAATTTACGAAATGGTTCGCTTCAACGAGGCGATCGACCAGGCGCTGGCGGAGTCGATTGTTACATACTCCGCGAGGGCGGATCGAACCAGAGAACTGTTCCTGGCGGTTCTGGGGCACGACTTGAGGGCGCCACTTGCGACAATTTCCCTGGTTGGCGAAATGCTCACGCGCCGATCATTGTCGCAGGAACAAATTGCTTCCCTTGGGCAAAAGGTGAAACGCAATGCGATCATGATGAGCGCGATGGTGACCGACCTGTTGGGTTTCACCAGTTTGCAGATGGGAGCGGGTATGCCCACTGTACGGACAACGGTCGATGCGAAGGAAGTGTGTCAGGCGGCGGTGGCCGATGCGCAGGCAATGTACCCCGGCAGCATGATCGTTTTCCGTCCGAGCGGCAAGCTCATAGCGTCGTTTGACAGTATCCGCTTGCAGCAGATGGTGACTAACCTCTTGATCAATGCCGCCCAATACGGTGCGAAGGGCCATGAGGTCACGCTCGATGCGGCAGGACTGGAGGACGCCATCACGATCAAGGTCGCTAACTTCGGGCCGGTGATTCCGGCGGAATCGCTGAAGACCATCTTCCAACCCCTGGTTCAACTCGACCCCGACATTGAAGAGGACTCCCGCCCCAAGACAAGCCTGGGTCTGGGTCTTTTCATTGCGCAGGAGACGGCTGAAGCCCACAACGGGACTATTTCAGTATCTTCGAGCGCGGATGACGGAACGGTTTTTTCGGTCAACTTTCCCCGCGACCGGTAGGTGATGTGGAGGATGCTTGCGATACGCTCAAGGTCATTGCCGGTAACGCCACATCCTCCCAAGCGCCGTGTCCGTGCGGATTTTTCCAGCCCGTTCGATAGCTATCCCGGCAACGGCGAAGCCGCTGTTTCCCGGTAAGGGGACAGCGGCTTTTTGGTGTTTCTCCCGACTTTGGCGGCCGCTTCCGGCGTCCGCCTCACACTTGCGTGCGGCGCCGGCGCGCGATGCCGGCCGCGCCCAGACCTATCCCCAGCAAGAACAGGGTGCCCGGTTCCGGCACTTGCACCAGTTGCAGATTGACGGCTTCGCTCATCGCCAGATTCAGGGTGTAGACGCCGGCGGCGAGGGTATTGGTGGTGGCGTTGAAGCAGCGCGTCGCCGGCGAGCCGGCCGGCGGCGGCGCGCCGATGGCGCAATTGCCCGGATTGTAGGTCAGCGGGCCGGGATTGGCCGGCAGCGCCGTCAGCGTGGTGTTCAGGGTGAAGGCGTCGGCCGATTCCGTGCCGCCGAAAATACTGGGGCTGACGACGCCGTCCGGCGCCCAGTTGAACACCACGGCGCCGCTGCTGTTGACGATATTGAAGTTGACGGCCAGGATACCTTCGGCCTGGGAGCCGATCGCCGCCGCCGTCAGCCATGCCGTGATCATGGGCGCGGCGTCAAAGCTGAAATTGACGGTGCCGCCGGTGCCGCCGACGGCGAACGTCGATTGCAGCACCGTGGCCGAGGAATTGCCGGCTACCGCATTCGCTCTATTGTTTTCGAGTAGCTTGCCTTCCGCGACATTGGTCGCGTGGGTGAAAGCCTGGCCGGACAATTGTTGCGAGACGATCTGGGCGTCGGCCAGCGCGAACGAGGTGGCGCTCAGATGGTTGTCGGTATAGGGCGTGGGCGCGATGCCGGAAAAGATCATGGCCGGCGTCGACGCGGTCGAGCCGGGCCCGCCCGTGCTCATGCAATTGGTGCTGGGCAGGCAGGCGGTGGCAAAGCTGTTCACCGATGCCGGCCCGATGAAGCTGATGCCCGGCGTAACGTCGAGGAGGAAGTTGGTGACGTTGTCTTGCGAGCGCGCATAGGCGAATGCCTGGGCGTTGCTGGCCGCGCCCACGGTGCCGAGTACCGCCAGTGCCAAAAGTAATTTTTTCATGTCGATCTCCAGTGTCCGATGGATTACAAAGCCGGTGCCGGAGGCTTGTTTCCTGCCGGCTGCTTCACTGGGATACTGAGCAAGGAGCGTTCCACATATAAATAAAAGATATTATTCAATTACTTAGGAGCATAGTGGGTGGCGCCAAGATCGAATTGATGGGGTCGCTGTAAAAAATTCCGACAGGTAGTTTATTCGTGGGGGCGCTGGTGCAGACTGGCCCACAGATGGGCGGCCGCCATGGTCCGGTGCGGCCGGTATTGCGCCAACCAGCGCTCGGTGCGGGATTGATCCGGCTTGAGCGGCTCGTCCAGCAGGCGTTGCAGCGCGGCGCGGATCGCCACGTCGCCGTGCAGCGAGCAGTCGGCGTAGCCGTAGCCGCGCAGCAGCGCGTAATTCACGGTCCAGGGGCCGATGCCCTTCACGGCCAGCAGCGCCGCCGACACCGGGGCGACGTCGCCGTCGGCCGGCAAGTCCAGCGCCAGCGCGCCCTCGTCGACCAGACGCGCCAGGCGCAGCAGGGTTTCCGCCTTGGCGCGCGAAAATTTGCGCTCGGTCAAAGTGTCGACGCTCAGGCGGGCCACGTCGGCCGCTTCCGGATAGCACCACAGGCCGCCGCTGTGTTGGCGCCCCGCTTGCAGGATGAAGGTGCGGCGCAGGGCGATGGCGAAGGAGAGATTGATTTGCTGGCCGATGATGCCCCAGGTCAGCGTCTTCGAAGGGGCTGGCCGATTGCACGATGCGCAATCCCGGC
>DMYQ01000133.1:2125-7152 GCA_003482555.1 Janthinobacterium sp. | reverse complement strand
AAAATATGAGGGGAAGGGTCAGGACCTGACCCCATTCTTGCGGGCGGGTTAGAGAATGTGCATGGTGGCGGCGGCACGGCGCAGTTCGGCGCGGAAGTCGGGGTGGGCGATGGCGATCAGTTCCCGCGCCCGCTGGCGTCCCGATTTGCCGCGCAGTTGGGCCACGCCGTATTCGCTGACGACGTAGTTGATGTCGTTCTTGCCAGTGCTGACGTGGGTGCCCGGCGCCAGCACCGGGACGATGCGCGAGAGCGTGCCATCCTTGGCCGTCGACGGCAGCACGATGATGGCTTTGCCGCCCCGCGAGCGGTTGGCCGCGCGCACGAAGTCGACCTGGCCGCCGGTGCCGGAGTAGGGCAGGTGGCCCAGGCTTTCCGAGCCGCACTGGCCGAGCAGGTCGATTTGCAGGGTGGCGTTGATGGCCACCAGATTGTCGTTCAGGCCGGCGATCGCCGGGTCGTTGCTGTAGTCGACGGGGTGCATTTCCAGCATCGGGTTGTGGTGCATGAAGTCGTACAGCTTTTTCGAGCCGAGCGCGAAGGTGGCCACCATTTTTCCCGGCAAGTGGGTCTTCCTGCGGTTGGTGACGACGCCCGATTCGACCAGGGTCAGGATGCCGTCGCCTATCATTTCAGTGTGGATGCCGAGGTCGTTCTTGCCGGTCAGTTGCATGACGACGGCGTCGGGGATGCCGCCGTAGCCGATTTGCAGGGTCGAGCCATCCTCTATCATGGCGGCCACGTATTTGCCGATCGCCTCTTGCACCGGGCCGATTTGCGGCAAGCCCACTTCCATGATCGCTTCCGCGCTTTCGACCAGGGCGCTCACTTGCGAGACGTGGATGTGGCACTGGCCGTGCGCGAAGGGCACGTTGGGATTGACTTCCAGGACCACCGCGCGCGCCTTGGCGACGGCGGCCATGGTGTAGTCGGCGCCCAGGCTGAGCGCGAAGAAGCCATGTTCGTTCATCGGCGAGGCCATTGAAAAGACGACGTCGGCGGCGATCTGCCCGCGGCCGATCAGGGCCGGCAGCTCGGAAAAATAATTCGGCAGAAATTCGATCCAGCCAGCCTGGCCGCCGGCGCGCGAGGCGGGGCCGAAAAACAGGGCCTGGTGGCGCACGTGGTCACTGGTGTCGGGGTCGAAGTAGGCGTATTTGCGCAGGGCCAGGATTTGCGCCACCTTGACGTCGCGAAAGCGCAGGCGCTGCGCGGAGAGCGCGTGCAGCAGGGCGGGCGGTTCGCCGACGCCGGTGGGGACGACGATGCGGTCGCCGTCGCGGACGAGGGCCAGGGCGTCTTCGGCGCTGCCGCGTTTGTCGTCATACAGCGCTTGTACGGATGCGTGTGTCATCGGTATTGCCTTTGTCGCGTGAAGTGTGGGGCGCGGCGCCCCGCTTACTATCAATATACGACCTTGCGCCGCCGGCGGGGCCGATATTGCGCGATATCGCACAGCTATGTTGGATTCCGCACAGAATGCTTGCTTTATTGCGAGGATAAGATATACCTCAGTAACAGGGGGGAAATGTTGGCACCGCCGTTGGCTCCGCACGGCGGGGATGGGCCGCACAACCTGGGGATGCATCATGAAAACCTGGTATTTTGTGCTTGCCATGTGCAGTCCGTTCGGCGCCGCCGCGCAGACGGCGGCGACGCTCGACTTGTACGGCGTGCTCGACGCCGGCGTGGTGGCTGAACGCGGCTGTGGCAATTGCGCCGCCACCAGGGTGTCGAGCGGCGTCGCCTCCGCTTCCCGCCTCGGCCTGAAGGGCCGCGAAGCGCTGGGCGAGGGAGTGGCGGCCGTGTTCACCCTGGAAGGGGGCCTCCAGGTCGACAGTGGCGCCGGCGAGCAAAGCGGCCGCCTGTTCGGACGCCAGGCTTATGTCGGCCTGGACAGCAGCCTGGGCGCGCTGACCCTGGGACGTCAATACAATCCCCAATACCTGGCCTTGACCGATGTGGGCGACCCGTTCAAGGGCGGCATGGCGGGCAGCGCCGGCAATCTGATGGGATATACCGTCAAGCGCTACGACAATACGATCAAGTACGCCACGCCGCAGTTGCAGGGCTGGGTCGCCAGCGCCATCTATAGCTTCGGCGAGACGCCGTACAGCAGCGCGGCGAACCGGGCCTACGGCGCCATGCTCGGCTACGCCAAGGGACCGGCCAATCTGAGCGTGGCCTATCAACGCAAGGATAATTTCATCGAGGGCAGCGGCAGCGTGCCCAACCTCGACACCTCGGCCAGGAACGCCCTAGTGGCGGCCAACTTCAATTTTGGCAAGGCCACCGCCTTTGCCGCCTGTGGCGTCAACCGGGGCCAGGGCAGTTCGCCCTGGGACCCGTCGAATCCCTATGCCCCGCTGACCTTGTCGAATTCATCGAGCGACAGCCGCGACACCTTGCTGGGCCTGGCGGTGCCGGTCGGCGCGGCCAATTTCATGACTTCATTCATCCGCAAGAAGGATAGGGAACTGTCGGGCCGCGACGCCAACCAGATCGCCGTCGGCATGAGTTATGCGCTGTCGCGGCATAGCGATTTTTACGCCTCGTATGCGAAAATCCACAACCGCAACGGCGGCTCCTACACGGTCGGCAACGCCTCCGATGCCGGCCACGGCGACGCCGCCTTCAATGTCGGCCTGCGCCACGGCTTCTAGTGTAGTGGCGGCCGCGAGCGGGCGCGGTCCGCCAGCGACGCCGGATGTGCTAAATTGCGGGATCGCGCCGCGGCGCCACTTCCCACAGGATCGCCATGTATCTGACTTATTTCAATAACAGCTGGACCGAAGGCAATACCCCCCTGTTTGGGGCGATGGACCACAGCGTCTGGCTCGGCTCTTCCGTGTTTGACGGCGCCCGCTCGCTGGGCGGACGCATGCCCGACTTGCGCCTGCACCTGCAGCGCGTGGTCCAGTCGGCCGAACGGGTCGGCCTGGCTTGCCCGTACACGGTCGAGGAAATGGAGCAACTGGTGCGCGAAGGCGTCGCCAAGTTCCCGGCCGACGCCGAACTGTATATCCGTCCGCTGGTGTTCGGCACCGACGGCTTGCTCATTCCCGAAGTGGAAAAGAGCGGCTTCGCGCTGACCCTGTTCGACGCGGCCATGCCGCCGTTCACCGGCTTCGCCGCCTGCCTGTCGAGCTTGCGCCGGCCGGACGCGTCGATGGCGCCCACCGACGCCAAGGCTTCCGCGCTGTACGCCAACACCACCAAGGCGCTACGCGAAGCGAAGACGCGCGGCTTCGACAATGCCGTCGTGTGCGACAGCCTGGGCCAGGTGGCCGAATTCGCTTCCGCCAATCTGTTCTTTGTCACGCCGGCCGGGCAAGTGGTGACGCCGGCGCCGAACGGCACTTTCCTGGCCGGCATCACGCGGGCGCGCGTGATCGCGCTGCTGGCGCAAGAAGGCATCGCGGTCGAAGAGCGCGCCGTGCTGCCGGAAGAACTCGACAGTGCCGTGGAGATTTTCAATACCGGCAATTACGGCAAGGTCACGCCCTGTGTGCGCTACGAGGCGCGCACCTTGCCGGTCGGCCCAATCGCCACCCTGGCGCGGGCGCGCTACATGGCTTTCGCCGCCGAGCAGTAAGGCTGCTGGCTTAGCGGGCGGCGGCCGGGCAGGCGCCCAGCCAGCGTCCGCTGGAGTTGACCTCGACCCGCTCGGGCGCGCCGCGGGCGCTGCTGACGATGTTCGTCGTCATGGAAAAATCGCTTTCGCCGATGAAGCGCAAGCTGCCTTCGCCGCTCGACGGCGGATTGGCGCAAGTGAAGGATATTTTCACGCCGCCCGGCTGGGCCGTGTTGTGCGAGACGCAGTCGCCGCGCTGGCCGGTGGGAATTTGCTGGCGCGCCGCCATCTCGGGCGTGATGCAGGCGCTCACGCCGATGCCGCCATCGGCGCCTATGGTCGGCATCTCGATGCCGTTCTGGGCCGCCATCCGGGCCAGCATCTGGCGCTGTTCGGGCGGCAGATTGCCCGCTTGCTGCAGCAGCAGCGACAGGGTCTGGTCGGTGCCGGGGTCGTTCGAGGATATCTTGTTTTCGATGTGCCACAGGCCGGGGCGGATGCTTTGCCCGGCCGGCGCGGCAAGCGCGAGCTGGCTGGCGGCCAGCACGGAAAGAAGTAAAAGCGGGCTCAACTTCCGGCCCAAGACAGGGCCCGGGGCCGGGCTCAAGGCCGGGTTTAATAATGGTCGTTGCATATTCACTCCAGATGCTTGCGAGCCTGCAGGATAAACCAAAAACCGGGGCCGGCGCGGCCGCTGCCGTGCGCGTCAGCGCGGCGCCGTCTCGGCCACGTAAATTTCGACCCGGCGATTGCGGGCGCGGCCGGCGTTGTCGTCGTTCGAGGCGATCGGTTCGTTGGCGCCGCGGCCTTCCACTTCCACCCGCTCCGGCGCGACGCCGCGCGTGGCCAGGTAGTCGCGCGTGTGGGCGGCGCGCTCGCGCGACAGGGGAACGTTGATGGCGTCGCTGCCGCTGCTGTCCGTATGGCCGACGATGCTCACGCTGCTGGCGCGGTTTTCGGCCAGGGTGGCGGCGAAGCGATCCAAGATGGGGCGGAAGTTGGCCTTGATGTCGGCCCGTCCCGTATCGAAGGAGATATCGCTGGGGATGTCCATTTTCAGGCGGTTGTCGGCGGTCTGGCTCACTTGCACGCCGGTGCCGCGGGTGGCTTGCTCCATGCTGCGTTTTTGCTGTTCCATCCGGTTCGACCAGATATTGCCGGCCAGCGCGCCGGCCGCCGCGCCCAGCACGGCGCCGCCGGCCGCCCGGTTGGCGCCGCCACCGCCGCTGCCGGCGCCGATCAGCGCGCCCAGGCCGGCGCCTATGCCGGCCCCGGTGGCCGTGCCGCGCTGGCTGGCCGACATGTCGGCGCAGCCGCCCAGGGACAGGCCCAGGGCCAGCGTCAGTGCCAATGCGGCGGCGCCGGCAACGGTGATGTGCGGCGGGCCGCAGTGAAATGGTGTCATGTCTGTCTCCCGAGTGTGTGGTGTGGGCCGCGTCGGCTTTGGCCGTGCG
>DMYQ01000133.1:0-1853 GCA_003482555.1 Janthinobacterium sp. | reverse complement strand
GTGCCCGACTTGCTATAGGCCGCGCCCGCTAATCAGACGCAACAGGATCATGATGACGGCGATGACCAGCAGGATATGGATGAAGCCACCGACGGTGTAGGACGTGACGATGCCCAGCAGCCAAAGGATGATAAGAACGACGGCGATTGTATAGAGCATGATGTGTCCTCTGTGTGTAAATGTTATATGACTATTATTGGTGATTGCAACGGCGACCCGGGGCCGGGGCTGCGATCGCTTGCGACATCAATCCTGCTGCTGGCAAACATGGGCAACTTGATATCATGTGTCGATTCTCCCCTGTGGCCGCGGTCATTTCTGTACGCTGGCGTACACAAGTGAATATTATTCCGGCCGCGCCAACGCTTCGGCGTTTTGATCGAGGCCCGGTATCCAGGCCATCAAGCCGCTCAAGCCCAGCAGGCCGGCCAGGCAGCTGGCCAGGCCGCCCGTGAGCAGCAGCATCACCAGCGGCACCGGCGTCGCGCTCGAGGCCGCAAAGCCCGCCTCGGCCGCGTCCGCGTCGAGCGCGCCGAAGCCAAAGCAAGTGGCCAGCAAGCCGCCCAGTATCACGCCGCTCCAGATCAATTTATTCATTTTCCTCCCCCGTGTGCGCTACGCTTGAACCCAGGTCTTATTCTCGGGCTTGCTTGACGGGAATTCCGTTCGCTGCCGCACATTGCTAAAATGAAAACACCCCGCAGGGCGGGGCGTTTCGGTGCGGCGGGCCGATCTTTACGAGCCCTTAGTCGTTGCCGCGCAGGGCGCCGTCGACGATGCGCACCCGGTCGCCCGAGCGCCAGTTCGGCGCCGTCGATTGGTGAAAGGTGCGGCTGGAGCCGTCGTTCAAGCGTACCGTCACGGCATAGCTGTGGCTGGCCCTGACATTGCCTTCGACTTGATTGCCGGCCACGGCGCCGCCAATGGCGCCGGCGATGGTGGCCAGTTCGCGACCGCGGCCGCCACCCACCTGGTTGCCCAGCAAGCCGCCGACGACGGCGCCGCCGGCCGCGCCGACGCCGCTGCCTTCGCCCCGCGTGGTGCTTTCATTGACGGCTTCGACGACACCGCAATTGCCGCATTCGTGATGGGCCGCCGCTTGCGGCGCCACATGATGCTGGACCGGGTGCTGCGCCCGCGCGGCCGGGTAGGCGGGCGCATTGTGCGCGTACGAACCGGTGGACGGTGCCGTCATCGGCGCGCTGGCCAACTGGTCGGAGGCGCTCAGTTCGCTGTTCGCGTGATTGCCGCCCATCGAGGATGGCAGCCAGCCCATGATGGCGGCGGTGCCGACGGCGCTCACCACCAGCACGGCGATGGCGGCGGCGATGATCAGGGGGTGCAGCGAGGACTTCTGGGGCGAGGCATTCGGCGTATTCATCAGGTATTCCCCTTATTTTTGTGTTGAAAAGCATCAAATAGTGATGTGAAGGATGAATTTTGCCATGTTTCATGCCGCCCATCCGTGCGTCACCGTACATACATGAAAAATATTTGCCGTTACGCTCGGCACTAGATTGCTCATCCTGCAATATGCATCGTCGAAAAGGCCAGCATGTCCTCAACAGACTATCGAATATCGCCTCGGACGCCACGTCCGACGGGGCCGCCGGGGTTGGCGCCATGAACCTGTCCGGCAACACGGGCCACAAGGGCGCCGCCGTGGCGCCGGCCGGCAATCGCCTGCTGGCCAGCCTGCCGGCCGAGGATCTGGCGCATCTGACGCCGCTGCTGCGCACCGTCACGGTGGAGGTGGGCGACGTGCTCTACGAGCCGGGCCAGGCCATCCACTATATTTATTTCCCCGCCGACAGTCTCATTTCCCTGCTGGCCGTGGCCGAGGGCCGCATGAC
>DMYQ01000282.1:1474-4941 GCA_003482555.1 Janthinobacterium sp. | reverse complement strand
TGGCGGAGACGGTGAGATTCGAACTCACGATACAGGTATAAGCCGTATGCATCCTTAGCAGGGATGTGCCTTCGGCCACTCGGCCACGTCTCCTAGCTGACTGATCAACTATGTCCGTTGCAATCAACTTCTCTGCAGCAGACGAGCGTCATAATATCGATTCGATCCGCTTTGGTCAAGGCGGCGGGTCGAAAAATTGAAAATATTATGCATTTTCCAAATCGAAGGCCTTGTGCAGGGCGCGCACGGCCAATTCCATATACTTTTCGTCGATCAGCACGGAAATCTTGATCTCGGAAGTGGAGATCATCATGATGTTGATGCCCTCTTCCGACAGGGTGCGGAACATTTGCGAGGCGACGCCGACGTGGCTGCGCATGCCCACGCCCACCACCGACAGCTTCGACACCTTGGCGTCGCCGATGATGCTGGTGGCGCCTATCTCTTCCTTGGTGCCGTTGAGCACCGCCATGGCGGCGTGGTATTCGCCGCGCGAAACCGTGAACGTGAAGTCGGTCTTGCCGTCCACGGACTGGTTCTGGATGATCATGTCGACTTCGATGTTGGCGTCGGCCACCGGCCCCAGGATGTGGTAAGCCACGCCCGGACGGTCGGGCACGCCCAGCACGGTGATTTTGGCTTCGTCGCGGTTGAACGCGATGCCGGAGATGACTGCTTGTTCCATATTGGTATCTTCCTCAAACGAAATCAGGGTGCCGGAATTGGCTTCGATGTCCAGCGCCAGCAAGGGGTCGGTCAGCGACGAGAGCACGCGCGTGGGCACGCGGTAATTGCCGGCGAATTCCACCGAACGGGTCTGCAGCACTTTTGAGCCGAGCGAGGCCAGTTCCAGCATTTCCTCGAACGTGATGGTCTTCAGGCGGCGCGCCTCCGTGACCACCCGCGGGTCGGTCGTGTAGACGCCGTCGACGTCGGTGAAGATCAGGCACTCGGACGCCTTCATGGCCGCCGCGATCGCCACCGCCGAAGTGTCCGAACCGCCCCGGCCCAGCGTCGATATATTGCCGTTCTCGTCGACGCCCTGGAAGCCCGTGATGATGACGATCTTGCCGGCGTCCAGGTCGCGCCGCACCTTGACGTCGTCGATCGACTGGATGCGCGCCTTGGTGAAGGCGGAATCGGTCTTGATCGCCACTTGCCAGCCCGCGTAGGACACGGCTTGCTTGCCGATCGCCAGCAGCGCCATCGACAGCAGCCCGACCGAGACTTGCTCGCCGGTCGAGGAAATCATGTCGAGTTCGCGTGGATCCGGTTGATCCATGATTTGCTTGGCCAGGCCGATCAGGCGGTTGGTCTCGCCCGACATGGCGGACGGCACCACGATGATTTGGTGGCCGGCATCATGCCATTTGGCGACGCGCAACGCGACGTTCTTGATGCGGTCGGTCGAGCCCATCGACGTACCGCCGTATTTGTGGACGATTAAAGCCATAAGAGTGAAGTTCCGCTCAAGAAGAATAAAAAAGAGGGCTTTACTCTACATGCCGCACTGCAAAATAACAAGTCAAAATACTCATAAACTCATACCGAATCGGCATAAGGACATATCCAAACGATACAGTGCGGCGGCGCGCAAAGCCAGGCGCGGCGCCGTTTGCGTCTCAGCGGGACCTTCAGCGGGGACCCTCAGCGGGACTGCCAGCGCAGGCGGATGCGCGGCCCGCCGCCCACGCCCAGGTGCAGGCAATCCATGCCGATGCCGGCCGCGAACAACAGTTGCTTCCCGGCGCAGACGGTGGGCAGGCGCGCCCGCTCCCAGGCCGGCACGTCGCACGCCTGGTAGTGGTATTTCAAGGCCTTGGTGGGCCGGTTGACGGCCAGCTTGAGGCGTTCGCCACCCTTGCGAAAATCGATCGTCAAAGCCTGCGCGGCCAGCCAGTCGGCCGCCACGCCCTCCTCGTCGGCCTCGAAATGCAAGACGCCGCCATAGGCCGGGAAGGCGATTTCCCCTTCACCCGCCCAGACGAAAGCCTGGCCCGGCCTGTCCTCGTCGTCGTCCTCGTCGCGCATGCCCGCCAAATCGGCCAGCTTGGGCGTCAGGAACAGGTGGTCGCGGTGGCGCCGCACGTGACAGTCGGGATGGGTGACCAGCAATTGCGCGTCCGGCCGCGCCTCCAGCAACTGGGCCAGCATTTCAGCCAGCCAGGCCGTCGACGGCATGCGCAAGTTGCGCGTCCCGAACCAGTGGCGCAGCAAGTTGTAGCAGCGATCCTGGCTCAGCAGGCGCAGCTTGCCGATCTCGATGCAGTCGCCGTCCAGGCAAGCGGCCAGATCCTGCGTCGCCAGTTCGACCAGCAGGCGCTGGGCCGATTGCGCGTGGCGGGCGCTGCGCGCGAAGCGCTCCTCGAAGCCGGGAAAGGCCAGCGCCAGCGCCGGCATCACCTGGTGGCGCAGCGCGTTGCGGGCGAAGCGGGGATCGTCGTTCGATTCATCGTCGACGTGGACGATGCCGTGCGCGGCCACGTAAGCCGCCAGTTGCTTGCGCGAAGCCGGCAGCAGGGGCCGCGCCATCACCAGCGCAACATTGCCCAGCAGTTCGGGGGCGGCATTGGCCGCGTCCATGCCCGACAGGCCGGCCGGGCCGGAGCCGCGCAGCAGTTGCAGCAGCACCGTCTCGGCCTGATCATCCTGGTGGTGTGCCGTCAGCAAGAGTTTCACCTCGTGCGCCGCGCACAACTGGCCCAGGGCCGCATAGCGGCTCTTGCGGGCCGCTGCCTCGGTGCCGGTCTTGGCGCTGCGCTCCAGCGTCACGCGGCGCGCCTCGAAGCGCACATCCAGCGCGGCGCAAGCCTGCTCGCAGTGGGCCAGCCAGGCGTCGGCGTTGGCGCTGATGCCGTGGTGAACGTGGAAGGCGTACAGCGCGACGCCGCGCGCGCGCGCCCAGGCTTGCGCCAGGTGCAGCAGGGCCGAGGAATCGAGGCCGCCACTGAGGGCGATGGCCAGGCGCTCGAGCGGGCCACCGGCGCGCTCCTGGCAAGCCTCCAGCGCGGCGGCGAAAGTATCTTGCAGACTGCCGGTTTGTTGCTTCTTCAATCCATGCTCCAATATCAATTTCAATTTCAATTGCAAAAACCGCGAAAAACACAAGGCCAAAACGAAACCGGGGACAGACTCCGATTCTGCATGGCAAAATCGAAGTCTGTCCCCATCACGTCGCCGTGCCCGCAGGCTTATTCGGTCGGCGTGGTTTCCTTGAACTTGCCATAGCTCATCAGCTTTTCATGGCGCGCTTCCAGCAAGTCCTTGGTCTTCATGCCGTGGAACTGGCGCAGGGTGTCCGCCAGGGCCCGCTTGAGCAGGGTCGCCATCTGTTTCGGATCGCGGTGGGCGCCGCCCAGCGGCTCGTTGATGATCTTGTCGATCAAGCCCATCGCCTTCAGGCGGTGCGCCGTCAAGCCCAGCGCTTCGGCCGCGTCGGCGGCGCGCTCGGCCGTCTTCCACAGGAT
>DMYQ01000282.1:0-1351 GCA_003482555.1 Janthinobacterium sp. | reverse complement strand
CGCGCCGCCGGAGCCGCCCTCGCCGATGATGGTGGCGATCAGCGGCACTTTCAATTCCGCCATCACGTACAGATTGTGGCCGATCGCTTCCGACTGGCCGCGCTCTTCGGCGTCGATGCCGGGCCAGGCGCCGGTGGTGTCGACGAAGGTGAAGATGGGCAGATTGAATTTCTCCGCCACTTTCATCAGGCGCATGGCCTTGCGGTAACCTTCCGGCTTGGGCATGCCGAAGTTGCGCAGCGCCCTTTCCTTGGTGTCGCGCCCCTTCTGGTGGCCGATCACCATGCAAGCCTGGCCGTTGAAGCGGGCCAGGCCGCCGACGATGGAAAGGTCGTCGGCAAAGCTGCGGTCGCCGTGCAATTCGTGGAAGTCGGTGAAGATATTGTTCACGTAATCCATCGTGTACGGGCGCTGCGGATGGCGCGCGATCTGCGCCACTTGCCACGGCGTCAGCTTGGCGTAGATATCCTTGGTCAGTTGCTGGCTCTTCTTGGCCAGGCGGTCGATCTCTTCCGAGATGTCGACGGCGGAATCGTCCTGGACGAAACGCAACTCTTCGATCTTGGAATCGAGTTCCGCGATCGGCTGTTCAAAACTCAGGAAAGTCATTTTACTCATTCTACCCCCATATTATTCGGCGGCGCGGTGACCGCGCGGCGCGCATGCTCGCCATTTCTGGCCTTATTCTACCGGAACCGGATCCAGGCTCCGCCATAAATACCAGGTCGCGACCGTGCGCCACGGCTCCCAGTTGGCCGACACTTCGCGCGCATCGCTGCGCGAGACAGGTTCGCCTGAAAAGTAGTTCACGCTGATGCCCTGGATCAAACCCGGGTCATCGAGCGGCAGCACATTGGGCCGCAACAGATTAAATATCAAGAACATCTCGGCCGTCCAGCGGCCGATGCCGCGAATTTGCACCAGTTCGGCGATGACGGCTTCGTCATCCATCTGATCCCACTGGTTGGCGTGTACCCGCTTGGCCTTGAAATGGTCGGCCAGGTCGAGGATATATTCGGTCTTGCGCTTGGACAAGCCGCACGCCGAGAGTTGCTCGGCGCCCGCCTTCAAGACCTGGGTCGGCGTGCACTTCGGGCACGCCAGCAACAATTTTTGCCAGGCGATGTCGGCCGCCTTGGGCGTGATCTGCTGGCCGACCACGGAACGGGCCAGTGTCGTGAACGGATCGCCGTGACCGACCAGGTGCAGGTCACCGAACTGGGGGATCAGCTTTTTCATGATGCGGTCGCGCTTCATCAGCTCGATCTTCGCCTCTTCCCAGTACGCTGGCACTTCCACCACCCCGGCACCCATATCCTTGGTCTGGCCCATCATGCGCGGCGCCAGTTGG
>DMYQ01000024.1:4099-12181 GCA_003482555.1 Janthinobacterium sp. | reverse complement strand
ATCGTGGGCTCGGAGATGTGTATAAGAGACAGGGCCAGGGCTGGCCGGGGCCGGGAAGAAGGGCAGGGCCGGCAAGACCAGCAGGGCCGCCGCCCACATGCTGCCGTGGGCGTTGGCGAACGGTTCCACCGCCTGCGCCGAGCGGGCGTAGGTGGTGGCGATACCGTAGCTGAAGGCGGCCAGCAGGCCGGCCGCGATGGCCAGGCCGGCGCCGTCGCGGGTGGCGACCTGGTCGAAGCCGACCAGCAGGGCGACGCCGCCCATGCCGAGCAGCAGGCCGAACACGGTGCGCGGCGCCGGCGCGCGGCGCGACCAGAGCGCGGCGATGACGGCGCTCCAGATCGGAGCGGTGGCGTTGAGCACCGAGAGCAGCGAGGCCGACAGGCTTTTCGCGGCGAAGGCGTAAAGCATGAAGGGCAGGGTGGAATTGAAGAAGCCCAGGATCAGGAAGTGCTTCCAGTTGCGGCGCAGATCCAGCGGCTTTTTCAGCAGCAGGGCGATGGCGGCCAGGAACAGGGCGGCGAAGCCGACCCGGCATTCGATCAGCACGGCCGGCCCCAGCACCGGCGCGCCTATGCGCAGGAAGAGGAAGGAGGCGCCCCAGATCGCGGCCAGCGCGACCAGCCTGACAAAATCGGCTGCTTTCATGTTCATGCTTTCAATGGCAAAGGGCGCATTGTGGCGCGGACGGCGGCGCAAGGCTAGTCGCTTCTTGCTATTGTTGGTGTTTTTTCGGCGCCGGCTTGGCGCCGGCTTGGCGCCGGCTTTATTCCGGCGGCGCTTCGGGCCCGGTCCAGACTAGCGCGCACGGCGTCGCGTCCGGCGCCAGGTCGGCGTCGACCATGCGCGGCGCGGCCGCGACGCCGTTTTTCACGGCCGTCATCTGGGCCAGGATGGAGATCGCGATTTCGGCCGGGGTCTTGCTGCCGATGTAGAGCCCGACCGGGCCGTGCAGGCGCGCCAGTTGTTCCTCGCCGAGGTCGAACTGCAGCAGGCGTTCGCGCCGCTTGGCGTTGTTCAGGCGCGAGCCGATGGCTCCCACGTAAAAGGCGTCCGACTTGAGCGCTTCCATCAGCGCCAGGTCGTCCAGCTTGGGGTCGTGGGTCAGGGCCAGGACGGCGCTGCGTTGATCCAGGCGCAGTTCCAGCACCAGGTCGTCCGGCATGGCGTGCACCAGTTCCACGCCGGGCAGTTGCCAGCCGCCCCGGTATTCTTCGCGCGGGTCGCAGACGATGACGTGGTAATCCATCGCCATGGCGATCTGGGCGACGAAGCGCGACAATTGGCCGGCGCCGATGATCAGCAGGCGCCAGCGCGGGCCGTGCAGGGTGGTCAGCACATTGCCGCTGATGTCGAGGGTGGCGCCGGCGGCGGCCGGGCCCAGGCTGACGGCGCCGCTGGCCAGGTCGAGGCGGCGCGCCAGCAGCTCGTGGCGTTCCAGGCGCAGCAGCAGCTCGGCGATGCCGCTGGCCGCGTTCAAGGGTTCGATGGCCAGTTCGATGGTGCCGCCGCAGGGCAGGCCGAAGCGGTGCGCCTCGTCGGCCGTGATGCCGTAGCTGACCAGTTCGGGCGCGCCGCGGCGGATGCCGTCGCGCCGCACCCTGGCGATCAAGTCATCCTCGATGCAGCCGCCGGAGACCGAACCGACCACGCGGCCGTCGTCGCAGATGGCGAGCGTGGCGCCGATCGGACGCGGGCTGGAGCCCCAGGTCTTGATGACGGTCACCAGTTCGCAGCGGTGGCCGGCGGCGATCCAGGCCGCGCTGGTTTTCAATACTTCGAGGTCGATGCTGTCCATGGCCATTCCCGCCGCGTGCTCTTGCGAAGCATGGAATATACTACGCGCTTGAAAAGCCTGCCGAGAGAAGACATGACACAGAACAGCGACAAGGAAGACGATGACGGCAACCCGAAATTCGGGCGCCTGCTCATCATCCTGATTATTGCGGTGATTTTTTGCGCCGGCCTGACCTGGCTGATGGGGGCGGTGTTTCCCAACTTTCCGAATTTCTAGACGTCGCGGGTCGGCCTGGCGCACCGGCCGACCCGTCGCTCAGGGCTTGAGCGCTTTCCTGGCGGCTTGTTTGACCTTGATATTGGCCACAGTCCTGTTGATGGCGGCGATGCGGAAGGCGGTGCCCGGGTGGTTGGCCGTGTAGTCGTTCATGATGCTGGCCGGGTAGGCCGTCGCCAGTTTTTGCCAGAAGCGGGCCGCGTTGTCGATGCTGTAGCCGGCCCGCGCCAGCAGGTACAGGGCCAGGCTGTCGGCGGCCGCATCCATTTCCTGCGCCATCGGGCGCACGCCGCCGCTGCCGATCAGCATCGACAGGTCGGGCCGCGGGCTGGACAGGTTGTCGATGATGCTGCCCAGGGTGGCCGTGGAGCGCTGCGCAGCGGCGTGGCCGAGGATGTTGTGCGCCATGCCCTTGGCCATCACGTAGGCGACCGATTCGTCGTTCTGGGCGAAGGCGATCATGCCGCGTGTGAGCAGGATGCGCTGGCCGTCGGCGTAGGAATTGACGTTGTCGGCGTTGCCCAGGTCGACCCGGAAGGCGCAGGCGCGGGTCACCGGCACGTTCAGATTCTGGCGCGCGCCGTCGCGCGTGATGGTCATGTTCAAGCTGGTGCGTTTGGCGACGAGCGAGCCGAAGACGGCGGCCGCCAGCGATTCCGCGTTCGGGCCCGAGGGCAGGTTCTTGCCTTCGGCCGCCAGCAGGCCGTCGCCCTTGCGCAAGCCGGCGCGCGCCGCGCCGCTGCCGGCCAGCACGCCCGACACTTGCAGGTGCTCGTTGTAGCCGAGCACCACCTGGGCGGCGTCGGCGAATTCGCCGGGGTAGGAATACTTGTTCTTGGCGGTGAAGCCGAGCAGGTTGCGGGCCTGGTTCTTGCACAGGTCGGCGTTGTTGATCAGCAGCCCGGCGGCGACCTTGTAGAGGCGATCTTGCAGCGCCACCATCTTGCCCAGGCTTTCCTGCGCCGCCGTGACGCGCGGCGGCACGGCGCGCGCTTCCGCCGCCGGGGCGGCCGCCGGCACGCTGTCGGCAAGGTGCGGGGCGGGCGTCGCGCAGCCGGCCAGGAAGGCGGCCAGGAAGGCAAGCGACAGCAGCGGCGCGCAGGCGCGCAAGCGTTGGACCAGCAGGACAGGGAGGACAGGGAGGACAATACCGGGCATCAGACTTCCTTAATGTTTGCCGGTGCTGCCGAAGCCGCCAACACCGCGTTCGCTTGTGTCGAATTCTTCGACAATATTAAAACCCACTTGCAGCACCGGCACGACGATCAGTTGCGCCAGTCTTTCCATCGGATTGAGCGTGAACGCGCTGTGGCCGCGATTCCAGGTCGAGACCATTAGCTGGCCTTGATAATCCGAGTCGATCAAGCCTACCAGATTCCCTAGAACAATGCCGTTCTTGTGGCCCATGCCGCTGCGCGGCAGTATCATCGCCGCGTAGCCGGGATTGGCCACGTGGATCGCCAGGCCGGTGGGAATCAGGACGGTCTGGCCGGCCTCGATGGTGAGGGGGGCGTCGATGCAGGCGCGCAGATCGAGTCCGGCGCTGCCCGGGGTGGCGTAGGCCGGCATTTGGTCCTTCATGCGCGGGTCGAGAATTTTGACGTCGATTGTTTTCATGCGTTTTCCTGTGATGGTGAAAGCTTCACTTGAACAGCGAAGTCTTGGCCAGTCGTTTGGCGATTTCCGAAATGAGCTGGCGCGCCAGATCGAGCTTGGCGGCGCGCGGCAGCACCGTGTGGCCGTATTCGTCGAACAGGATGATGGTGTTGTCGTCCTGGCCGAAGGTATTCTGGCCGATATTGCCGACCAGCAGGGGGATGCCCTTCTTTTCGCGCTTGGAGGCGCCGAAGGCGATCAGGTTTTCCGATTCGGCGGCGAAGCCGACGCAATATGGATGGCCGGCCAGGTTGGTGCGCGCCGCCACGGTGGCCAGGATGTCCGGGTTCTCTTCGAACTTCAATTCCGGCACCGAACCGTCGGCCTGCTTCTTCATTTTCTGATCGCTGGCATTCTGCACGCGCCAGTCGGCCACGGCGGCGACGGCGATGAAGACATGCTGGCCGTCGAGCTGCTGCATGACGGCGTCGAACATCTGGCGCGCGCTCCGCACGTCGATGCGGCGCACGCCGAAGGGCGCCGCCAGCGCGGTCGGGCCGGACACCAGTGTGACGTCGGCGCCGGCCTCGCGCGCCGCGCGCGCCACCGCGTACCCCATTTTTCCGGACGACAGATTGGTGATGCCGCGCACCGGATCGATGGCTTCGAAGGTGGGGCCGGCCGTGACCAGCACGCGCTTGCCGCTCAAGACCTTGGGCTGGAAGGCGGCGATCAATTCCTCCAGCAACTGCTGCGCTTCCAGCATGCGGCCGAAGCCGACTTCGCCGCAAGCCTGGTCGCCGGCGCCCGGGCCGAACAGGACGATGCCATCCTCGCGCAACTGCTGGGCGTTGCGCTGGGTAGCCGGGTTGTGCCACATTTCCACGTTCATGGCCGGCGCCACCAGCAGCGGCACCTTGCCCGGCCGCGCCAGGCACATGGTCGAGAGCAGGTCGTCGCAGACGCCGTGCGCCAGCTTGTACATGAAGTCGGCCGAGCAGGGCGCGATCAGAATCGCGTCGACGCCGCGCGTGAGGTCGATGTGGGCCATGTTGTTGTCGACGCGCGCATCCCACTGGCTGCCATACACGGGCTGCCCGGACAGGGCTTGCATGGTCACGGCGGTGATGAAGTGGGTGGCGGCCTCGCTCATCACCACCTGTACGCTGGCGCCGGCGCGGGTCAGCGCGCGGCACAATTCGGCCGCCTTGTAGCAGGCCACTCCGCCGGACAGGCCGAGGACGATTTTTTTACCGGTCAATTCCATTCCATAGCTCCGATTATTTGTTCACGCGGCGCAGTTCATCGATGATAAACAGGAAGGCGCCCAGGCAGATGGCCGAGTCGGCGATGTTAAAGGCCGGGAAGTGGCCCCAGTTGGCCAGGTGGAAGTCGAGGAAGTCGATCACGTGGCCGTACAGGACGCGGTCGATCACGTTGCCGATCGCGCCGCCGAGTATCAGCGCCAGGGCCCAGCAAAACAGGGCCTGGCCGGCGTGCTTCTTGAGCAGGTAGACGATGAACAGGGCGGCGCCGACGCCGATGGCGGTGAAGAAGTAGCGCTGCCAGCCGCTTTCATTGGACAGGAAGCTGAAGGCGGCGCCCTTGTTATACGCCAGCACCAGGTTGAAGAAGGAGGTGACGACCCGTTCCTGGCCCAGGGTGAACATCCTGGTAATGGTGATCTTGGAGATTTGATCGAACAGGATGACGATGGTGGCGATACCGACCCAGGGCAGCAGGGACGATTGCGGTTTCGACGAAAAGCGGTTTTTAGTGGCCATGGATTTTCAGTGGGGTTCGTGGCCGCCAGCGCGCGGGAGGTGCTGGCGGGAAGGCGAAGGCCTGGTGGCCGGGATCAGGCCCAGCCGGGATCAGGCCCGGCCGGGATCAGGCCCAGCCGGGATCAGGCCCGGCCGGGATCAGGCGAAGCGGCGCTTTTCGGCGGCGCCGAACAGATTGCCGTGGCAGCGGCCGCACAGGGTCGGATGGTCGAGGTGCGTGCCGACGTCGGCGCGGTAGTGCCAGCAGCGCTCGCACTTCGGCGCCGCCGACGCCGTCACGCCGACCGCCTCTTCGGCTTCGCTGGCCACTTCGACGGCGCTGGCCTGCGAGGTGATGAAGACGAATTTCAAGTCGTCGTCGAGGCTGGCCAGCAGCCGGTACTTGGCGCCGCTGGCCTTGATCGTCAGCTCCGCCTGCAGCGAGGAACCGATGGCGCCGGAGCCGCGCACGTCTTCCAGTTGCTTGGTGACGTCGGTGCGCACGGCGCGCAGGGCGGCATATTTTTCCAGCAGCGCGGCGCCGTCTTCGACCGCCGGCAACTCCCAGTAAGTCTGGGTGAAGATGGTTTCGTCGCTGGCGCTGTAAGCCTCGGGGCCGGCGAAGATGGCCCAGGCTTCCTCGGCCGTGAAGGACAGCGCCGGCGCCATCACGCGCAGCAGGCTTTGCGTGATGTGCCACAGCGCGGTCTGCGCCGAGCGGCGCGCCGGCGAGGTCAAGGCGCTGGTGTAGAGGCGATCCTTGAGGATGTCCAGGTAAAAGCCGCCCAGGTCTTCCGAGCAGTAGGTCTGCAGCTTCGACACCACCGGATGGAATTCATAGGCCTCGTAGTTCTTCAAGATCTGGTCTTGCACGGCGGCCATGTTGGCCAGCGCGTAGCGGTCGATTTCCAGCATCTCGGCCACCGGCACGGCGTCCACGGCCGGGTTGAAATCGGAGGTGTTGGCGAGCAGGAAGCGCAAGGTGTTGCGGATGCGGCGATACGATTCCGTCACCCGTTTCAGGATTTCGTCCGAGATCGACAGCTCGCCCGAATAGTCGGTGGCGGCGATCCACAGGCGCAGGATGTCGGCGCCCAGGGTGTCGGAAATCTTCTGCGGCGCCAGCGTGTTGCCGAGCGACTTGGACATCTTCTTGCCCTCGCCGTCGACGGTGAAACCGTGCGTCAGCAGCGCCTTGTACGGCGGGCGGCCGTTCAGCATCGAGGACGTCAGCAGCGAAGAGTGGAACCAGCCGCGATGCTGGTCCGAGCCTTCCAGGTACAGGTCGGCCGGGAATTGCAGCTGGGCCGCGTGCGAACCCTTGCCGGCCGGCCCGCCCAGCACCGTCTGGTGGGTGGTGCCGGAATCGAACCAGACGTCCAGGGTGTCCTTGTTCTTCTGGTACATGGCCGCTTCGTCGCCCAGCAGATCGGCGATGTCGAGTTTCAGCCAGGCTTCGATGCCGTCTTTTTCGATCAGCTTGGCGACCTGCTCCAGCAATTCCGGCGTGCGCGGATGCAGCTCGCCCGTTTCCTTGTGCACGATGAAGGCCATCGGCACGCCCCATTGGCGCTGGCGCGACAAGGTCCAGTCGGGCCGGTTGACGATCATGCCGTGCAGGCGCGCCTGGCCCCAGTCGGGGAAGAACTTGGTGTCGGCGATGCCCTGCAGGGCCGTTTCGCGCAGGGTCGGGCCGCCATCCTTGGGCGTCACGTCCATGCCGGCGAACCACTGCGAGGTGGCGCGGTAGATGATCGGCGTCTTGTGGCGCCAGCAGTGCATATAGCTGTGGGCGAACATCTTCAGCTCGAACAGGGCGCCCGCTTCGCGCAGGGCGTCGCAGATCGGCTTCGAGGCTTCCCAGATGCTCAAGCCGCCGAACAGCGGCAGGGTCGAGGCGAATTTGCCGTCGCCCATGACCGGGGTCAGGATCTCGTCGTCCTTGACGCCGTGCGCCTTGCAGGAGATAAAGTCGTCGAGGCCGTAGGCGGGCGCCGAATGGACCACGCCGGTGCCGCTCTCGGTGGTCACGTAGTCGGCCAGGTACATCGGCGACAGGCGCTCGTAGCCGGCGTCCCGCGAGGCCAGCGGATGCTTGAAGGAGATCCCTTCCAGGGCCGCGCCGGCGCAGGTGGCGACGACTTCGCCTTCCAGTTTGTAGCGCGCCAGGCAGCTCTCGACCAGGTCTTGCGCCAGGATCAGCAGCAAGGGTTGGCCGTCGCGGCTGGTCTGCACCAGCGCGTAGCGCACCTCCGGGTTGACGTTCAGGGCCTGGTTGGACGGGATGGTCCACGGCGTCGTGGTCCAGATCACGATGAAGCCCTGGCCCGCGGGCAGGGCCGGCAGGTCGAAGGCGGCGGCCAGCTTGTCCGCTTCGGCGAAGGGGAAGCCGACGTCGATGGCCGGGTCGCGCTTGTCCTGGTATTCGACTTCCGCCTCGGCCAGCGCGGAACCGCAGTCGAAGCACCAGTTGACCGGTTTCAGGCCGCGGTAGACATAGCCTTTTTCCAGCAGCTTGCCGAGGGCGCGCAATTCGTCGGCCTCGTTACCGTGGGCCATGGTCAGATAGGGATTGTCCCATTCGCCCAGCACGCCGAGGCGGATGAAGTCCTTCTTCTGGCGTTCGACCTGCACCATGGCGTAGGCGCGCGCCTTGCTCATCACGTCGGCCGTCGGCAGGTTCTTGCCGTACAGTTTTTCGATCTGGAT
>DMYQ01000024.1:0-3967 GCA_003482555.1 Janthinobacterium sp. | reverse complement strand
TCCTTGAGGATCTTGTTGACGGCGTGGCCCAGGTGGATGTCGCCGTTGGCGTAGGGCGGACCGTCATGCAGGATGAATTTCGGGCGGCCGGCGGCGGCCTTGCGCACGCGCGCGTAGATTTTCTTGTCTTGCCATTGCTGCACCCACTGCGGCTCGCGTTTGGCCATGTCGCCGCGCATGGGGAAAGGCGTTTCCGTCATGTTGACCGGGTATTTGCTCTCGGGCTTCTTGGCGGATTTGGGCTGGGTCGTGACGGGTTTGCTGTTATCGGACATATTTCTCTTCAGGGATATTGGTATCGGTTTAATTCAATGTGTTTGATTCAAGCGCGCGCCGGGCCGCACCCGATTCGGGCCATGGATGGTCACTCGTCAAGGGTCAAATTCGGTCGGTCGCCGTCAGGGCGCGGCGCGCAAAGTAGGCGCGCGCCGCGCTGGCGTCGCGCGCGATGGCCTCGGTCAGGGTCGGCAAGTCGACGTACTTTTCCTCGTCGCGCAGCTTTTCCAGGAATTCCACACGCACCACCTTGCCGTAGCAGGATTGCGCGAAGTCGAACAGGTGCACTTCGAGCAGCACGCGGCCGCTGTCGTCGACGGTCGGGCGCACGCCCAGGCTGGCGACGGCCGCCAGCGGCGCTTCGGCCAGGCCGTGCACCTGGACGATGAAGACGCCGGCCAGGGCCGGCCGGTGCGGCACGCGCAGGTTCAGGGTCGGGAAGCCGAGCGTGCGGCCCAGCTTCTGGCCGTGGATCACGTGGCCGGAAATCGCATACGGGTGGCCCAGCAACTGCTCGGCCTGGAAAAAGTCGCCCGCCGCCAGGGCCGCGCGCACGGCCGACGAAGAGATGCGCTGGCTATTGTTCATCACGGTCGGCAGGGTCTCGACGTGGAAACCGTACTGGCGGCCCGCTGCCATCAGCATGGCGACGTCGCCGGCGCGGCGGGCGCCGTAGCAAAAGTCGTCGCCCACCATCAGCCACTTCACGTGCAAGCCCTCGACCAGCACCTTTTCCGTGAATTCCCGCGGCGACAGGGCCGAGAACTGGGCGTTGAAGTGTTCCACGATGACGCGATCGATGCCGGCGCCGGACAGCGATTGCATCTTGTCGCGCAGGTTGGCGATGCGCGGCGGCGCCTTGCTCATGTCCTTGGCGCGCTGGGCGAAAAATTCGCGCGGATGGGGTTCGAACGTCATCACGGCCGCTTCCAGCCCGAGCTCGGTGGCGGCCGCGCGCACGCGCGCCAGCAGGGCCTGGTGGCCGATGTGGACGCCGTCGAAGTTGCCGATCGTCAGGGCGCAGGGCGCGCGCGCGAGGGCATTGGGAAGTCCGCGAAATACCTTCATAGGGAATCGTTTGAAAAACCGTCGCTAAATGGAGGATTATACGGACAGTTTGCGGGAATCGCAGCGGGAACGGCCGCGACCGTTGAAATTAGGCCGCGGCGGGCGTAAAAAAGCGCCGCCGGCGGGACGCGGGCGACGCTTTTTGCGGCCGGCCGCGGCGCGCGCGGTGGCAATGACGTCGATTACATCGGATGGTTCAGCTGCAACACCCAGTAGCGCGCCAGATCGGCGGTGCCGTCCGTGCCTTTCACGGATTTGAAGGCGGCGATGGCCTTGGCTTTCTGGCCGGCGTTGGCGTAGGCGATACCCAGATGCAGTTTCGCTTCGTCGGCGTGTTTCAAGCTCGTCATGCCGATGGCCTGGTTCATCAAGGCCAGGCCCTTGTCGGTTTCGCCGTTGCTGACGGAGGCAAAACCGAAGGCGGCCAGGCCGTCGGCGTCGCCGTTCTTGATCAGCTCGGCTTGCGTCTTGGCCGCCGTCTTGGCGTTGTCGGCCAGGTTCTTGGCGGCCAGGTCTTTCAGGCGCTGGTGGCGGGGCGCGTCGGTGCCGGTGCCCAGCGCGCCTTTCTTGTAACCCTGCTCGACGATCTTGCTCGCTTCGGCCGGATTGGCCGCTTGCAGCGACAATTGCGCCATTTCCATGAAGTCGCCCGGCTTGGACATCAAGCCATTGACCAGTTTCAAGCGCATCACGTCGAGCGAGAGGCGGTCGGAAAAGCCCGGCTTGCCGCTCACGCGGTTGAGCAAGTCGGCCCAATAACTGGTCTTCGGATAATTGCCGGCCAGTTTTTCCAGGGTGCTGACGTAACCGGCCTTGTCGTTCTGTTTCAGCTGGATATTGGCCAGCATTTGCAGCGACGCTTCGGACGAACCGCCCCGCGCCTGCAATTCCTTGGCGGCGGCCGCGTAGTTGCCGCTGATGTAGTAAGTCTGGATCAGCAGTTCGCGCATTTGCGCATCTTCATGGTCTTTCAGGGAACGGTTGATCCAGATGATGGCGTTCGGCCAATCCTTGGCGCGGTAATACATGCCGGCCAGGCCTTGCGTGAATTTCGGCGCTTCGGAGGCGGACAGGCGGCCGGAATTGATGACGGCCTCAAAGGCCTTGATGGCGGCGCCGTTGTCGCCCGAGGCGGCGGCGGCCGAGGCGCGCACGCGCTCGATCTGGTAAGTCTCGAATGGGGTCTTGCCGCCGACGTTATCGGCTTCGCGCAGCTTGGCCAGCGCTTCCTTGTTTTTGCCCGCCGAAGCCAGCCTCTGCGCTTCCTGCAGTGGTTTGCCCACTTCCGCGCGAACGCTGTCGGCGGCATAGGCGACCGATGTCAGGCCAAGGATGGGGGTGGCTGCGGTAAAACCGACGGCGGCCATTACCAGGCCGAGATGAGCGAGACGAAACTTGGTCATGGTAGTTCTTTCATAAAAAACGACACGGCAGGAAGATCCGGCCGTGTCGCTCTGAAAATAAAGACAAATGGTGTGTTCAACAGCTTACTGGAACTGCTCGTTGCCGACCATGCCGATCTTGGTCACGCCCAGGCGCTGCGCCGTCGCCATGACGCCGGCGACAACCTTGTAGGCCACCAGCTTGTTCGGACGCAGATGCACTTCCGGCTGATCGGCTTGCGCGGCCACGGCGCCCAGCTTGCCTTCCAGGGCGGAACGGTTAGGCACGACTTCGTTGTCCCACAGAATGGTACCGTCGAAATCGACATCGATTGTCACGACCACGGGTTCCTTGGTGGGCGGTGGCGGCGTGCCAACCGGCATGTTCAAGTTCACCGAATGGTTTTGCTTGGGTATCGTGATGATCAACATGATAATCAGCACCAGCATCACGTCGATGAGGGGCGTCATGTTCAGTTCCATCATTGGTTCCGGTTCGGCGTTGCTGCCGCCGCCGGAGCCCACATTCATACTCATGGTGTTTCCTTATAAAAAGTCCAACTGCGCTTGGCCTCGCGTGGCGGCGCCGGAGGGAAGGGGGCGGACCCCATTCCCCGGTGCGCGCCGCCAGCTTGCCGGAACGGGGCCTTTAAGCGCCTTTGTCGGGCGGCTCGGTAATGAAACCGACCTTTTGAATCCCGGCGCGTTGGGTCGTGAAAATCACCTTGCCGATGAATTCGTAGCGCGTTTCTTGGTCGCCGCGAATATGCACCTCCGGCTGGGGCAGTTTGACAGCTTCATCCTTCAAGACATCGAACAGCGCGTTCGTGTCTTTCAGTTTCCTCTGTCCCAGGTAAATCTCACCGTCCTTGTTGACAACGACGTTGATATCGGTTGGTTTCGTCTTCAGGGCCTGGTTCGCTTCCAAGGGCAGATTGATCTTCTGCAGCTTGAGCACGACCGGGCTGGTAATCAAGAAGATGATCAGCAAAACCAACATGATGTCGACGAGCGGCGTCGTGTTGATTTCGGACATCACAGCATCTTCATCTCCGCTGTCGGAGCCGACGGACATCGACATGATTCTTATCCGATCTTTTTAGCGCCGGCAGCGCGGCCAGCTTCGCTGGTCGACATGGCGCCGGAAATCAGGACCGAGTGCACGTCGGCGCTGAAGGCGCGCACGTCTTCCATGGCCGATTTGTTACGGCGCACCAGCCAGTTGTAACCCAGAACGGCAG
>DMYQ01000303.1 GCA_003482555.1 Janthinobacterium sp. | reverse complement strand
TTCCCAGGCACGAAGACAGAATGCCGCCCGATAGGGATAGGGACAGGGATGGGGATAAAAAAGAGCGCCGCGCCGCGGCGCGGGAAGTGCGCGCCGCATGATGAATGAATTTATCGACAATATCGTCTGGCATACGCTCATTGGGCCGCACGCGCGCTATTCCAGCGGCACCGACAGGGCGCGCGTTTATGCGCCCGGCTTTTCGCCATTTGTCGGTTTTCCAGATCTCGAGCATCCCGATTTTCACAGCCTCGATCCATTCGTCGCATCCGGCGCGCAAGTGTATTGCGATGGCTGGGCCGGCAGTGCCCCGGCCGGCTGGCGCATCGAATCGGAAGCCATCCTGTGCAAAATGATCTGGAAAGGAATCGCGCCCGCGGCCGAAAACACGCCCGGAGCCATCCAGCCCGGAGCCATTCCGCCCGAAGCATTTCCGCCGCAAGCCATTCGCCTCGATTTGCGTCACGCATCGGCGGCGCTGGCATTGGCCACCTTGACCCGCCCGGGCCCGTTCGCCCCGAGGAGCATGGAACTGGGCGAATATTTTGGAATATTCGACGGCCCCCGTCTGCTGGCGATGGCAGGCGCGCGTACCTGCGCCGGTGGATGGAGCGAGATCACCGGTATTTGCACCCATCCCGACTTTCAGGGCAGGGGTTTGGCCAGACGGCTGCTTTTGAAACTGATCCAGGACCAGACAGCGCGCGGCCTGACGCCTTTCCTGCGCGTCATGCGCGACAGCGTCGAAGCCCGTCATTTCTATCGCCGCATGGGTTTTTGCGACTACCGGGAAACGACGGCGCGGATGCTAGTGCGGACGGGCTAATATTTGCCCGTCCGACTACGCAATTGTGTAGGCGGATTTGGCGACTATTTGGCGGGGATTGACTGAGAAGTGTCGCCGATTCCGCATCCCTTTGACAAATTTCGCCGATTTGAACGGATAAGCCTTAAATCCAAGTCAGGTAAGTGTCGCCAAGCTTGTTTGTTGCTATTTGAATATCTCCATGTAAGAATGGGAAATGCAAATCCTGTCCGAACGCGTCACCCTCCCGCATCTTGCCGCCGCAGTGGCGATCGGTATCGTTTTACGTTTCGTGGTCGGGCTCGAACCGCTCTGGTGGCTGGCCTGGGTAGCGCCGGCGCCCTTGTTGATTTTGGCTTTCAGAACCAGCGCAACTTCAGCGGCCGGGCTGACGGCGCTTGCCGCATTGATCGGTGTCAGCGCCAATTTTCATTACTTTCGCCTTGTCATGCCATTGACCGCGACGCTGATCGCGCTAACAGGCCAGGTGCTGCTGTGGGTGCTCGTGGTGGTATCAAGCCGTCGCATCGTGCTCAGATACCAGGCATGGTGGACGGTATTGGCCTACCCGCTGCTGTGGGTCATGGTCGATACGCTGATGGCGGCGCTGCTGCCAGACGGGAACTGGGCCAGCCTGGCGTATTCGCAGGTGGAAGTTCTACCTTTATTGCAGGTGACATCGCTGGTCGGAATTGCAGGCGTGCTGTTCCTGCTCGCACTGGTCCCGTCCGCGCTGGCGATCGGCCTCGTTCTTGGCAAGGGCTTGCAGCGTGCCGCGTGGGCGTACGCGCTGCCGCCGGTCTTACTGTTTATGGCACTCGCTTACGGCCACGCAAGATTGCGGCAGGACGCAAGCGGTCATGACACCAAGTTTGGATTGGTCGCCATCGACGATGCGATTGGGCCGCATGCCACGCCGGCGTATGAGGAAGCTATCTGGCGCGGTTATGAACGGCAGGTGGCGCAACTGGCGACGCTGGGCGCGCACATCATCGTGCTGCCAGAAAAAATCGCGCTTCAAGCGCCACAGGCGGCGCAACAAACGCTGCGCCGACTCGCCGTGCTGGCGGCAAAGCACCGGGTCTGGATTGAAGCGGGAATAGGAATCGACGATGGCACCCGGCGGCGCAATATGGCCTGGCTGTTGACGCCCGCGGGCACACTGGCGGCGGAATATCAAAAGCACTTCATGGCACCGCCCGAGCGTGAGTTTGCCAAGGGCACCGCCTACAGCGTATCGGGCATCGATGGCGCCGCGTATGGACTGGCGATTTGCAAAGATATGCATTTCGCCGTCCTGGGCCGCGACAACGGCCAAAGACAGGTGGCGGTGATGCTGGTGCCAGCATGGGATTTCCAGCTCGACCGGTGGATGGGATCGCGTATCACCCTGACCCGTGGCGTCGAAAACGGCTATTCCGTGGTGCGTTCATCCCGTGAGGGCTTGCTGACTGTGAGCGATCGTTTTGGCCGGGTGATCGCCGAACGCGGCAGCGCGGCACTGCCGGGCGCTGGAATGCTGGCCACGCTGCGCGTGGGCGCGCCGCGAGCGACGCTTTATACTCGGATCGGCGACCTGTTTGCTTGGTCATGCGTCCTTGCCGGGTGCATATTGATGGCGGTTGGCAGACGCTCCAACGAGTGCCCACGGAGTTCGGGAAAATAGCACATGCGATTACGTGGCAACTGGCCACACGCGCCCTATGCCATCGGCACTGGCGAGGCGCGCACGTATGCGCCTGGCTTTTCGCCATTTGTCGGCTTTCCAGATCTTGCGCGTCCGATTTTCACCGCCTCGAACCATTCGTCGCGTCCGGCGCGCAAATGTATTGCGATGGATGGGCCGGCAGCGCCCCGGCCGACCGGCGCATCGAATCGGAAGCCATCCTGTGCACAATGATCTGGAAGCCCGCCATTTCTATCGCCGCATGGTTTTTTGCGATTACCGGGAAACTACGGCGCGGATGCTTGTGCGAACGGGCTAATATTTGCTCGTCCGGCCGCGCAATTGTGTAGGTGTGATGCCGAAGAGGGAGCGGAAACTGGACGTGAAGTGACTATGGTTCGCAAAACCCGTCTCCAACGCTATCTTGGTCAAATTCGTGATCAAATTCGTCTTCAAATTCGCTGTCGAATCCATGGCCCGCAGCGCCTCCAATGCCATGCCCAAGCGCGTGCGAATCAGGTACTGATGTACCGGCACGCCGACTTCT
>DMYQ01000304.1:9191-17523 GCA_003482555.1 Janthinobacterium sp. | reverse complement strand
TTGAGGGGAAGGCTCAGGGTCAGGTCTCGCATTGTCGGTTTTGTTGGCCGATCAATTGATAAAAGTGACAAGGCGAGACCTGACCCCAACGATGTGACCCCAACGATGTAATGTGGCTATATGTCCGCTACCGTACGGACGGCAAGCGGCGCCGGCCTTAGACTGTGTTTTTTGTCGATGGCCGACCGCCTTTACCGCATGCTTGCTATCCTTGAACGCATTGTCCCCGATTACCATGGCATCGATCTGCTGGTCGAGCTATTCAACGCCCTGCGCCCGAAGCGCGCCGCCGACATCGCTACCGCCAGCGCCAATGTGCGCGCCCTGTCGAAGCTGCTGAAGGATCATCCGCGCCACGCCGAAGCCTTGCGCGCCTATGGCTTGCGCATCCTCGGCCAGCGCCGCCATACCAGTTTGTATACCGATATCGGCGTGCTCTCGAACGACGGCTTCTTCAGCGAGTTGAAGCGCCGCGTCGCCTACCGCATCTTGCCACCGGCGCTGGGCGACGAGTATCTGAACGACGCCATCGACCAGGTGCTGTTCCTGGAAACCGATCATCAGTGGATCAGCGCCATGCCGGCCGCCGACTGGCTGGAGCTGTTCGACGTGTTGCGCGCCGCGGACAGCACGCCGGCGCCCCCGAATATCATGCTGCCCGGTATGCTCGAAGCGATACGCACCCTGTCGTACCGGGTCTGCGCCATCGGCCTGGAACCGAGGCTGACCAATTTTCACACCGAAATCGAAATCTTCGAGTCGCCATTCATGGTGCAAAACGTCGAAGTGAACGCCTATCTCGACGGCTACGCCCGTTTGCTGGCTGGCAGCGCCGACAGCATCGAGGACGCCAAACATTTGCTGGTGATGCTCGATCAGTGCGACGCCGTGGTCGTCAAGATCCGCAAGAAAGCCCTGCACCAGGGCACCAGCATCGCCCTCACCTATCTGCTGGTGGCCCTCACGCAAAGCGTGGATCGGCTGCGCAAGCTGCTATTCCTGGTCGACGTCAGCGGCAATCTGCCGAGCGCGCCCAGCGTCGACCTGGAAGCCGTCGCCAGCGACGCCACGCCGGATCGGCCCACCCTGGGCGCAACCAGCGTCGGCCCGCAACGCGCCGCCGCCCTGGCGCTGGCCCTGGAATTGATCACGGCGCACAACCACAAGTACATGGTGCGCGGCTTGTTCGCCGACAATATCAATCTGCTGGCGCGCAATGTGACGGAAAACGCCAGCCGCACCGGCGAACACTATATCGCTGAAACCCGGGGCCAGATGGGCACCATGTTCGTGTCCTCGGCGGGCGCCGGCCTGATCATCGGCTTCATGGCCCTGATCAAGATCCTGCTCTCTTACCTGCGCTCGGCACCCCTGGTCGAAGCCTTCCTTTTCAGCATGAATTACTCGATCGGCTTCATGGCCATCCACTTGCTGCATTTCACGGTGGCGACCAAGCAGCCGGCCATGACGGCGTCGCGCATCGCCGCCGGCCTGCACAGCAAGGATGGCAGGAATATCGACCTCGACAGCATGGCCGAATTGATCACCAAGGTCTTCCGCACCCAGCTCGTGGCCGTGCTGGGCAACCTGGCCACGGCCATCCCCACCGCCTACCTGATCGCGCTGGCCTACAAGGCCATCACCGGACAGCACCTGGTGACGCCGGCCAAGGCCATGCATTTGCTGCACGATATAGACCCGATCGGCAGCCCGGCCCTGTTTTACGCGATGATCGCCGGGGTCTGCCTGTTTGTCGCCGGCCTCATTTCCGGCTATTACGACAACCAGGCCCTGTACACACGCTGGGCCCAGCGCATCGCCCAGTTGCGCGGCCTGGGCCGGCTGATCGGCCAGCGCCGCCTGGCGCGCCTGGGCCTGTACATGGAAAACAATCTGGGCGGCTTGATGGGGAATTTTTACTTCGGCATCTTGCTCGGCAGTATAGGCACCCTGGGCTATTTGCTGGGCCTGCCGATCGATATCCGCCACGTCACCTTTTCCGCCGCCAATTTTGCGACAGCCTTGGTCGGACTCGATCACAATATGACATGGGAATTGGCGGCCAAGTCGGTGGCCGGCTTTCTGTCCATCGGGGTGGTCAACATGCTGGTCAGCTTCGGCCTGGCGCTGTGGGTGGCCTTGCGTTCGCGGCAAGTGCGTTTCAAACACGGCTGGGCCCTGCTCAGGGCTCTGGGACGGGGTTTCCTGAAAGCGCCCATCGTGTTCTTCATCGGTTCAAAGGGAGCCGCGCCGGAGGCGCCGGCCGCGGATGGGCACAATAAGGCGCTCGGAGTCCAAGGAAAAAAATGAAAACCAGGTACGCTTGCTTGCCCCTGATCGCGCTGTGCTGGATATTGACGGCCTGCGCGGCCCTGCCCGACGTCAAGAACTTGAGCGCAACCCTGGAGCCGCACGCGACGCCCAGCGTCAGCGGCGGCGTCGGCGCCATCGTGCCGGCCGCCAATACGCGCGCCCTGCTGGCCAAGCGCTGGCCCAAATCGGTGCTGGACATGAAGACCCAGGCCGCGCTGGAAGAGGAAGTGGCGGGCGTGCCCCTGATCAAGGGCAACAAGCTGACCCTGCTGTTCGACGGCCCGCAAACGATGACTGAAATGCTCAAGGCGATAGCCGCCGCCAAGAGCGGCATCAACCTGGAAACCTATATCTTCGACCAGGATGTGCTGGGCTTGAAGTTCGCCGACATGCTGATCGCCAAGCAACAGGCTGGCGTCACCGTCAACATCATCTACGACAGCGTCGGCACCCTCGACGTGCCGCAAGCTTTCTTCGAGCGCATGCGCGCGGCCGGCATCCACCTGGTCGCCTTCAACCCCGTCAACCCGGCCAAGCTGCGCGGCGAGGCCTGGAAGGTGAACCACCGCGACCACCGCAAGGTGCTCATCGTCGACGGCAAGATCGCCTTCACGGGCGGCGTCAACATCAGCGACACCTATTCCAAGAGTTCCCTGTTCCGCTCGCACGCCAAGCCCGCCAACAAGGCGCAGGTCGGCTGGCGCGACACCCACATCAAGGTCGAGGGGCCGGCCGTGGCCGCCTTCCAGTGGCTCTTTATCCGCACCTGGACGGGGCAGGACGCGGCCGACTTGCCCGACGCCGAATATTTCCCGCCGCTGGCGGAAATGGGCGACAAGCTGGTGCGGGTCGTGGCCAGCGAACCGGGCGGCGCCTTTGAAATCTACAAGACGTACATCCTGGCCTTCCAGCAAGCGAAGAAGAGCATCAAGATCACCTCGGCCTATTTCGTGCCGGACGAGCAAACCGTGGCCGCCCTGGAAGCGGCCGCGCGGCGCGGCGTCGACGTCAAGATCGTGCTGCCGGGGGTCTCGGACAGCGGCCTGGTGTTTTATGCGGGACACGCCTTTTACCAGCGCCTGCTCGACAGCGGCGTGCGCATCTTCCAGTTGAAACTGGCCGTACTGCACGCCAAGACGGCCGTCATCGACGGCGTCTGGTCGACCATAGGCTCGACCAATATCGACACGCGCAGCTTCTTGCTCAACAGCGAATTGAACGTCGTCGTGCTCGATCCCGCCTTCGCCAAAGACATGGAAAACGCCTTCCTGGAAGACTTGCGCGACTCGACCGAAATCACCCGCGAGACCTGGGCCAAGCGCCCCTTCACCGACCGCTTCAAGGAATGGGCGTCGGGCTTCATGGATTATCTGCTGTAGGCGCGCCCCAGACGTCGCCGCGCCGCTCGAAGGCCTCGCTGGCGGCCAGCGCGAAGGCGCCGACCGCTTCATCCCAGCTGTAGCGGTCGACCTCGATGCGCCCGCGCGCGACCCGGATGGCGTTGAAGGAATTGGCTTCGCCGCGCCCGCGCGTGGAGGTGGCCGTGCCGGCCTGCACCATCAGGGCCGCGTAGCCGGCGATCTGGTAGCGCGCCGCCGAGTTGCCGGCGTGGCTAGCGTGCAGATGCCCGGCCAGCAGCAAGTCGACGCCGCAGTCGGCGAACATATCCATCGCCAAGGGCGCCCGCTCGACCAGGTGGCCGCTGTCGAAATAGGCCGGCAAGTCGAAGGGATGGTGGCTGACGACGACCGTCGTCAACCCCGCGGCCAGGCGCGCCAGGCGGCGCCGCAACTGCTCGATCTGTTCGCCGCTGATGCGGCCATCCTTGAACGTCAGGGAACGCGCCGTGTTCACGCCCAGCACGGCGATTTCTTCATCCACGAATTCCGGCGCCGGGTCGGCGCCGAAGAAACGCCGGTACTTCACCAGCGGTCCCAGAAAGCGCGCCGCGACATTGTAGAGAGGCACGTCGTGATTGCCCGGCACCACCACGCGCGGGCCCGGCAAGCTGTCCAGAAAGGCCCGCGCGGCGCGGAATTCGTGGCTGCGGGCGCGCTGGGTCAAGTCGCCCGAGACCACCACCACGTCCGGCGCCAGGGACGCGACCAGCTTGCTCAGCGGCGCCAGCAGGGCTTGCTCGACGCGGCCGAAATGCAAGTCCGACAAATGGATCAGGGTGCGCATGGCAGCTCCCCGTCGGCCGCGGCCGGAAAGTGCGGCGGCCCCGGCACCAGCACCGTCAGCGCCGCCGGACGGATGCGGTAGCGCAGCGGCGTCGCCATGATCGTCACCTCGCCATCGGTGGCCACGCGCAAGCGCTTGTGGCGGGTCTCGACGTCGAGTTTGGCGGCCGTCAGCACGTCGAAATCCTTCAACTGGGCCAGGCGCCCCAGCAACGCGTGGAAAGCCAGGCGCACCAGGCCGAGCCGTCCCGGCCGTTGCGCCACGTACAGACTCAGGGCGCCGCCATCGAGGCGGACGCGCTCGCCGATGTTCAAACCCTGCATGCGGTATTCGTTATTGCCGATGAAGACGAAAGGTGTGCTGCGCGCGTGCCGCTCGCCGTTCAGCGCCAGCCCCACCTGCAGGAAGGGATAGCGGCGCAGCGCCGCCAGAACGGCCCAGATGAATGCCGGCCACTTGCCCCGTCCCAGGCGGCGCTGCTGCTGTTCGCGGTCGCGCACAATGTCGGGATACAGGCCGAGGCTGGAATTGTTCAGAAAGACGCGGCCATTCACCTCGCCCACGTCCACCCTGGCCGCCACGCCGTCGGCCAGATTGGCGATGGCCGCATCCAGATCCAGGGGAATGTTCAAGTCCTTGGCGAAGTGGTTCAAGGTGCCCAGGGGCAGCACGCCAAAGGCGATGCCCGTGTCCACCAGCACCGAGGCGACGGCGTTGATGGTGCCGTCGCCGCCGCCGGCCACCACCATGCTGGCGCCGCGCTCGACGGCCAGGCGGGCGGCCGCGATCATGGCCGCGCCGTCGTCGGCCAGGACGATGTCCGCGTCCAGCCCGTGCGCCTTGAACTTGGCGTCCAGTTGCGCGCTCCAGTCGGCGCGATAGCCGCAGCCGGCGCCGGCGTTGATGATGACGGCGATGGGATTCAGTCTGCCTCCGTGTCGTTAAAATGATGGGTCGATTGGCCGCGGCTTTCGCGCCGGCGCCGCAGCGAGGACACGGACGTCAGGCAGACGGCCAGCCAGGCGCAGCTTTCGGCACATGCCGCCAGCACATCGCTCAAATAATGCGCGCCCAGGTACATCCGGCTCAGGGCGACCAGCGCCACCATCAGCGCGGCCGCCAGCACGATCGCCGCGCGCGCCAGCGGGCGCCGCGTGCGGCACAGAAAATACGCCGCCAGCAAGCCATACAACACCGTCGCCGACGCCGTATGCCCGCTGGGAAAACTATACGTATCCAGATGCAAATCCACGATGGGATGCGCAAAACCGGGCCGCGCGCGCATATAAAGGTACTTTAACAGCACATTGAGCAGCATGCCGCCCGGTATGGCAATGCTCAATGTCAGCAGCCAGTAACGCTCCTTCCTGGCGTACAGGCAGGCGCCCAGCAAGGCGGCCAGGACCAGGATGCCGGGCGTGCTGTGCAACTGCGTCAACAGCCACAGCGCGCGGGTCAGCCCGGCATGCGCGTGACCATTGAACCATAGAGCCAGTTGCACATCCAACACGGTGATGCGGCGCCCGCCCGTCATGGCGGCGGCGATGGCGGCGAAGATGGCGACCGCCGCCACCAGCAGCGACAGGCCGGCCGTCAGGTGCAGGCCGAAGGCGCCGCCGCTGGCCAGGCGCGCCGCGCCGAACCGTTTCAGCGCGCGTTTCAGCGCGCGTAACAGTGTGGGGAAATCTGTGGGGGAATCGGGTACATCCATGGCTATCCTCGCTTCTGGAGCCTCAACTTGCGGCGTGGGGAAAAAGGCGGATTATTCAAAAAACCACAGAAATTACTGTTTATTTGTACAGTAGCTGTGTTTTCATACAGTGGTTATGATAAGCTTTGATCTCGTTCAACGCATCTCCCTTCAAAGGATTGTCATGACAACATTGAATAGCGGTTTCCGTTCCCGTTTCGGCCTGGAATACGCACCAACTTCCTTCCTGGTACGCATGGGCAAACGCGAAATGCTGGTGTGCCGCGATTTCCGCAAGCGCTACTATGCTGTCAATCCCTTGATCGAGTGTGGCACCGGCATCGAGCCGGGCTACGTTGAAGTGCTGCTGATGCGCCGCTGGCTGCTGATACTGTCGAAAGCGCATTGATGCCCGGCGGTTCCGGCGCGCGGGAGCATCGAAGCGGCAACACCGCCTCGCCCCTCACTGCTCCACGCGTTTCGGCACGGCCGGGCTGGCAGGTGTACCGTCGTCGAACAGATTCGCCTCGTACCAAAGGGTAACAAACAGCACCATCACGACCGGTCCGATGAACAGGCCCACCAGGCCCAGGGTTTCGACCCCGCCCAGGATGCCGAACAGGACGGCCAGGAACGGCAGTTGCGTCGCATTCCCGATCATGCCGGGCCGCACGAAATGGTCGGCCATGAAGAGGACGATCGTACCCCAGACCGTGACGGCGATGGCGGCCGGCACGCTGCCGTTAAGCACCAGCAACGCGGCCGCGCTCAGGAAAGCCAGCGGCGCGCCGAAGGGAATGATGGCCAGCACGCCGGTGCCGGCCGCCCACAGGGCCGGCGACGGCAGGCCGGCAAAGGCGTAGGCGACGCCAATCAACAAGCCCTCGGCCAGGCCGACCAGGACCAGGCCGTTGACGGTGGCGCGTATCGCCGTCGGCACTTTTTGCGCGTAGCGGGCCCAGCGCCGCTGGCTGAAACAGTGGCTGCCGATGGCGTCGATCTGGCGCGTCAGCGCTTCGCCGTCCTTGTAGAAAAAGAACAGGCAGAGGAAGGCCAGCGCGAAATCGACCAGGCGGTGGAAGACGCCGGTGCCCAGGATCTTGAGCATGTCGCGGGCGGAATGAAAGCCGCCCACGCCGCTGCCGGAAAACAGGTGCGACAGGCCGTGCGGCTGGCTCAATGTGGCCGTCCACCAGTCGCGGATGGCGCCGCCGGCGAAGGGAATGTACGGCACGAAGGCCGGCACGGCCAGGCCGTCCGTGTTGGCGGTGACGATGAAATTGGCCATTTCCGGCGCCTGCCGGGCCGCCTGTGTCACGCCCAGCAAGACCGGGACGATGAAGACGCAGGCGCAAATCAGGGTCAGCAGCAGTGCCGCGAGGAGGGCGCGATTGCCCAGCGCCCGCCGCATGCGCCGGTACAGCGGCCAGGTGGCGACGCACAGGATGCCGGCCCAGATCAGCGGCAGGAAGAAGCGCTGCATGACGAATGCGGCCAGCGCAATCACGGTCAGGGAAAAGCCTGCGCTCAACAAATCGCGCTGTGTTTCGGTCATCGCTTGCACTCCAGAATATCAATGGACAAATGGTAAGCGCAATTCCGGCCCCGTTGGGCATTTACGTCCATCAATATTTGCGCTCCCCCGTGCCGCTGGCGGGAAACGGTGGTAACAAGGAGCGGAAAAAGACTAAATCAAGCCCAGGTCGCGCGCCTTGACGCCGGCAAAAACATGCTCGAGTTGGGCCGCGCTCAAGCCGTAGGCGCGCGCGAACAGGCCGCCCAGCACGGCGCGATATTCGTTCAGGACGGGAAAGTCGCGGTTCTGGAACAGGCTGGCCTGTTCCACCCTGATCTGTGCGCCGGCGATGCACTTGCCCCGGATGCCGCCGCCCAGCACCCATAACACGCTGCCATGCCCATGGTCGGTGCCGCGGTTGCCGTTTTCGCGGAAGGTGCGGCCAAACTCGCTGACGACGACGGTGATGGTGTCGCGCCAGTCGCCGCCCATCTCTTGCGCGAAGGCGGCCAGGCCGCGGCCCAGTTCATCGAAGCGGCCGGCCAGGTAGCCGCTCGCCCCGCCCTGCCCCACGTGGGTGTCCCAGCCGCCCACGTCGACGAAGCCGATGCTGTACTTGTCCTTCATCA
>DMYQ01000304.1:8797-9050 GCA_003482555.1 Janthinobacterium sp. | reverse complement strand
CACGTCGTCGCGCACCACGAAGCCTTCGCTGACCTGGCGTTCCAGGCCGCCGCCCTGGTACATGGCGGCGATGATCTTGCTTTGGCGCGCATCCAGCGCCGGCTTGCCGACCGAGCGCAAGGCCATGTTCGGCACTTGCGCGGCGCCCTGCAAGATCAGCGGCAACTGGTCGGTGAAGGCGATCGCGCCGCCGTTCAGGGTTTCGCCCAAGCGGTTCAAGAAACCGGAACGGTAGTCGCGCCGCCCGCCCAGC
>DMYQ01000304.1:0-8647 GCA_003482555.1 Janthinobacterium sp. | reverse complement strand
ACAGAGGGTAAATGCTCTCGCGCAAGGCCGGATGCAAGCCCCAGTCGCCGTTCAGCGCCAGCGCGGCGTTCAAGTCCGCGCCCGGACGCGGCACGGCGATGTTTGGCCGCGCCTCGTAATAAAACTGGCTGGACACCGGCACCAGCAGGTTGGCGGCGTCGTAGCCGCCGCGCAGGAAGACGAACAGCAGCTTGGTCTTGCCGGCCGGCGCCGCCAGCAAACGACCGGACGCGGCCAGCGGCAGCGCGCCCAGCGCTTTGATGAGGTCGCGTCGATTCATGGCTTTTCCTTTTAACGGTGCATCATTTCGGGCGAGGATAGCAGGAAGGTATTCCATTCCGGCGCCGACACGGCTTGCTCCAGCGCCTGCAGGGTGGTGGGCGCGAGCGTGCTTTTCAGCCATTGGTAGTACAAGGCGTTGGCCAGTTGCGGGAAGGCGGCGCGCTCCCGCGGCTGCGGCCCGTCGGTCTTGAACAGGCCGGCGTTGCCCGAGCCGATGGCCTTGGCGATTTCAAAGCGCGTGCTCATCTGCCCCGGACTGGCCCAGGCGCTGCCCGGCAAAGGATAGCCGTCCGGCGTCTGGCGCCCGTACAGCGGTTCGCCCATGCGATTGAGCCAGTTCAACATCGGCCCCGTGTTGAGAATGAGCTTGTCGTCGTAGGTCAGGCGCACGGCCGACACCACATAATGGATGGGGTCCTTGAACTTGTGCCCCAGCGACTGGCGCAGCTCGGCGCCGGCAAACATGGTTTGCAGGGTCGCCGCGATATCGCCGTCGCTGCGCAGGAAGGTTTGCGCCATGCGCTCGACGAGGGCGGCGGACGGTTCATCGGCCACGAAATACCGGGCCAGCTTGCGGCTGATGAAGTGGGCCGTGGCCGGGCTGCGGCTGAGGCGGTCGATCGCCTCGTCCAGCTCGGCCAGGCCGCGCCCGCGCACGGTCTTTCCGAGAAATTGCTTGTCGCCATAGTCGTGCCGGCCCGGATTGAACTCGAACAAGCCGCGGCGCACATATTGCGCCTGCAACTTGGGCGCCACCTTGGGCGCGTCCGGGCCCAGGTTGACGCCGACGCCGGTGAGGATGCGCGCCAGTTCTTGCACGTCGCGCTGGCTGTAGCCGCCGCCCACGCCCAGGGTGTGCAACTCCATCAGCTCGCGCGCGTAATTTTCATTGATATGGTTGACGGCGTTGGCCTCGTTGTCCAGATAGCGCAGCATGGCCGGATGGTGCACGATGGCGCCCAGCAAGTCGCGGAACTTGCCCAGCGCGTGCGGCGCGATGGCGTTCGCCTCGTAGTCGCCCACCATGGCGCGCAAATTGTGCTTGCCCTGGTGGACGCTGAAATGATTCATCCAGAACCAGGTCAGCTGTTCCTGCAACTGGTTCGGCGAATACAGCGCCCGCAGCAGCGAACGGGTCGCCGCTTCACGCGCCAGGCGGTTCAATTCCTGCTGGTAGGCTTGCTGCGCCAGCTTTTTCTCTTCGTCCTTGGGAATCGCGTCAGCCGCCTTGCGCTGCCGCTCCAGATCCGCCACCAGTCGTTCGAGCGGGCGGGCGCTGATGCTCATGGCCTGGATCTGCGCCTTCACTGCGGCCGGCAGCGCGGCCGGGCCCGGATGCAACTGGCCGGCCAGATAGGCATCCCAGCCCTGGGCCTGGAGTTGCTTCACCGACGAGGCGTTCACGCCCCAGCTGACCCGCTCCAGCATGGCGATGTTCGCGTTCGACGGCGGCGCGCCGGGGGCGGCGGCCGGGGGCGCGCTCGTGGCGCAGCCGGCCAGCGCGGCCACCAGCAGGCCGGCGGCGGGAAGACGGCTCGTGTTCCGGGACGTATCCATGTGCCAAGCTTTCGTGAAGTGCGGTCGGAATGCCTTGATTCGCCGGCAATGGCAATACTTTGCGACGCTAGCGGCGCGGCTGCGCCCATGCATCCACCCCGATGATACCGCCGCGACCGCCATATTGCCCGCACTCGCCGCCGCGTATTTGCAAGCAGATGTAAGCGCGGCCAGTCCGGACACGCCGCGCTGGTCGGCGCGAGGCATGGCCGCCGCTAGTCGTCGCGGGGCATGGCCGCGCATTGCGCGCGCAAGAAATCGCGCAACCGTATCACCGTCGGCGTTACCTGGGCGCGGTGCAGGCACAGCAAATACAGGGGCACCGGTTCCCAGGCCAGCTTCGGCAGCAGGGCCTGCAAACGGCCGGCGCGGATATCCTCGTTCACGTCGATGCGCGATTTGTAGGCGATCCCCAGGCCCGCCACGGCCCAGCGCCGCACCACGTCGGCATCGTCGGCGACGCGGTCGCCGCCCACGCGCACGCTCAGCGGCGCCAGGGGTGGCGCGCGCCGGAAGGTCCAGCGGTCGTAGATCACGTCGTCCATCACGAAGCGCAGACAATTATGCTGGTGCAAATCGGCCAGTTCGCGCAGGGGCGCGCCCCGGCTCAGGTAGGCGGGCGAAGCCACCAGCACGCGCCGGTTGTCGGGCGCGATCGGCATCGCGATCAGGCTGGAATCGTCTTGCGCGCCGTAGCGGATGGCGATGTCGACGGGCTGCCGGTACATATCGGCCAGGCGGTCGCTGACGCTGAGCTGATAACTGATGTGCGGATGCAGCAGCTGGAAGCCATCGAGCCAGCCCACCAGGGTATTGCGGCCGAAGTCGGACGGCATGGAGATCTTCAGGGTGCCGCCGAAGCTTTCCTTGCCCTCGATCAAGGCGTCGTGCCCTTCCTTGAGCAGGCGCAGCGCTTCGCGCGCGTGGATCAGGTAGTGCTCGCCCTCTTCCGTCAGGCGCAGCGAGCGCGTGGTGCGGGCGAACAGGCGCAGGCCCAGCTCCCCTTCCAGGCGCTTGACGGCCGCGCTGGCCACGGCCGGCGACACCTCCAGCTCGCGCGCGGCGGCCGACAGGCTGCCCCGGTCGGCCGTGCGGACAAAGATTCCCAGATCATCAAGACGCAGCAATTTTCAATATTCCTTTGAAAGTGTTTCGGCAGAACGCCACTTTTTCTTTGTGGCGAAAGAAATCATGATACGCCTATCGAAGCCTATGCTTCCAGCGCCGGCGCATCCGCCCCGGCCACACTTTGAGGATATCCCATGAAAGCCATCGCCTACCGCAACACCCTTTCCATCGACCACGCCGACGCCCTGCTCGACGTCGAACTGCCGGCGCCCGTCGCCGCCGGCCGCGACTTGCTGGTCGAAGTCAAAGCCGTCTCGGTCAATCCAGTCGACACCAAGATCCGCCGCAACCGCGCCCCGGCCGAGGGCGAACTGGCCGTGCTGGGCTGGGACGCCAGCGGCATCGTGCGCGCCGTCGGCCCCGACGTGACCCTGTTCCAGCCCGGCGACCGGGTCTGGTACGCCGGCTCCATCGCCCGCCCCGGCACCAACAGCGAGTTGCACCTGGTCGACGAGCGCATCGTCGGCCATATGCCGGCCAGCCTGGACTTCGCCGAGGCGGCCGCCATGCCGCTGACGGCCATCACCGCCTGGGAATTGCTGTTCGAACGCTTGCAAGTGAGCCGCGACAAGAGCGTCCAGGGCCAGTCGCTGCTGGTGATAGGCGCGGCCGGCGGCGTCGGCTCCATCCTGGTGCAACTGGCGCGCCAGCTGACCGGCCTGACGGTGATCGGCAGCGCCTCGCGCCCCGACACGGTGGAGTGGATCAAGCAACTGGGCGCCCACCACGTGATCGACCATACCCGCCCGCTGAGCGAGGAAATCAAGCGCCTCGGCCTGCCGCCCGTCAGCCATGTGGCGGGCTTGAACCAGACCGAAGCCCACTTCGCGCAAATCGTCGAACTCATCGCGCCGCAGGGCAAGCTGGCCATGATCGACGACAGCGGCGCGCTCGACGTCGGCCTGTTGAAAACCAAGAGCGTCTCGCTGCACTGGGAATTGATGTTTACGCGCTCGCTGTTCCAGACCGAGGACATGCACAAGCAGCATGAACTGCTGGACGAAGTGGCGCGCCTGGTCGACGCCGGCGTGCTGAAAACCACCCTGGCCGAGCGTTTCGGCAAGATCGACGCGGCCAACCTGAAGCGCGCCCATCGACTCCTCGAGAGCAATACGGCGAAGGGCAAGATCGTGCTGGAAGGTTTTTAAGCGCCTTCCCTGGACCCGGCCCCCACGCCAGCTCCTTCGCGCCCGCGCGGCAGCGGCGCGCGGGCCGCGATCGCCGCCAGCATTTGCTCGATGTCGATGGGCTTGGCGATGAAGCCGTCCATGCCCGCCTGCAGGCATTGCGCGCGCTCTTCCGGCATGACGCCGGCCGTCATGGCCAGCACCGGCAAGGTCAAGCCCAGCTCGCCGCGCAGCAGGCGCGTGGCGGCGATGCCGTCCATCACCGGCATCTGCACATCCATCAAGACCATATCGTAGTCGCCGGCGCCAAGGCGCAGCCGCCGCACCGCCTGCAAACCATTGTCGACCGTGTCGACGATGGCGCCGGCCGCCTCCAGCACCCCGCGCGCCACCACCTGGTTCATCGCATTGTCTTCCACCAGCAGCAGGCGCACGCCCGCGATGCCGCGCACCGGTGGCGTGGGCGCGGGTGCGGACAGCGTCGCCATGGTGGCGCCGACGCGCCCGGCCAGCGCCTCGTGCAAGGTGTCGAGCAGGCTCGAGGCCGTAACCGGCTTGAGCAAAACCGCGTCCGCCTCGGCCGCGCCCTCGGTTTGCATCAGCTTGCCCCGTCCATAAGCGCTGACCATGATCACCACCGGCATCGCCTCTTGCGGCAGCAGCGCGCGCAAGGCCCGCATCGTTTCCAGCCCATCCATGTCCGGCATTTGCCAGTCCACCAGCACGGCGTCGTAGGCGGCGCCGGCCGCGTGGCGCCTCCGCACCTGGGCGATGGCGCCCGCGCCCGAGGCGGCGCAGTCGACTTCCCAGCGCCAGGCCTGGATGGTCTTGCACAAATACTCGCGGCTGGTACTGTTGTCGTCCACCACCAGCAGGCGCAGCATGGACGGCGCCGGCGCCGGCGCCGGCGCGCCCACCGTCAGCGGCAGGGTCACGCAAAACTCGCTGCCGCGCCCGAGCGCGCTCTCCACGGCGATTTCGCCGCCCATCAGTCGCACCAGGCGGCTGCAAATCGCCAGCCCCAGGCCGGTGCCGCCGAAGCGCCGCGTGGTCGAGGCGTCGGCCTGCGAAAATGCCGAAAATATATGCGCCTGCTGGCCGGCGTCCATGCCGATGCCGCTGTCGCGCACGCGAAAGCGCAACAGCGCCCGCGCGCCCTCGCGCCTCAGTTGCTCGACCAGCAGCGACACTTCGCCCCGCTCCGTGAACTTGACGGCGTTGCCGACCAGGTTGGTGAGCACTTGCTGCAGGCGCAGCGCGTCGCCGATCAGGGCGCGCGGCACATCCGCCTCGATGCCGATGGCCAGTTCCAGGTCCTTTTCGCCGGCCGACACGGTCATGATGCCGGCCAGCGCATTGAGCACCGCGTCGAGCTGGAAAGGCACGGGCGCCAACTCCATGCGGCCGGCTTCGACCTTTGAAAAATCGAGGATATCGTTCAGGATGCTCATCAGCGACTGGCCCGAGACCCGTATCATGTCCAGGTACTTCCTTTGCTCGGAACTGAGCGCCGTGCTGCCCAGCAAATGGGTCAAGCCCAGCACCGCGTTCATCGGCGTGCGGATTTCATGGCTCATATTGGCCACGAACTCGCTCTTCGCGCGGCTGGCCGCCTCGGCCTGTTCCTTGGCGCCCAGCAGCGAGGCCTGCAAGCGCTTTTGCCCCGTGATGTCGTTGGCCACGCCGAGAAAACCGCTGACGGCGCCGTCCGCGTCGACGATGGCCGTCACCACCAGATTCACGGGCACCTGGCTGCCATCCTTGCGCACATAGCTCCATTCGCGCGATTCGGCCTGGCCCTGGCGCGGCAGTTCGACGAACACGTCGAAGCCTTGCACCTGGCGTCCCAGTTGCAAACTCAGCTCGGCGCCCCGGCGCGCCACCTCTTGCGGCAGGTGCAGCAAGGCCGGCGTGCGCAAGCCCAGCACCTCTTCGGCCGCATAGCCGAGCATGCGTTGCGCGCCCGGGCTGAAGAGCCGGATCACGCCCTCCAGATCGGTGGCGATGATGGAAAATTCGCTGGCCGCGTCGACCACGCCCTGCAACTGCGCCTGCGCCGACAGCTCGGCCTCGCGCGCGCGCCGCAACGCCGTCACGTCCGTCAAGAACACATAGAAGCCCAGCACCACGCCCTCGGCCATGTCGGGCACGTAAGAGACCAGGGTATCACTGCCGTCGTCGTTCCTGCGCTCGAACATGGACGCTTCGCCGCGCAGCGCGGCGCCGATGAAGGGCAGATTGTCGCGGTATTGTTGCGCCCCGATCACCTCGCCGATGTGCATGCCGCGCATGCGCGCCGCCGTGTGGCCGAAGCACTCCAGGTAGGCGCGGTTGCCGAACTCGTTGAGCAGGCGCGAATCCCAGTAGGCGACCATGGCCGGCATGTGGTCGATGATGGTTTGCAGCTCGATATTATTGTGTTCCAGGGCCAGCTCGAAGCGGCGTCGCACCTGCTCGCGCAGGCGCCCCTGCTTGCCGCTCGCGGCCAGCAGCAGCGGGGGCAGCAAGGTGAGCAGGATGGGCAGATAAATCAGCAGCACCTGCCAGTCGGCCGTGACGGGCGGCGCCGCGAAATAGCCGCCAGAAATCATGCCGGCGGTGACCAGCAGCGACAACCACACCAGGATGGCGACGCTCTCGACGCCGAGCGTGATCGACGCCAGCATCAGGGGCACCATCACATAAATGAAGGGAAAGGGCAGATACAGCAGGGCGAACACGCTGACGGCGACCGACAGGCAAGCCTGCGCGGCCGTTTGCAGCCAGTCGACCCTGGCGAAAAAGGCGCGCGCGCCCTCGCGGATGAAGAGCAGCGCCAGCGGCATGGTGGCGACCGAACCGGTGATGTCGCCGGCATACCAGGATGGCCACACCCTGGAAAAGGTGGAAAAGCCCTGCGCCGAAATGATGGCCGCGCCCAGGGTGGCGCCGATCAGCGGCGGCGCGCAGCACGCCAGCGCGACGAAGCGCAGCATGTTGCCGGGGCTTTCGTCGAAGGCCGGGCCGACGCCGGCGCGCCGCACCAGATAGGCGCCGACGGCCATTTCCAGCGCGTTCGCCGGCAAGAAGGTGAGCGCCAGCGCCGCCGTGTCGCCGTAGGCCAGGTTGGCCAACAGGTTGGCGCCGGCCGCGCACAGCAGCAGGGCCGGCGCCAGCGCGCGCGGCTGGATCAGCAGGTAGGCGATGCCGAGCGCGTTGGCCAGCCACAGCGTGGCGATATTGCCCGGCTGCCGGGACAGGAAGATGGCGGCCATGGCCAGCGCAAAATACAGGACGCCGAATTGCAGCAGAGTGCTCAGCGCAGTCCGCAAGGCGGCGCGCCGCGGGGCCGGCCTCATCCCTGCCCGTCCCCGCGCCGGCGCCGGCTCCAGGCGGCCAGGCCGGCGGCCAGCAGCAACAGGGCGGCGACACCGGCCATCGGCGCCAGCGGCCGGTTTTGCCAGGTGCCGGCCAGCGGCGGCAGCCAGCGCGCCAGGATGACGTTCTTTTCTCGCGCGGAAATGGCTTGCAAGCCGCGCTGCAGGACGGCGCCCAGTTCCGGGCTGTCCTTGCGGTAGGCAAAGCTGAGCGTATAGTCAAAGCCCAGCTGTTCGACCACCCGCAGATCGTTCCAGCCGCGCCGCCCGCTGATGAAGCGCAGGCTGGCCAAGTCCGCCACCGCGGCGTCGACCCGGCCGGCGCGCAATTCGGCCAGCGCCTCCTCGTCGTTCGGCAGCGCCACCCAGGTCACGGTCGGATAGCGCTCGCGCGCATAAGCCTCCACCGCATAGCCCTTGCCGAGCGCCACGCGGCGTCCGCCCATGTCGGCCAGGCTTGAGGCCGGCGCCCCGGCGCGCTCGATCAGCGCGGCCGGAATCGACACATAGGCCGTCGTGAAGCCGAGGAAGCGGGCGCGCTCCGGCGTCGGCCGCAAGGAGCTGAGCAGGTCAACGGCGCCGGACTTGGCCAGCGCCAGGTTCTGGTCCAGGTTCAGCGCTTCCATGACGGTGAAGCGCAAGCCGGTCTTGGCGCCGATCAGGCGCAGAAAATCCATCGACAGGCCGAGCGGATTGCCTTCCCCGTCGACATAGATGAAGGGGCCATAATCCTTTTCCGGCGCGAAGCGCAGCGCCGCCTGTCGCGCCACCCAGGCGCGCTGGGCGGCGCTCAAGTCGGCCGGCGCGGCCCATGCCGGCAGAGCGGCGCACAAGACCAGCGCCAGCGCGTGCGCAAGCGGCCGGATGCCTGAACGGAACTGGCGCACCATGGTGATCTCCTGTCTGGCGGTGAATCGGGCGGCGCCACTGCATTTGCGCCAGATCACAATCTTGCCATAAAACCCCCGCCCAAGCTGCAAATATGGTCAAGCGGCATTCTCGGCGATGTTTCGCTTCGCGTGAAAAATATTCACTTCTGCCGTTAATTCTTTTCACTCCCTTTGACGACCCCGGGCCGTTCGACTGTCGTTACACTCCTTGCTGACCTTGCTTACCAGCGCGCAGCAACACAACAACAAAAAATTCATTGACCGCATTCCCGGAGGAGACCGACATGCACACCTGGACCCAAAACTA
>DMYQ01000028.1:36011-37212 GCA_003482555.1 Janthinobacterium sp. | reverse complement strand
CAGCTGTCAGCGTGGTTTTACCGTGATCGACGTGACCGATGGTGCCGACGTTGACGTGCGGCTTGGTCCGTTCGAATTTACCTTTTGCCATTATATTCTTCCTTAGAACAATGATTTAAATGTAGGGGCTGGAATTCTCGTGAAATCCAGCCCACAATGCTGATTATGCTGATTACTTCGCTTTCGAGCTGACGATCGCTTCCGTCACATGCTTAGGCGCTTCCGAATAGTGCTTGAATTCCATCGAATAGGTCGCACGGCCTTGGGTTGCGGAACGCAACGAGGTCGAGTAGCCGAACATTTCCGACAGAGGCACTTCGGCCTTGATGATCTTGCCGCCACCGCCAGCGATCTCATCCATACCTTGCACCATACCGCGACGCGACGACAGATCGCCCATCACGGTACCGGCGTAGTCTTCCGGCGTTTCCACTTCAACCGACATCATCGGTTCCAGGATGACCGGCGACGCCTTGCGGCAACCGTCCTTGAACGCCATCGAAGCGGCCATGCGGAACGCATTTTCGTTCGAATCGACATCATGGTAAGAACCGAAGAACAGGGTGACCTTGACGTCGACCACTGGATAACCAGCCATCACGCCCGAAGTCAGCGTGTCGCGCACACCCTTTTCAACCGCGGGGATGTATTCGCGTGGCACGGTACCGCCCTTGATCGCGTCGACGAATTCGAAACCCTTGCCCGGCTCTTGCGGCTCGATCTTCAGAACCACGTGACCGTATTGACCACGACCACCGGATTGCTTGACGAACTTGCCTTCGGACTCTTCGCACACCTTGCGGATCGTTTCACGATACGCAACTTGTGGCTTACCGACGGTCGCTTCGACGTTGAATTCACGTTTCATGCGGTCGACGATAATTTCCAGATGCAACTCGCCCATACCACCGATGATGGTTTGACCGGATTCTTCATCCGTTTTGACGCGGAACGAAGGATCTTCCTGTGCCAGACGGTTGAGCGCCAGGCCCATGCGTTCCTGGTCGGCCTTGGTTTTTGGCTCGACGGCTTGGGAAATCACCGGCTCAGGGAAGACCATGCGTTCCAGCGTGATGATCGAGCTAGGATCGCACAGGGTTTCGCCCGTGGTCGCATCTTTCAGACCGACGGCGGCGGCGATGTCGCCAGCGTGGACTTCCTTGATTTCTTCGCGTTGGTTGGCATGCATCTGCAAAATACG
>DMYQ01000028.1:34852-35802 GCA_003482555.1 Janthinobacterium sp. | reverse complement strand
TCGGTCATGATCTTGAACGCCAAGGCCGAGAATTTCTCGGTGTCTTCGGCTTTACGCTCGGTCGGCTGATCGTCTTCGTCCAAACCTTGCACAGGCTTGATATCCACCGGCGACGGCAGGTATTCGATGACGCCATCCAACATGGCTTGCACGCCCTTGTTCTTGAACGCGGTACCGCACATCATCGGCACGATTTCCGAAGCGATCGTACGCTGACGCAGAGCCGTCTTGATTTCTTCTTCGGTCAAGTCGCCTTCGTCGAGGTATTTGTTCATCAGCTCTTCGGAGGCTTCAGCGGCGGCTTCGACCATTTTCTCGCGCCATTCGGCTGCCTGCTCGGCCAGTTCGGCCGGGATTTCGCGGTAGTCGAACTTCATACCCTGGGACGTATCGTCCCAGTAGATGGCTTTCATCTTGACCAGATCGACGACGCCCAGGAAGTTCTCTTCCGCGCCGATAGGGATCTGCAGCGGAATCGGGTTCGCCTTCAGGCGCGCGCGCATTTGCTCGTAGACCTTGAAGAAGTTGGCGCCGGTACGGTCCATCTTGTTGACGAAGGCCAGACGTGGCACTTTGTACTTGTTGGCTTGACGCCATACGGTTTCCGACTGCGGTTGCACGCCGCCGACTGCACAGTAAACCATGCAGGCGCCGTCGAGCACGCGCATCGAGCGTTCGACTTCAATCGTGAAGTCGACGTGGCCCGGCGTGTCGATGATGTTGATGTGATGCTCAGGGAAATTGTTAGCCATCCCTTTCCAGAAGCAAGTCGTGGCTGCGGACGTAATCGTGATACCGCGCTCTTGCTCTTGCTCCATCCAGTCCATGGTGGCGGCGCCATCATGCACTTCACCAATCTTGTGATTGACGCCGGTGTAGAACAGCACGCGTTCGGTGGTGGTCGTCTTACCTGCGTCGATGTGAGCGGAAATACCGATATTGCGGTAGCG
>DMYQ01000028.1:24408-34713 GCA_003482555.1 Janthinobacterium sp. | reverse complement strand
GAAATACCGATATTGCGGTAGCGCTCAATGGGGGTCTTGCGGGCCATAATTAATCCTAAATGAATGGACAAAACCGGGCAGCATTTTTTTGCAAAAATGAGCCCGGCCTCGAACAACAGATACTGACGACCCCCTTGCGGGAGCCGGCGTTTTTATTAGAAGCGGAAATGCGAGAACGCTTTGTTCGCTTCAGCCATGCGATGGACTTCATCGCGTTTTTTCATGGCGCCGCCGCGGCTTTCAGCCGCTTCCATCAGCTCACCGCCGAGGCGTTGTGGCATGGATTTTTCGCTGCGCTTGTTCGCGGCTTCGCGCAACCAACGCATCGACAGAGCCATACGACGGACTGGGCGAACTTCGACCGGCACCTGGTAGTTTGCACCACCGACGCGACGGGATTTCACTTCGACCAAAGGCTTGGCGTTGTTGATCGCGGTAGCGAACACTTCGAGCGGATCCTTGCCCGATTTTGCTTTGATGTGCTCGAAAGCACCGTAGATGATGTTTTCTGCGACCGATTTTTTACCGGACAGCATCAGAACGTTCACGAATTTAGCGACATCAGTGTTGCCGAATTTTGGATCTGGCAAAATTTCGCGCTTGGGTACTTCACGACGACGTGGCATATCAATTCCTTTCAATCTTCAGTTGAGCGTGCGCATCATTGGCACACTCGCGGACGACCATCATAGTCTTCCACTTACTCGACCAATGCGGTCGACTACATTCACTTAGCTAGTTACCACTCAGCGAAACTTGGGGATTACTTCTTACCGGCCTTGGCCTTTTTGGTACCGTATTTCGAACGCGACTGCTTACGGTCTTTGACGCCTTGGGTATCGAGGGCACCGCGCACCATGTGGTAACGCACACCCGGCAAATCCTTGACGCGGCCACCGCGCAACAGCACAACACTATGCTCTTGCAGGTTATGGCCTTCACCGCCAATGTACGAAATGACTTCGAAACCATTGGTCAGGCGAACTTTAGCGACTTTACGCAGAGCCGAGTTTGGCTTCTTTGGAGTCGTTGTGTAAACACGTGTGCAGACGCCACGTTTTTGCGGGCTGTTTTCCAGCGCCGGCGATTTGCTCTTGACGCGTACCGAAACACGCGGCTGGCGAATCAACTGATTGATGGTTGGCATCGTTATAAATCCAACAAAATTACCACGATTGATAACCCGGGCAATTGCCCGGGGACTAAAACCTAGTCCCGGTTTGCACTGACAAAGGAGGCGCCGACAGCCACTCAGCTAGGAGCAGCGACGAATACGTATACGATGTGCAGAATAAATTCGAGAACTCGCGAGTATAGACCCTCGATTGCGCAAGGTCAACCGCTTTGACACTTTTTCCGCATGAAATTTCAGCAAGCGGGGCCGCGGGCGCGGGGCGGATGCGACAAATTCACGCTATTTAAGAGCTCGCTTGCCGCCCCGGCCGCAAATGATCGCATAATGGCGGACATTTTTCTTTCGTCGGTTTTTATGCGCCCCCTGCTTCGCCCAGCCAATCTGTTCATCCTGCTCTCCTACCTGCTGCTGTCCGCGGTACCCTTCGTCCCCGTTTTGCTGGGCAAGCCGTTCGACCGCCCGCTGCGCATGCTCGGCGTCGAAGCCCTGGCCTGGCTGGCCGCGTGGGCCTTGCTCAAGCGCCCGGCCTGGTTCCACTGGCTCTTGCTGCCAGCCTTCCTGGCCGTGCCGACGGAAATTTATCTGTTCATCTTTTACGGTCAGGGCATCTCGACCCACCACCTGGGCATCATCGCCGAGACCAGCCCGCGCGAGTCGATCGAATTCCTGGGGCAGAAAATCTGGCTGATGGGCGGCATCATGCTGGCCGTGATCGGCTGGTGGATCGTGGTCTGGCGCCTGGTCCGCAAGACGCGCGACCTGGACTGGAGCGATTCCTCGCGTCCGGTGGCGCTGGTGGCGCTGGCCCTGGTCGCCGCAGTCTGGGGCTATGGTTATGAATTCGGCATCCACGCCAAACCGTCGGCCAGCGCCTCGGCCGACGCGGCTTCGGAAGCGCTGGCGCCGCCGGCACGGTCAAGCCCGGTGATCAAGGTGGCAGCGCTGGTCAAGACGGCAACGGCGGCCAAGTCCGCGCCCAAGCCGGCTTCGTCGTCCACGTCCGCCTCGGCCGCCGCCGACAGCGCGGCCGCCTCCGGTTTCGGCGACGAGGACGAGGACGAGGAAGAAGACGCCGACGAAAGCAGCGATCCGAACTCGGTGAGCACGCCGCCGGCCCACCACACCAGCCTGAAGCTGCCGCGCCTGCCGCACTGGGCCAAGCTGCCCTTCGACTTCGACGTCTTCAGCAATTCCTGGCCCTTCGGCCTGATGGCGCGCGGCGTCGACTTTTATAAAGAGCGCAAATACCTGTCCGAATTGAGCGAAAAGAGTCGCAAGTTCAACTTCGGCGCGCACCAGGGTGCGCCCAACACCAGTCCAGAAGTGGTGATCATGGTGATCGGCGAATCGTCGCGCTACGACCGCTGGAGCTTGAACGGCTACGAGCGCGACACCAATCCCCTGCTCAAGCAAGAACGCAACCTGGTCACCCTGCCCGACCTCATCACCTCGGTATCGGCGACGCGCCTGTCGGTGCCCGTCATCGTCTCGCGCAAGCCGGCCACGCAAAGCCTGAAGGACGGCTTTTCCGAGAAATCCTTCCTGACCGCCTATAAAGAAGCGGGCTTCAAGACTTACTGGCTGTCGAACCAGAATTCCTTCGGCCAGTTCGACACTCCGGTGTCGGTGTTCGCCAAGGAAGCCGACGTGATCCAGTTCCTCAACCTGGGCGGCTTCACCAATACCTCCAATTTCGACCAGATTTTGTTAGATCCGCTGAAAAACGCGCTGGCCGACCCGGCGCCGAAAAAGCTGATCGTCCTGCATACCCTGGGCAGCCACTGGAACTACAGCCAGCGCTATCCGAAGACTTTCGACAAATGGCAACCGTCGCTGTTCGGCGTCGACAAGCCGGTCTACACCGATATCCAGATCAAGCCGCAGCTCAACAACAGCTACGACAGCTCCATCCTGTACACCGACTGGTTCCTGGCCCACGTCATCGACACGCTCAAGGACAGCCATCAACTGAGCTCGCTGATGTACGTCTCCGACCACGGCCAGACCCTGTACGACGGCACTTGCCGGCTGGCCTTCCACGGCCACAACACGCAATTCGAATTCCATGTGCCGGCCATGGTCTGGTATTCCGATCAATTCCAGCAGCGCTATCCGAACAAGGTGGCGCAACTGCTGCGCCACCGCAAGGCGCGCCTGTCCACGGAAAACGTTTTCCACACCCTGCTCGACCTGGGCGATATCCACTACCCCGACGAAAGGCTCGAATGGAGCTTCGTCAACAAGCAATTCAAGCAGCACAAGCGCTACGTCGACAGCTACGGCTGGACCAACTACGACAACGCCGTCATCAAGGGCGATTGCCACGAGGTGATCGACAAGAGCAAACCGATGGCGCAGGAAAAATAGAGCGGCGGGCGCCGCGCGGACACCCGGCGGACAGTGCGGACAGCCCGGACAGCGGACAGTCCGCCCCCTCTTCCCATGAAAGCCAGCGCCCTGGCCGCTGGCACGTTTCCTGCATATCAAACTTTATCCTTTTATACGATAAAGCCATGATCCGCGATACCTCTTCCCAAGACGCCGTCATCCCCGCCACGCCGGCGCAAGGCCGCAAACGGCGCGCCCTGTGGCTCCTGGGCGCGCTGGTTCCGCTGGCCGCCGCCGTCCTGCTGATCGGCGCCTGGCGCTCCAGCGAGCACTCCGTCAACGGGGCGCGCCTGCGCATCGCCAGGGTCGAGCGCGGCACGCTGATCCGTGATGCCGCCGTCAACGGCCGCATGGTGGCGGCCGTCAGCCCGACCCTGTACGCGACGGCGGCCGCCACCGTCACCCTGATGGCGAAGGCCGGCGACACCGTCAACAAGGGCGACGTGCTGGCGGTGCTGGAATCGCCAGACTTGAACGAGCAGCTCAAGCGCGAACAAGCCGGCGTCGAGCAACTGGAGGCGGAAGTGGCGCGCCAGCGGATCCTGGCGAAAAAACAAAAACTGCTGGCCCGGCGCGACGCCGACACGGCCGAGATCGACCGCCTCTCGGCCCAGCGCACCCTGGAGCGCTACGACAGCGTGATACAGCTCGGCGTCATCGCCAAGATCGACTACCAGAAAGCCAGGGACGCGCTGCGCTCGGCCGAGATCCGCAGCCGCCACGCCGAACTGGCCGCCGGCCTGGAGGGCGAAGACGTGGGCCTGGCCATGCAAACCCGGCAAAGCCAGTTGCAAACCCAGCGCCTGAGCCTGGCCAATGCCAAACGCCGCATCGAAGAATTGACCGTGCGCGCCCCGGTGGCCGGCTTCATCGGCACCCTGTCGGTGGCCAACCGCAGCGTGGTGGCGGCCAACACCGCCCTGATGACCCTGGTCGACCTGTCGCGCCTGGAAGTCGAGCTGGAAGTGCCGGAAACCTATGTCGCCGACATGGGCCTGGGCATGCGCGCCGAGATCGAAGCCGGCGCCGTCAAGGCGTCCGGCAAGCTGACGGCGCTGTCGCCGGAAGTGGTCAACAACCAGGTGCTGGCGCGGCTGCGCCTGGACGGCGCCCAGCCGGCCGGCCTGCGCCAGAACCAGCGCGTCACGGCCCGCCTCTTGATCGATGAAAAGCCGAACGTGCTGCTGCTGGCGCGCGGCCCCTTCGTCGAGGCCGAGGGCGGGCGCCACGTCTACGTGGTGCGCGACGGCGTGGCCGTGCGCACCCCCGTCAAGCTGGGCGCGACCAGCGTCGCCGCCGTCGAAATCGCCGCCGGCCTGAACCTGGGCGATCAAGTCGTCATCGCCGGCACCGAACTTTTCGGAAACGCCGCGCGCGTCTCCATCAATCAATAACCCATCCTACCGGAGGCCCCATGCTGCGCATGCATAATCTGAGCAAAATCTACCGCACCCACATGATCGAAACCCACGCCCTGCGCGGCTTTGAAATCGAGGTCAAGCAGGGCGAGTTCGTCACCGTCACCGGGCCTTCCGGCTCGGGCAAGACCAGCTTCCTCAACATCGCCGGCCTGCTCGAGGAATTCAGCGATGGCCAATACATCCTCGACGGCGTCGACGTGCGCGGCATGGACGACAATGCCCGTTCGCGCCTGCGCAATGAAAAACTCGGCTTCATCTTCCAGGGCTTCAACCTGATCCCCGACCTGTCCCTGTTCGACAACGTCGACGTGCCGCTGCGCTACCGCGGCTTCAACCGCGCCGAGCGCCGCGAGCGCATCGAAGACGCCCTCGCCAAGGTGGGCCTGGCGGCGCGCATGAAGCACTACCCGGCCGAGCTGTCGGGCGGCCAGCAGCAGCGCGTGGCGATCGCGCGCGCGCTGGCCGGCACGCCGCGCCTGCTGCTCGCCGACGAACCGACCGGCAACCTGGACACGCAGATGGCGCGCGGCGTCATGCAATTGCTGGAAGAAATCAACGCCCAGGGCACCACCATCCTGATGGTGACGCACGACCCGGAACTGGCCGAGCGCGCGCAGCGCAACGTCCACATCATCGACGGCCAGGTGTCGGACCTGGTGCGCAAGGGACCGTCGCTGCGCAGCGGCGCCGGCGCCGTCTGAGGAGGCGCCATGTGGCATTACTATTTACTGCTGGGCGTGCGCAGCCTGCGCCGCAACCCGGCCCTGACGGCGCTGATGGTGCTGACCCTGGCCATCGGCGTGGCCGCCAGCGTCAGCACCCTGACCATCTTGCACGTCATGTCGGGCGACCCGCTGCCGCACAAGAGCGCGCGCCTGTTCGTGCCGGTGCTCGACCCCGGCCCGCTGGCCGGATACACGCCGGGCGCGGCGCCCGACGACCTTCAGATGAGCTATCGCGACGCTAAAAATCTGCTCGATGGCAAGCAGGGCTTGCGCCGCGCCGCCCTGTACGGCGCCGCCACGACGATAGCACCGGCGCGGCCCGACCTGGCCGTGTTCTTGTCCCATGGCCTGGTCGCCAGCCGCGACTTCTTCGCCATGTTCGAGACCCCTTTCCGCTACGGCCAGGCGTGGAGCGCGGCGGAAGACGCGTCCGGCGCCGACATGGTGGTGCTCAACCGCGCCCTGGCGGAAAAACTGTTCGGCGACGCCAACCCGGTCGGGCGCCGGGTCAGCATGGAGGGCGTCGACTATCAAGTGAGCGGCGTGCTGGACGACTGGCGGCCACTGCCGCACGCCCACCATTTGATCGGCAATGATTATTTCGGCGCCGCCGACGAGTACGTGCTGCCCCTGGCCAGCGCGGTGCGCCACCATATCGGCGTGAACGGCAATATGTGGTGCACGGCCTCGTCCAAGCCCGGCTACCAGGGCATTCTCGATTCGGAATGCACCTGGATCCAGTTCTGGTTCGAGACCGCGAGCGGCGCCGACCGGGCCGCGCTGCAAGATTACCTGGACGGCTACGCGGTCGAACAGCGCCGCCTGGGCCGGCTGCCGCGCAAGGCGCCCAACACCCTGTACGACTTGCGCCAGTGGATGGAAGAATTGCACGTGGTCGGCCAAGACAACCGCCTGGCGGCCTGGCTCGCCTTCGGCTTCCTGCTGCTATGCCTGGTCAACACCATCGGCCTCTTGCTCGCCAAGTTTTCGGTGCGCGCCGCCGAAGTGGGCATCCGCCGCGCGCTGGGCGCGGCCCGCGCCGACATCTTCCGCCAATTCCTGATCGAGGCCGGCGTCATCGGCCTGGCCGGCGGCGCCCTCGGCTTGCTGTTCGCCTTCGGCGCGCTGGCGCTGATCGCCACGCAGTCGGAACAACTGGCCGTGGTCGCCCACATGGACTGGCAAATGCTGGCCCTGACCTTTGCCCTGTCGGTGCTGGCGGCGCTGGCCGCCGGCCTGCTGCCGACCTGGCGCGCCTGCCAGGTCGCGCCCGCCCTGCAACTGAAATCACAATGAGGCTCTCCATGGAAATCCGTCCCATCCTGTCGGCGCTGATGCGCAGCAAAACCGGGGCCGTGCTGCTGGCCCTGCAAGTGGCGCTCAGCCTGGCCATCCTCGTCAATGCCCTGTATATCGTCAACGTGCGCCAGGCGGCGGCGCAGCGCCCCAGCGGCGTGGCCGACGAGAGCGCGATCTTCGCCGTCATCCTCGACAACCTCAAGCCCGGCGGCGTCAACCAGCAACTGGCGATCGGGCAACGCATCACGGCCAGCTTGCGCGCGCTGGCGGGCGTGGCCTCGGTGGCCAACGCGCGCCAGTTGCCGCTGTCCGGCTCCGGCATGATCGGCAGCTTGCGCACCGAGCCCGGACAGGCGCGCACCGAAATCAACGCTTCCACCTATGCCTCGCCCGACTCGCTGGTGCAAACCTGGGGCTTGAAGCTGATCGCCGGGCGCGACTTCCGGCCCGACGAAGTCATCGACGTCGACCGCAATGACGACGACGCGCTGCCGCAGGTGCTGATCGTGACGCGCGCGCTGGCCGAGAAAGCCTGGCCGGGCGCGGCCAGCGTGCTCGGCAAAACGGTGTATTTCGGTTCCGACGCCAAGGCCGCCACGGCGCGCGTGGTGGGCGTCGTCGCCGCCTTGCAAACGCCGAACGCGGAAGCCGACGCCAGGGCCGAATACTCCCTGCTCATGCCGATCCGCCATCTCGGCGGGCACGGCGCCATCTACACCGTGCGCACCGAGCCGGGCCAGCGCGAGCGGGTCATGCGCGAAGTCGACGCGGCGCTGCGCGCGGCCGCCGTCGGCCCGCTCGTGGTGCGCACCGAAACCATGCAAGAGCAGCGGGCCAAGCGCTACCGGGCCGACCTGGCCCTGTCGTGGATGCTGATCGGGGTCAGCGCCCTGCTGCTGCTGGTCACCGCCAGCGGCATCGTCGGCATCTCCAGCCTGTGGGTGGCGCAGCGCCGCAAGCAGATCGGCGTGCGACGCGCGCTGGGGGCGCGACGCATCGACATCCTGCGTTACTTCATCACGGAAAACATCCTCATCACCAGCGCCGGCGTGGCCGCCGGCGCGCTGCTGGCACTGGCGCTCAACGAATTGCTGGTGAGCCAGCTGGAACTGGGCCGGCTGCCGCCGGCCTACATCGGCGCCGGCGCCGCCGTCTTCTGGGCGCTGGGCCTGGCCGCCGTGTACGGGCCGGCGTGGCGGGCGGCGTCGATCTCGCCGGCCAGCGCCACCCGCGGCGCCTGAGGCGCAGCGGAGAGGGGGCTGTTTACGTTATGCTAAGCTTATGCCTACCATATTAATTATCGACGACAACGCCGCCGTAACGGTCGCGCTGGACGTCCTCTTGTCCCTGCACGATATCGACTCCCTGTGCGCCGCCGCGCCCGCCGAAGGCCTGGCCCTGCTCGAGCGGCACGCGGTCGACCTGGTCATCCAGGACATGAATTTTTCCGCCGACACCACCTCGGGCGCCGAGGGCGCCAGTCTGTTTCGCGCCATCCGCGCCCGCCATCCCGACTTGCCCGTGATACTGCTGACGGCCTGGACCCACCTCGACGCGGCCGTCGACTTGATCAAGGCGGGTGCGGCCGACTACCTGGCCAAGCCCTGGCGCGACGAGCGCCTGATGGCCAGCGTCGGCAATCTGCTTGAATTGGGGCAGGCCAAGCGCGCCCTGCAAGAGCGCGCGCTGCAAGACCAGCGCGCCCGGCGCGAACTCGAGAGCGACTTCGACTTGCGCGGCATGGTGTGGCGCGACCCGGCCACGGAAACCGTGATCCGCCTGGCTTGCCAGGTGGCGCGGGCCGACGTGCCGGTCTTGATCAGCGGCCCCAACGGCAGCGGAAAAGAGTGCATCGCCGCCATCGTGCAAGCCAATTCCCAGGTCGCGGCCGGGCCCTTCGTGGTGCTCAACTGCGGCGCCCTGCCGGCCGAGCTGATCGAGGCCGAACTGTTCGGCGCCGAAGCGGGCGCCTACACGGGCGCCACGCGCGCCCGCGAGGGCAAGTTCGAGGCCGCCGACGGCGGCACCCTGTTCCTCGATGAAATCGGCAACCTGCCGCCGGCCGGGCAAATGAAGCTGCTGCGCGTGCTGGAAACGGGGCGCTTCGAGCGGCTCGGCTCGAACCGCGAGCGGCGCGTCAAGGTGCGCGTCATCAGCGCCACCAACGCCGACCTGGGCGCGATGATACGGGCCGGCACCTTCCGCGAAGACTTGTTTTACCGCCTCAACGTGATCGAGTTGCGCCTGCCGCCGCTGGCGGCGCGCCCGGCCGACATCCTGCCGCTGGCACGCCACTTCCTGGGCCCGGGCAAGAGCCTGGAGGCGGCGGCCGCCGCGGCCCTGCTGGCGCACGCCTGGCCCGGCAATGTGCGCGAACTGAAAAACGTCATGCTGCGCGCCAGCCTGCTGACGGCCGGTGCCTCGATCGGGGCCGCCGAGCTGGGCTTGCCGTCCGCGCCCAGGCTTGCCGCCGTGCCGGCGGAACCGGAACGCGCGGAAGCGGAGCGCGGCGAAGCGGAGCGCGCCGCCGTCGGCGCCGCCCTGGCGCGCGCCAATGGCGTCGTGGCGCAGGCGGCCGTGGAACTGGGCCTGTCGCGCCAAGCCCTGTACCGGCGCATGGAACGGCTCGGTATCGCCCGGCCATGAGGGGGCGCTCCCTGCCGCTGCTGGCGCGCTGCTCGGCCCTGCTGGCCGCCTTGCTGGCCGCCACCATCCTGCTAACCCTGGCGCTGGCGCACTTCTTGCCGAAGCAGCCAGCCCTGGTGGCGGCGCTCGCTCTGGCTTGCGCGCTGCCGCCGGCCATCCTCGCCGTCCGCGCGCAACTGGCGCCCATGCTGTCGCTGTTCCGCGCCCTGGCGGGCAGCGTCACCAGCTACCAGGACGGCGATTTTTCCTTCGCCCTGCACTGGACGCGGCAAGATGAACTGGCCGACCTGGTGGCGGCCCACAACGCGCTCGGCGACGTGCTGCGCAAGCAGCGCCTGGACTTGACCCAGCGCGAACTGTTGCTCGACACGATGGTGCAAAACACGCCGGTGGCGATGCTGCTGGTGGCCGAGGGCGACGTCATCGTGTACGCCAATATCGCCGCCCGCCAGTTGCTGGACGCAGGACGCAAGCTGGAGGGACAGCGCCTGGCCGCGCTCTTGAAACTGACGGCGGCGGCGCTGGGCGAGGCGCTCGCGCGCGGCGGCGACGGCCTGTTTTCCAACGGCGAGGGGGAAGAGGAAGAGGTCTACCACCTGGCCCGGCGCGGCTTCAGCCTGAATGGACGCAAACACGAATTACTGCTGCTGCGGCAACTCACCCTGGAATTACGGCGCCAGGAAGTGCAGAC
>DMYQ01000028.1:17495-24382 GCA_003482555.1 Janthinobacterium sp. | reverse complement strand
TGGCCCGGCTGGGCTCGCAGATCAACTTCCACCTGAGCGAGCCGCCGCCACCAGAGAGCCGATTCGACCCGGCCCAGATGGAGCAGGCGCTGCTCAATCTGCTCAAAAACGCGCATGAATCCGGTTCCGCGCCGGAGCGGGTCAGCCTGCGCGTGCGCCACGCGCAAGCGCTGCTGCGCATCGACGTGCAAGACCGCGGCCCCGGCATGAACGACGACGTCTTGCGCAACGCCCTGGTGCCGTTTTACTCCACCAAGCGCAGCGGCACCGGCCTGGGCCTGGCCCTGGCGCGCGAAATCGCCGAGGCGCACGGCGGCCGCATCATCCTGGCCAACCGCGCCGGCGGCGGCTTGACGGTCAGCCTGATTATTCCCAACGGGTAATTATTCGCGATCTCGCGTCAATTGCAACCATGCATATTCCCTATAAACAATTGACCAAAATTAATATTTCTTGAATTAAATTAAATCAAGCGCACAGTCATTAGTTTATGCAATCCATTCATTTATTACTTGCAAGTAATCAAAATGAATCAAGTATCGTATTGATACTTATAAATATTTTGTGTTTTTAAAGCCACATTTCGAATTAAAAATAAATTAACGACCTCAACATTGCCCCTGATTTAGAGCAAAACTATTTGAGTAATGTTTTTGATTGGGAAATATCTTATTGACAAGTTCAAAACCTGGAGATAATGTTGACTACGCGACATCCCGGGATTGACCTTAATCACACATATAGGATCACCATGAAGCTGAAACCACTCCTCCTTGCGGCCTGTTTGGCCGCCTCGGCAAGCAGCGCCTTCGCCGACGACCATGACTACACAATCGCCCTGATGGGTAGCACCCCCAACTGGACCACCCACTTCGGTGCCGAACACGTGGCCGGTTTCTTCACCGATACCTATACGTTCACCTTCAGCCCCGACGCAGGGGCACTGCTGGCCAACGGCGGCTTCACCAACATCAGCACGAAAGCCTCGCAATTCATCAGCTTTACGAGCGCCGCCCTGAACGGCAATCCCTTCATCCTCACCCTGTCAACCGTCCCGGGCGATGGTACTTACTCGGGCGGCCACTTACTGCCGGACATCGCCACGATGGCGCCGCTGATACTGACCATCACCGGTACCGCGGGCGACATATCGAGCTACGGCGGCAATTTCAACGTGGCGGCGGTGCCGGAACCGGCCAGCTACGGCATGATGCTGGGCGGCCTGGTCTTGCTGGGCGCGGTGCTGCGGCGCCGCAAGCAAGGCTGATCCGAGCCGAGCGAGCGGCTTTGCGCCAAAGGACGCCTAGGCGTCTTTTTTCGTTAACGGGCAAGGCGGCGGGGCCAACTGTTAAACTTGGCTTCACGCCACCCCCACCATCACCATGCACACCCAGTCCAGCACCCACTACGGCGACGCCGCCTTCGACCAGCCCGGCCATCCTCCCACCACCGTCACGCAATTGCGCGGCGTCCGCTATCTGCACCTGGGCACGCCCTGGGTGCAGGGCGCCATGCGCATCGCCAAACCCGAACACATCGAACTCGATTACGTGCAAATGATGATGATGTGGATGCTCTTCAACGAGCGCCCGCGACATATCGTCCAGCTGGGACTGGGCAGCGCCGCCCTGACCAAATTCTGCTATCACCGCTTCCCCGACGCGCGCGTCACGGCGGTCGAGCTGAACCCGAACGTGATCGCCGTCTGCGCCGCCCTGTTCGCGCTGCCGGCCAACGACGCCCGCCTGGCGGTGCGGGAAATGAACGCCCTCGACTTCGTGCTCGACCCGGCCAACCACGACAGCGTCGACGTGCTGCAGGTCGATTTGTACGACGAAGAGGCGCGCGGCCCGGTGCTCGACACGCCCGAGTTTTACCAGGCTTGCAACGACTGCCTGACGGCCGACGGCATCATGATCACCAATGTCTTCGGCGACTTCGCCAGCTACGACAAGAACCTGCAAGCGATGGAACTGGTGTTCGACGCCGTCGTCTGGGTGCCGGAACCGAAGGATGAAAACATCGTCGTGCTGGCCTTCAAGAAATCGCCCCTGCTCGACTTCAGCGAACTGTTCGCGCGCGCCGCCGCCATCAAGAGCCGCATGAACCTGCCCGCCAAGGGCTGGGTCACCGGCCTCAAGGCGTGGATGCTGGACCAGCAGTGATGGCGGCGGCCAGCAGGGCCGCCAATTGCCGCGCCAACGCGTCCATGCGCTCGGCCGGCACCTGGGCGTAGCCGAGCATGAAGCCGTTCCAGTGGCAAGAGTCGGCCGTCGCGTGCGCGCTCAGGGCCGGCAGCAGCAGGCCGCCGCGCAAGGCCCGCGCGCTCAGCGCGACGTCACGGCCGGCCCCCGGCGCCAGGCGCAGCGCCAGGTGCATGCCGGCCGACGCGCCATGCACCGTGGCCAGCGCGGCGGCGCCGCCCAGATGCCGCTCCAGCGCCGCCGTCAGCGCGTCGCGGCGCTGGCGGTACAGGCGGCGCATGCGCCGCACGTGCAGCGCGAACTGGCCGCCGCGCAGGAATTCGGCCAGCGCCAGTTGCTCGGCAGCGCGCCCCTGCGCCGCCGATTGCGCGCGCACCCGCGTCAGCGCCGCCGCCAAGCCGCGCGGCACCACCACGAAGCCGATCCGCAGCGCCGGGAACATGGTCTTGCTGAAAGTCCCCAGGTAGAGCACGGGGGCGTCCGGCTCCAGCCCCTGCATGGCCGACAGCGGCGCGCCGTCGTGGCGGAACTCGCTGTCGTAATCGTCTTCGATGATCAGGGCGCCGGCCGCGCGGGCGCCGGCGATCAGGGCCAGGCGCCGGCTCAGGCTGAGCACGCCGCCGGTCGGATACTGGTGCGAGGGCGTGACGTAAATCAGCCGGGGCGGACGCTGGCGCCAATCGTCCGGCGTCGGCGCGATGCCGTCGGCGTCGACGTCGATGCCGGCTGGCGTCAGGCCGGCGCCGCGGCAAGCGGCCAGCGCGCCCGGATAGCCGGGGTTTTCCAGCCAGACGGTGTCGCCGACGTCGGCGAAGGCGTGCGCGCACAGATCCAGGCTGCTCTGGGTGCCGTCGGTGATGACGACCTGGGACGCCTCGCACAGCACCCCGCGCGCGGCGCGCAAATGCTCGGCGATGGCTTCCCGTAGCGGCGCCTGGCCGGCCGCGGCGCCGTAGTTGAGCTGCTCCGGCGTCAGCGCGCGCCAGGCCCGCTCCAGCATGCGCCGCCACAGAGTCAGCGGAAATTCGGCCAGCGCCGGCACGCCGGACGCAAAGGCGCCGCTGTGGTTGACTCCACCCGGGTTGCCGTCGCCGGGGCTTTCGTTGCAGGGGCCGTCTTCGCCGAGCTTCTCGCCGTCCCGGCTGGCGCCGTCCGCCGCGCCGCGCAAGTCGCGCATCCGGCGCGCCAGCCCCGCTTGCGGCGCGCGCGTGCCCGTGCCGGCCGCGGCCGGCGCCACCCGCACCATCCCCGCCACCACGGTGCCGCGCCGATCCGACCTGACATAGCCTTCGCTGGCCAGTTGCTCATAGGCGTACAGCACGGTGTTGCGCGCCAGCCCCAGTTCGACCGCCAGCGCGCGCGTGGCGACCAGGCGCGCCCCGGGCGCCAGACGGCCGTCGCGGATGGCCGCGCGCAGGCATTCGTGCAGCAGGCGCTGGCGCGGCCAGCCACGGTGCCGGTGGGCGTGGAAAAAAGTCGAAGTGAGCAGCGCGTAATCCATTCGTGGCCCTAAAAATGAGTGCATTCCTGGATCTTTGTGCAGAACCAGAGAACGATTATATTGCGAACTCATTCATTTTTCACGGAGCCCCACCCCATGCCCGAATCCACCGCCGCGCCGAGCGCGCGCACCCGCGTGCGCCGCGTCGCCGAACTGGCCGACTACAGCGCCGCCACCGTGCGCGCCATCGTCGACGACGCATACCTGTGCCACATCGCCTTCCACGACGGAAGCGGCAGCCACAACATCCCGACCGCCTGCTGGCGCGCCGGCGAGCACCTGTACATCCACGGTTCGAACGGCAGCCGCATGCTCAAGCGCCTGGCCGAAGTCGATGCCTGCGTCGGTATCACCCACCTGGACGGCCTGGTGCTGGCCCGCTCGGCCTTCAACCACTCGATGAACTATCGCTCGGTGATGATTTACGGCCGTTTCGAGCTGGTCGCCGGGGACGCGGCCAAGCGCGCCGCGATGGAAGCGTTGATGGACAAGCTGGCGCCCGGGCGCCAGGCGCAGGTGCGGGCCGGCAGCGACAAGGAATACGCCGCCACCACGGTGATGCGCATCGCGCTGGCGGAAGCCGCCGCCAAGGTGCGCAGCGGCCCGCCGCGGGACGACGCCGACGACATGGCGCATCCGGTCTGGGCCGGCGTGCTGCCATTCGCGCGCGTGCGCGGCGCGGCCCAGGCCGACGCCGGCTCGACGGCGGCGGCGCCGGCGCACGTGCGCGCCTGGGACCAATCCGCTTGAACGGTGCCGGCGCTTGCCCGATCATCAAGCGCCGGCCGGGCACCCGGCTTCAGCCGGCCCACCGGAGACTTTGACATGCAACGATTCATCCTTGGCGCCCTTTTTGCCGCGTCCTTCGCCGGCGCCGCCCACGCCGACGACGCCCTCAAGGCCGCCATCGCGGGCGCCCGGCGCGCGCCCGCCAATGCGGCCCGCGACGGCGCCCGCCATCCATATGAAACCCTGGCGTTTTTCGGCATCCGCCCCGACATGACGGTGGTCGAACTGGTGCCCGGCGCCGGCTGGTACACCGAAATCCTGGCGCCGTATCTGCGCCAGCACGGCCAGCTGATCACGGCCGGCAACGATCCGCAATCGGCCAGCGATGGGGCGCGCCGCGGCGCCGCCCGCTTCCGGCAAAAGCTGGACGCCAATCCGGCCGTCTACGACAAGGTGCGGCTCGGCGTGTTCGAGCCGCCGGCGAACTACCGTATCGCGCCCAAGGGCAGCGTCGACATGGTGCTGACCTTCCGCAACATGCATAACTGGGTGCCGGCCGGCGACGCCAAGCTGAAGATCCTGCTCGCCAACGTGTATGACAGCCTCAAACCGGGCGGCGTGTTCGGCGTCGTCGACCACCGCCTGCCGACCGCGCGCATCCAGGACGCCGAGGCGTCCAGCGGCTATCTGCACCAGGATTACGTGATCAAACTGGTCGAGAGCGCCGGCTTCAAGCTCGCCGCCAGCGCCAAAATCAACGCCAATGCGCGCGATCTGGCCGACCATCCGGGCGGGGTCTGGGCCTTGCCGCCCACCTATGCCAACAAGGACGCCGACCGCGCCGCCTACGGCGCCATCGGCGAAAGCGACCGCATGACCTTGAAATTCGTGAAACCTTGATCGATTAGCATTGCGCAAGCTTGACCATTTGTTAAAGCCATGCGCGGCAAATGTAAAAAAAGCCCCGCCAGCCCCGTTTCCGGGGCTTTTTTTTGGCTCGTCATACGCGCCAGTAGTGTAATCTTGATACGGTAAATTAATGGCATTGAGAAATGACCATTCCGATCAGGAATGCCATGCCAGACCGCGTCAGCGGCCTCGGCGTACCACGGGGGATGGATGCAGTGAGGATAACAGCGCAGCAGCGATTTGCCCGCGCCCGCGCGCCGCTCGCCATGGCGCTGCTGCTGGCCGGCTGCGGCCGCAACGCCGGCGAGCGGCCGGCCAGGGCGCCGCCCCAGACCACCATCACGGCGCTGATCTGGGCTCCCGACTGGCCCGAGGAAATGCAGCGTGTGGCGGCCGAATTCAGCCGTGAAAATCCATCCATCAAGGTCAACCTGCAATTCATGATCGGCAATTCGGTCGAAGCCAACCTGAAACCGAAAGTGGCCGCCAACAAGCTGCCCGACCTGATCTCCATCAACCCCAACGATTACGCGGCCACCCTGGCCGACCAGGGTGTGCTGACCGATGTCGGCCAGAGCGCGGCCTGGAACAATATGCTCGACACGCTCAAGGGCGACTGGAGCACCGCCAAGGGCAAGCATTACGGCATCGCCGGCGGCGTCGCCGCCACCTTGATGTACTACAACAAGGAAATGTTCGCCCGCGCCGGCATCCTGGCCCCGCCCACCGATTTCGAGCAATTCCTGCTCGTCTGCGAACAATTGAAAAAAGCCGGCTTCACCCCCGTCATGTGGAACGGCGGCTTTCCCAACATCCTGGCCAACGGCCCGTTCAGCTTTGGCTTCGCCAACAATGTGATCGCCGGCACGCCCGACTGGAAGGCCCGCATGGCCGCCGGCACCCTGGATCTGGACACGCCGCGGGGAGCCGACATCTTCGCCAAGATCAAGCTGGTGGCCGCGCGCGGCTACGCCCAGCCCGGCTATATGCGCGGCGATTACGAGGAAGGCATCCGCCTCTTCACAGAAGGCAAGACCGCGATGGCCTTCCACGGCACCTGGGCGTCCGGCCGCCTCATGCACGGCAAGGGCTTCCACACCGGCGTCTTCATCCCGCCCTGGAACGCGCGCGGCCAGACCGTGGTGCCCGTGATCGGCAGCGAAACGGGCTTCGCCGTCTGCGAGACCAAGAACAAGGTGGCCGCCACCAAATTCCTGGAATATATTTTCGGCCGCGGCTTCCCCCTTCAGCAAAACAAGCGCCAGAATATCTCGCCGCTGAAGCGGGTCCAGGGCGCGGTGCTGGGCGATCCGCAAATCACGGCCTATATCGCCGCCGTCGGCGCCTATCCGGTGACGGCCAGCCCGTATTATTCCTTCCTGCCAGCCGGCACCATCGACATGCTGCACCCCTTGCTGCAAGACGTCTTGTACGGCAAGGTGACAGCGCGCCAGGCGGCCCACGACCTCGACCAATCGATCAAGAATGAAGCCAGAAAAACCCGCAACTGATGTGTGCCAGGCCGATGCTGGCCGCGCCGATGC
>DMYQ01000028.1:13020-17309 GCA_003482555.1 Janthinobacterium sp. | reverse complement strand
GCCGATGCTGGCCGCGCCGATGCGGAGCGCGCCGCGCCCCTCCAGCTCAATCCTGGCCGCGCCGATGCGGGCCGGGCCGATCCGGGCCGGGCCGATCCGGGCCGGGCCGATCCGGGCCGGACCGATGCCGGCGCCGGAATCGCCCTGCCCGGCTTGCGCTGGCTGCGCAAGATCGACATCCGCACCCGCCTGCTGTATTCCTTTTTTCTGCTGCCCCTGCTGCCCCTGCTCGTGTCGGGCTATATTTCTTACGCCGAATCGAGCAAGGCGATCCAGGAAAAGACCCGCGTGTTCGCCACGGAGATCGTGAAACAGGTGGCCAAGAATGTACAGCTGCGCATGGCCCAGATCGAGGCCGACAGCGAGGCGCTGGTGCTGTCGGACCGGGTTCAGTCGGCGCTGGCCCGCTACCAGGGCGACGGGGCGACCAAGCAGGGCCGGGCCCATGCCGACATGGCCGACATCCTGCTCGGCGCCTACGGATCCTTCGACTATATCAATCAAAAATATTTCCTCGACCGGGAGCGGCGCGTCATGGACAGCCAGGTGTTCCCGGAACTGGCCCGCGGCGTGATCCGCTTCGCCGCCGGCGCGCCGACTACGAATGGGGCGCCGTACTGGAGCACGGTCGAATTCTGGAGCGGCCAGAAAAGCATCGTCATGCTGCGCCAGATCCGCTTCAAGGCCAACAACGAGCCGGCCGGCAGCCTCTTCCTGGGCATCCGGCAATCGCATTTTTCCAGCATCTTCGACGACGTCGACCTGGGCAAGGGCAGCGACGTCTTCATCGTCGATGCCGGCGACGGCGGCATCGTCGCGCGCGGCCGCGCCGACGCCACGCCGCAGGGCGCCAATCCGGCCAGCGGCGCCCTGCTCGAGGCCATCGCGGCGAGCACCAAGCGCGGCCTGGCCACCGGCTTCGTCAGCTACACCGACGGCGAGACCAGCCCATACCTGGCCGCCTTCACGCGCATCCCCGCCACCGGCTGGTATGTGGTGAGCGCCATCCCCGCCGACAAGCTGCTGGCCGAGGCGCGCTCGGCGCGCGACCAGATCATCTTGATCGGCATGCTGTGCTTCGGGCTCGCCGCCGTGCTGGCCTATGTCATCTGGCGCAGCATTTCGGCGCCGCTGGATAAACTGCTGGTCAGCATGCGCGAGGCCGAGCGCGGCAACTACGCCGGCCGCGCGACAACGGAGGGCAACGACGAGCTGACCGTGTTGTCGCACAAATTCAACGAGATGGCCGGCACCATCGGCCACAACCACGAGCTGATGGAGGCGCGCGTGGCCGAGCGCACCCGCGAGCTGGAAGAGGCGAACCGCAAGCTGGCCGCGCTCAGCCTGACCGATTCCCTGACCGGCATCGCCAACCGGCGCCGCTTCGACGAGGCGCTGGCGGTCGAGCTGCAGCGCGCCGCCCGCGCCGGTCGGCCACTCGCCCTGATGATGATCGACGTGGATTTTTTCAAGAGTTACAACGACCGCTACGGCCACCCGGAGGGCGACGCCTGCCTGCGCAAGGTGGCGCGCCTGCTGCAGACGCACGCGCGCCGCGCCAGCGACCTGGCGGCGCGCTACGGCGGCGAGGAATTCGTCATGCTGGCCGCCGACACCGACGCCGACTGCGCGCTCGCCCTGGCCGAGGCGATCCGCGCCTCGCTGGTGGAGCTGAATCTGCCGCACCAACAGTCGCCGTCCGGCTGCGTCAGCGTCAGCATCGGCGTCGCCGTGCTGCTGCCGGACGAGGAACAAAGTCCGGAAATGTTCATCCGCATGGCCGACAAGGCCATGTACCGCGCCAAGGAGCAGGGCCGCAACCAGGTCGCGCTGGCCGGCCGCAAGTAGGCCGGCGCCGCTTCAGGGCGCCACTTTCGGCGCCGCCTTCAGCGGCCTGAAGTCGAGGTCGGCGAAGTCGAAGCTGAAATCGGTTTCCCCGGACAGCGGCGCCATCTTCATGCGCTCGATGCTGCCGTCCGGATTCAGGGCGAAACTGACATAGGCGTCGGCGTTGAAGTTGCGCTCCTTCCAGCGCACGATGAAGGTGTCGTGCTGCCAGTGCTCCAGCACCCCGCTCAGGTCGGGCGTGCGGGCGAAGCTGAGCACGTGCTTGCCACCTTCCAGGCGTATGCTGGCCTTGCCGTACCACGCATCCTGGTATTCGCCGTCGTAGGCGGCCAGCGCCAGCGAGGGCTGCGAACGGGTGGCGCGGGCAGCCGCCGCCGCGCCCCGCAGGCGCGCTTCTTCCTTGTGCTTGTCGCGTTCGGCCGTGTCGATGAGCGCGATCCAGTCGCTGGGCGGCACGTCCAGATAGCGGTCCAGGATGCGCCATTGCAGCGCCCGCATGGCGGCCCCGCTTTCCGCATTGGTCAGAATGGCGATGCCCAGCTTCGCCTGCGGCACCATCACCAGCAGCGAGTAAAATCCTTGCAGCGCGCCGCTGTGCGAGACCACTTTCATGCCCCGGTAATCGCTCAGGTTGAAGCCCAGGCCGTAGGCATTGAAATTGGGCCGGGTGGCCGCCAGCGCCGCTTTCGGCTCGACGATGTTGATCGGCGTTTGCGCGCTCCACATTTCGCGCCCCCGGGCGGCGCTGAAGAGGCGCCGCTCCGGCCCGGCGGCGGCGATCTTGCCGCCATCGAGCAGCACCGTCATCCACTTCGCCAGGTCTTCCGCATTGCTGTTGATGCCGACGGCGCCGACGGCGTTCGACACTGGCATCGACTTCACGGCGGCGATCTTGCCGTCGATCTTGGCGTGCGCGTGGGCCAGATTGGTTTTGCCCACGTTTTCCTCGAGGCTGACGGTGCTGGCGTCCATGCCCAGCGGTGCCAGGATGCGCGCGCGGATCGCCGCGCCCCAGGGCTGGCCGGCCTTCTCGGCGACGATTTTACCGGCCACGATGTAGAGCAGATTGTCGTAGGCGTAAGCGCCGCGGAAGCTGCTGGCGGGGCGGATGTGGCGCAGCTTGTCTATGATTTCGTCGGTCGAGAAAGTCGTCGTCGGCCACCACAGCAAGTCGCCGGCTCCCAATCCCAGGCCGCTGCGGTGGGTCAGCAGGTCGCGCACCGTCATCGCGCGCGTGACATAGGGATCGTACATTTGAAAGCCGGGCAAATGTTTGGTGACGGGATCGTCCCAGGCCAGCTTGCCCTCGTCGACCAGCATGGCCAGCGCGGTGGCCGTGAAGGCCTTCGAGTTGGAGGCGATCTCGAACAGGGTCTGGCCGTCGACCGGGGCCGGATCGCCCAGCTTGCGCACGCCGAAACCGCGCGCCGTGACGACCTTGCCGTCCTTGACGATGGCGATCGCGATGCCCGGCACGTCGAAGGTTTTCAGGACGGAGGCGACGTCGCGTTCGAGCTCGAAGGCCGGCGCGGCGGCGGCCGGGGCGGGCGCGCCGTCCTGCGCCGCCCGCGCGGGCAGGCCGGCGGCGACGCAGACGAGCACGATGGCGGCGGCAATGCGGTTCAGCGTATGCATGATGGAGCTCTCTGGAGGGTGATGCGACTGGAATGTGGCCGGCTAGTTTCCCCGCGCATGCCGATAAATCAACGTTGAGCAGAATAGCACCGGCGCGCGTCCCGGTCTAGACATCTCGGATGGGCGGCGGGTGCATCCGGGTGGCTTCCGAGTGGCGGCCGCGAGCGCGCCGGCATTGCCCGACAATTGCCTGACAATTGCCTGACAAAAACAAAATCGACAATGCGAGACCCCAAAGTTGTTGGCAAGCGAAGAAGTTGATTACCGGTTAATATATTGCATCGCACCAAATTTATGCTCTCTGTGTTGGCTGCCGCACAGAGGAGATGAACATTGTGAATTTATAATGACACAAATGCAGTGTGAAGGCCGGCTGTCCGGCCCGGCAACGAAATATCGGGGAAATGATGCGATTTGATGTGAGAGTGTTGGTGATGGCGGCGATGATGGCGCTCGCGCCCGCGTGCAATGCGCGCGTGGTGACGATGTCGGCGCGCGCGGACAGCAGTGACTTTTCCGCCGTCGGCGCGGGCCACCGTTTCGACGCCGCGCCGTTCGGCCGCCAGACCGGCGCCGCGCGCCCGTCCACGGGCGACTATTTCGCCGCGCCGGAATTGGATGCCGTCGTGACCAGCCTGCCGGAAGCGGCCGGCGCCGTCGCGACCCCGGCCGCCGACCACGAAGTGGGCTTTTACAGCATGCTCTTGCTGGGCCTGGCCATGATGGTGGTCGGCGGTTCGCGCAGCCGGCCCTGGTCCAACGCGCCCATCAAGCAGGAACGCAGCCCCGCTTGATGCGCTCGATGC
>DMYQ01000028.1:0-12967 GCA_003482555.1 Janthinobacterium sp. | reverse complement strand
GATGCGCTCGATGCGTTCAACGCGCACTTGACGCATTCGATGTAAGGCGAACGGCGAAAAAAAACGGCATCTTCACGATGCCGTTTTTTTTGCCCATCCCTTTCCGCTTCAGGCGCCGTCCTTCCGTGCCGGCGCCGCCACGCGCAACAGCACCTGGTGCTCGCGAGCGTCGTCGCTCAGCGCGATGACGTCGCCGTCCTGCGCCACGCCGTCCACGCTCAGGCCGGCCTCGCCCGGCGCCGCCCGCGCCACCTTGATCACGTAAGTGGCGGCGCCATGCCGGTAACGCAGGGTGAAGCCATCCCACTCGGCCGGCATGCGCGGCGCCAGGGTCAGCTTGCCGGCCGCCAAGTCCACGCCCAGCAGCGATTCGATGATCAGCCGGTACATCCAGCCGGACGAGCCCGTGTACCAGCTCCAGCCGCCCCGCCCCACGTGCGGCGCCACCGCGTAGACATCGGCCGTGACCACGTAGGGCTCGACCTTGTAACGGGCGCTGCCCTCGGCCGTGGCGCCGTGGCGCACCGGATTGATCATGCGCAGCAGTTCCCAGGCCCGCTCGCCGTCGCCCAGTTCGGCGAAAGCCATCGCGGTCCAGATCGCGGCGTGGGTGTATTGGCCGCCGTTCTCGCGCACGCCCGGCACATAGCCGCGGATATAGCCGGGGTTGAGCGCGCCCTTGTCGAAGGGCGGGTCGAGCAGCTGGATCAAGCCCGCGTCGCGTCGCACCAGGCGCGCGTTCACCTGGGCCATGGCGCCGCGCACCCGGGCCGGATCGGCCGCGCCCGACAGCACGCCCCAGCTTTGCGAGATCGAATCGATCTGGCATTCATCGTTTTCATGCGAACCGAGGGGGGTGCCGTCGTCGAAATAGGCGCGCCGGTACCACTCGCCGTCCCAGGCGTGCCGTTCGACGTTGGCGGCCAGCTTGGCCACCTCGGCGCGGCAGAATTCGGCGAAGGCGGTATCGCCGCGCAATTGCGCCACGACGGCGAAGCGGCGCAGCACTTCGCACAGGAAGAAGGCCAGCCAGACGCTCTCGCCCTTGCCGTGTTCACCGACCTTGTCCATGCCGTCGTTCCAGTCGCAGGAACCCATCAGCGGCAAGCCGTGCACGCCCACGCGCAAGCCGTGCCGGATGGCGCGCACGCAGTGTTCGTACAGGCTGGCCGACTGGCTTGATCGGCTCGGCAAGTCGTAATAGGAATCCTCGTCCGGCTTGACGGCGCGCCCTTCGAGGAAGCCGACCGATTCGTCCAGCACGCCCAGGTCGCCGCTGGCGACGACGTAGCGGCAGGCGGCGAGCGGCAGCCACAGGTAGTCGTCCGAGCAGTGCGTGCGCACGCCGCGGTCGGACGGCGGATGCCACCAGTGCAGCACGTCGCCCTCGATGAACTGGTGCGCCGCGCACAGCAGCAGATGCCCGCGCAGCAGTTGCGGCGCCGTGTGTATCATCGCCATCGCATCCTGCAACTGGTCGCGGAAGCCGAAGGCGCCGCCGGACTGGTAGTAGCCGCTGCGCGCCCACAGGCGGCAGGCGATGGTCTGGTACATCAGCCAGCCGTTGGCCAGCACGTCGAGCTCGGCGTCCGGGGTCTCGATCTGGACGGCGCCCAGCACGCCGTCCCAGTGGCGCCGCACCTTGTCGAATTCTTCGCCGGCGATGGCGGCGCCGTGGTAGCGCTGCACCAGGCTGCTGGCGTCGGCGTTGCGGCGCCCGCCCACCCCCAGCATGAAGACGATTTCGCGCTCCTGGCCGGGCAGCAGCTCGAACGGCACCTGGATCGCGGCACAGGGATCGAGGCCGCTGCCCGTCTTGCCCGACAGGCGCATGCGGCGCATCGCGGCCGGGCTGGCCAGGCTGCCGTTGCGGCCGATGAATTCGCCGCGGTCGCAAGTGACGCTGCGGCTACCGCCGTCGGCGCCGAAGAAGCCGACCCGTCCCGAAAACTCCGTGTTATAGGCGTTGCGCGCGAACAGGGCGCCGCTGGCGGCGTCGACCTCGGTGACCACGTGCATGGTCGACTTGGCGCGCAGGTCGCCCAGCACCCATTCGACGTAGCCGGTGGCCGACAGGCGCCGCGTGACGTCGCTGTCGTTGCGCACCTTCAGCACCGAATACTTGAGGGCCGCGTCCGGCGCCACATAGGTGCACAGCTCGGAGGCGATGCCGGCCTCGCTGTGCTCGAACACGCTGTAGCCGAAGCCGTGCCGGGTCACATATTGCCCGCTGCCGCGCGCCGGCAGCGGGGTCGGCGACCAGAACTGGCCGCTCTGCTCGTCGCGCAGGTAAAAGGCTTCGCCGCCGCCGTCCGAGACCGGGTCGTTGTGCCACGGCGTGAGGCGGAATTCATGCGCGTTCTCGCTCCAGGTATAGGCTTGTCCGCTTTCCGAGACGACGCTGCCGAACTGGGGATTGGCCAGCACGTTCGACCACGGCGCCGGCGTGTGTTCGCCCTCGCCCAGGGTGATCACGTATTCGCGCCCGTCCGGCGTGAAGCCGCCCTGGCCATTGTCGAGGATCAGCGCGCGCGCCACGCCCGCCGCCGGGGCGCGCTGGTCAAAGCGGCCCTCGGCGCGGTTGTCAAAGCGATTGTCGGGGATCAGGGGCGGCATGCGCAACGCCGGCGCGCCGGGGCGCTTGATCTGCTCGGCCAGGCTGCCGCGGCTGTCGCTGATGATGGCGCGCGCCACCGATTGCAGCAAGATGCGGTCTTCATTGGCGATCTGATCGGCCAGGCGCACGAAGATGCCGCCCGGCCGGTCGATCGCCTGGGCGTCGACGCCGGATGAAATCAAGCCCATGATCTGTTCCTGCAGCAGTTGGCGGTAACCGGACAAATCTTCGTACCAGATCACCAGATCGACCGCCAGCCCCTTCAGGCGCCAGTAGGCGTGCGCCTGCACCAGCTGGCGCGCCAGCTCGATATTGGCCGGGTCGCGTATCTGCAGCAGCACGATCGGCAAGTCGCCGGAAATGGCGTAAGCCCACAGAGCCGACTGGCCGCGCTGGTTCTTGCTCAGGATGGCGGCGTCGGCGCGCAGGGCCGCGTTCGGGTAAATCACGCAATTGGCCAGGCGCCCGTACAACTGGGCGTCGGTCTCGCTGGCGTTGAGTTGGCGCAGCACCACCTGGCTGTGGGTCCAGGCCAGTTCGAAGACGCGGTCGGCCAGGTGGCGGTCCTGGTATTTGTCGATCAGGTGCAGGGCCGCTTCGCGCGTCTCGGTCATGCCGGTGACGATGTCGACCGTCACCACCTGGTCCGGCTCCAGGGTGATGGTGTAGCGGATCGCCACCACCGGGTCGAGCACCGAGCCCTCGGCGCCGGACAGCGGCGCCGCTTCGCGCAGCGCCAGCGGCGACTGGGCCGTGCGGCCGCGGCCGATGAAGCGGGCGCGGTCGGTTTCGAAGGAAACGCTGTCGACGTCGGCATCGTGCAGTGTCATCAGGTGCAGCATCCACGGCATTTGCTCGCCCTTGGAGCGGGGCCGGCGCGTGCACAGGATGGCGTTTTCATGGCGCAGGATCTCGGTCTGCACGAACAGCTTGCTGAACGCGGGATGGGCGGCGTCGGCCGCCGCCGGCGCCATCACCACTTCGGCGTAGCTGGTGATGTCGATGCTGCGGCGCCGGTCCGACTTGTTGGTGATGCGGGTGCGCCGCATCTCGATGTCGTCTTCCGGCGAGACCACGATTTCCGTGTACAGGTCGAGCCCCTTGTCGGAGCGGCGGAATTCGGCCCGGCCCTCGGAAAAGATGACTTCGTACTTGCGCGGCTCGGCCAGGGTGGGCTGGTAAGTGGTGGACCAGACGGCGCCATTCTCGAGGTCGCGCAGGTAGCAGAAATTGCCCCAGTTGTCGCGCGTGGCGTCTTCGTTCCAGCGCGTCACGGCCAGGTCGCGCCAGCGGCTGTAACTGCCGCCGGCGCTGCTCACCATGACGTGGTAACGCCCGTTCGACAGCAACTGGGTTTCCGCCGCCAGCGCGCTGTGCTGGGTCAGCACGCGCATCGGCATGGCCGGTTCGGTGGCGCCGCTGCGCAGCGCCGCCAGTTCCGCCGTGTTGGAATAGAAGGCGCCCGCGTGCGGGGTGCGCTCCTGCAGCACCAGCAGGGCCGACTGCAGCAGCGGGTCGGACTCGAAGCGGCGCTGCATGGGCCGCTCGTGCAACAAGTAGCTCAGGGCCAGCAGACCCATGCCCTGGTGATGCACCATGAAGGAACGGATCACGGCAAAGCTCTGGCCGCGCGGCAGGCGCGAAACCGTGTAGTCGATGGCTTCGTAAAAGCCGTAGCGGCCCATGAAGCCGGCCGCCCGCATGCGCTGCATGTTCTGGCAAGACGCCTCGGCGTCGACCATCAGCCCCAGCATGCTGGCATAGGGCGCGATGACGAGGTCGTCGGCCAGGCCGCGCTTCAAGCCCAGGCCCGGCACGCCGAAGGCGCGGTACTGGTAATTCAGGCTGGCGTCGACGGTGTTGTAGCCCGATTCGGAAATCCCCCACGGCACGTCGCGCTGCTTGCCATAGTCGATCTGGGCTTCGATCACCGAGCGGTAAGTCTGATCGAGCAAGGTGTTCGGGTAGTTCGGCATCACCAGCAGCGGCATCAGGTATTCGAACATCGAGCCGCTCCAGGAGAGCAGCACGGGCTGGCTGGCAACCATGCACAACTGGCGCCCCAGGGCGAACCAGTGCTCCTGCGGCAACTGGCCCTGGGCGATGGCGACGAAGCTGGCCAGCCGCACTTCCGAGGCCAGCAAGTCGTAGCAACTGACGTCCAGGCGGCGTTCGCTGACGTTGTAGCCGATCGCCAGCAGCTTGGTGGCGGCGTTGTACAGGAAGCCGTAATCGATTTGCGCGAAGGCGCGGGCTTGCTCCCCCAGGCGGGCGATGGCCGCCGCGCGGGCGCCGGCGCAGGCACCGGCTTGCGCCATCAGTTGCGCCAGATGGCCCTGACGCTCGCGTTCGCTGGGCGCCAGATCCGAGGGGGCCGCCGCCGGCTGGCCGAATGCGGCCAGTTCGCGCAGGGTGGGGATGCGGCTCATGCTGGCGTCCAGCAGGGCGTCGGCCGGCAAGGCGGCCCAGGGCGCCAGGACGCCCAGTTCGTCGAGCGCGGCGCGGCATTGCGCCAGCAGGGCCGCCGCCCACAGCGCCGTCTCGGCGTCGGCGGCGGCCGGCGCTTGCAGGGATTGCGCCGCCGCGCAGGCCCCGCTCAGATAAGTTTGCCATTCCGGCAGGGTGGCCGGGGCCAGGGCCGGGAGCAGCGTCGCTTGCAGGGTCGGCAGCAGGGCGCGCAGGGCGCCCTCCCCTTCACCCTGGGCGCATTCGCGCAGCAGCTCGAAAGTGACGGCTATGCCGTGCGCGATTTGCGGGCCGAGGATGGGCTGGTCGAGCAAGCCGACCAGGCCGGGCTGCAGGGTCAGCAAGTGGCCGGCCAGATTGCCGCTGTCGACGGTCGAAATGTACACGGGGTGCAGCGGCTTCAGGCTCTGGATATCGTACCAATTATAAAAATGGCCCAGGTGGCGTTCCAGGCCCGCCATCGTGTCCAGGGTGCGCTCGCAGCGCTCCAGCATCTGCCCCCCCGTGATGTAGCCGAAATCGTGGGCCGTCAGATTGGCCAGCAGCGCCAGCCCCATGTTGGTGGGCGAGGTACGGTAGGCGATCGCCTGGCTCGGGTGTTCCTGCATATTGTCGGGTGGCAGCCAGTTGCCCTCGGCACCCACGAAGGTGTCGAAAAAGGCCCAGGTGCGGCGCGCCACGCCGTGCAGAAAGGCGTGCTGCTCGCCGCTCAGGCTGGCCGCGCGGCGCACGATGGGGCGGCTGATCCACCACGCCAGCGCGGGCGCGATCAGCCACAGGAACAGGATGGCGCAGGCGGCCGGGAAGGCGCTCGGGCGCCAGGCCAGCAGCGCGGCCGAGGCGGCCACGGCCAGGGTGGGCGAAAACCACATCGCGCGCCAGCTGCCGGCCAGGCCGGCGCCGGCCCGCGCCAGGCCGGAGGCGCGCCATTCCAGCAAATGCCTGTGGGTGACGTTCAAGCGCCACAGGGTGCGCACCACGGCGTCCAGGCTGAAATAGGCTTCGTAAGGCATGAACACCAGGGTCAGCAGGGCGTGCGAAAATTGCAGGCCGGCGCGCCGCTCGCAACCAGCCAGGTGCTGGCGCCACAGGGTGTCGCGCGGCTTGGCCAACAAATCGTACAGGGCCGTCGCCAGCGAGGGCAGGAAGATCATCGCGAACACGGCCACGGTCCAGAAGGGCACGTTCGGCAGCACCATCCACACCAGCAGCAGCGACAGGGTGGAGACGGGCGCCACCAGGCTGCGGCGCAGGTTGTCGAGCAGCTTCCAGCGCGCCAGCGCCGTCAGCGGGTTCGGCTCGCGCCGGCCGCCGAAGCCGGGCACGCGACCGAACAGCCAGCCTATCAATTGCCAGTCGCCCCGTATCCAGCGCTGGCGGCGGCTGACGTCGTCGCTGTAGCGGGCCGGGTATTCCTCGTAAAACTGGGCGTCGCTGAGCAGGCCGGCGCGCAGGTAGCAGCCTTCCAGCAAGTCGTGGCTGAGGATGCGGTTTTCGGGCAGCCGTCCGCCCAGCACCACCTCGAAGGCGTCGATGTCGTAGATGCCCTTGCCGATGAAGGAGCCTTCATAGAAAACGTCCTGGTACAGGTCGGAGACGGTGCGCGTGTAAGGGTCGATGCCCGGTTCGCCGCCGCACAGCTGTTCGTAGCGCGAGGCGTTGGCGCTGGGCAGGCTGACGGCCACGCGCGGCTGCAGGATGCCGTAACCGGCCACCACGCGGCGGCCACTGGCGTCCAGGCGCGGCCGGTTCAGCGGATGCATCATGGTGGCGATGATGTCGCGCGCCGAGTCGCGCGGCAACTGGGTGTCGGTGTCGAGCGTGATCACATACTTGATGCCGGCCAGGGCGTCGGTGTCGCCCACCACCAGGGAAAACTTGTCGCGCGCGCCGCCGCGCAAAAAGCGGTTCAAGTCGGACAGCTTGCCGCGCTTGCGCTCGTAGCCCATCCAGCTTCCCTCGCCCGGGTTCCACAAGCGCGGCCGGTGCAGCAGCAGGAAGGGGGTGGCGCCGTCGGCGCCGCGGTATTTGTCGTTCAGGCGCAGGATGGCGTCTTCGGCCTGGCGCAGCAGCGCGGCGTCGCCGGCCAGGGTTTCAGTGGCGGCGTCGGCGAAGTCGGTGAGCAGGCAAAACACCAGATTCGGGTCGCGGTTGGCGAGGAAGCGCACTTCCAGCGTTTCGCACAACTGGGCCACATTGTCGCGGCTGTAGATCAGGGTCGGCACCACCACCACGGCGCGCGCCTCGAACGGCACGCCGCCCTTGAAGTCCAGGCGCGGCAGGCGCGACGGCGTGGTGCACAGGGTGGCCAGCCAGTTCACCAGGGCCAGCGCCAACTGGCTGCTGCCGGCCAGCGCCAGCGCGGCCAGGGCGGCCAGGGTCCAGCCGTGCACGCCATGCCGCATGGAGCGCTCCAGCAGCAGGGCGCTGATCACGGTGGTGAGGATGGCGATGGCGCCCAGGTACACCGTCAGCGGCGCGGCGCGGCCGGTCTTTTGCAGGGCTTCGCCGAGCGGCAGGCGCATCCCGGCCTGTTGTTCCAGCGCCAGGGCGCCGGCGCCGATCAAGAAAAAGCCGATGTGGCCGCTGCGCGCGTCGGCCTCGCCCACGTGGGCCCGCGCCAGGTGCAGGGCCAGCTCGGCGACTTCGGTTTCCGAGCGCGGACTGCGCTTGGCGATGCGTTCGATGACGTGGCGGTACTGGTCGCGGGTGGCGAAGTCCATGCTGGCGTAGACGCCGGCCGGGTCGCAGCGCAGGGTCTGTTCGACGACGCTCATGGTTTCGACGAATTCCTGCCAATCCATGGTGCCCAGGAAGCGCAAGCTGCCGATGCTGTTGGCGATCGACAGTTGATCGGCCGCCTGTTGCTGGATCTCGGCCTGGATCTGTTGCTCGATGGTGAGGCCGGACTCGGCCAGCCGGTGCGTGACCCAGGACAGGGCCAGGGTCAGGGCCGGGCTTTGCCCCTGCAGGCGGCGCGCCAGTTCGGCCACGAAGGCGCTGGTGATGGGGGGATTCGAACGGGCCATGTCGGCCACCAGCAGGATCAGGCCGCTGGGATTGCGCTCGACCACCTCGCCCATCTGGTCGGCCCAGGTGTTGGCCAGGTCGCGCTGGCTGCGGTTTTCCGCCACCCGCGCCGCCACCCGGCGCAGGTTTTCAATCAGGGCCAGGCGCAGCATGATGGGAATGGCCCACAACTCGCCCAGGCTGAGGGTGGCCACGTCCTGGTAGGCTTCGACGAAATGCAGCAGGCTTTCCGGATCGACCCGGCCATCGCCGTGCGAAATGATTTCCAGCGCGATCTTGTAGACCCGGGGGCAGCCGGCCGACTGGCCCTTGCCCAGGCGCGGCAATTCCTTGCTGTAATCCTTGGGCAAGTGCCGCCTGGCCGTGCGGATTTGCTCTTCGATCAGGTAAAAATTATCCAGCAGCCATTCGGAGGCGGGCGTGATCTGGCGCCCGCTCTTGACGGTGGCCGTCAAGCCGTTGACGGTTTCCGTGATCAGGGCGGCGTTCTCGGCCAGGCGCGCCAGCAGGCGGTCGCGCCCGCCGCGCCGGCCCAGGCGGTGGCTGGCGGCCAGGGTCTTGCCGTGGGCCGCCATTTGCATCGCGCTGAACAGTTCCGCGCGCAGCGGCAATTCCTCGTCCCGCGCATCCCCGCCCGGGCGGCCCAAGCGCCAGGAATTTTTCCATTCGGCAAATTTTTCCGTCAATACGGTGATGTACTCTTTCAACTTGAACCTCGTTTTGTGCTCGCGCCTGGGCGCGGTCGCCGGCGCGCGCCGACAAGCGGGGCACGACGAATCTCGGGATGGAAAGGAAGTCCTATCGCTCATCGTAAGGGGGTGTCGCCATCCCGACTGTGCGCAAACGAACATACCGGGCACATTGCGGACGCGACGGAAGGGGAAAACAGACGGAAAAAAAAGCGCGGCCGGGACGGAGGAAAGACGGGGGATGAAGACGGAAGAAATGTTTATTGAGTCATGGAAAACATATGGCGCTTGCCGCCCGAGGCTTGCCAGCGCGCAAGCACGCGGGCAAGCCGGGGCGCCTGTGTCCTATGCGGCCAGCGCCGGCGCCACCGCCTCGCCCAGCGCCACGCCGCCGCTGACATCCCAGGCGCTGAGGTAGCCGAGCCGGCGCAGGCAGGCGGCGGCGCGGGCGCTGCGCACGCCGCTACCGCAAAAGAATACCAGCGGCACCCGCTCGCCGCGCAGCCAGTCGTTCACTTGCCCGCCCAGGCGGCTCAACGGTACGCTCAGGGCCGCCCCGCCGCCTCCAGCCGCGTGCTCGTAAGCTTCGCGCACGTCGACCAGGATCGCTTGCGGGTGGATGCTCAGAAAATGCGCCAGTCCGGTCGCGGCCAGATGCATGCCGCCGGTCTCGTCCGCCGCCGGTGCCCGCCCCTCGGCGCGCAGGCTGGTGCATAGTAGGTGGCGCTCGTCGCGTCCCGGACAAAGCAGGGTGTCGGGATCGACCAGCGCGGCCGCCACCGCCCGCGGCGCCAGCGCGCCGGTGAAGGCGAAGCGCACGGCGGCCGCCGCCAGCTTGCCGCCGGACGCCGCCCCCAGCAGATAATAGGCGCGCCCGTCGGCCAGCGGCACCCGCGCCAGCGTCTGTTGCCCCAGGGTCAGCGCGGCGGCCCGGCCGCCGTCGCCCAGTTCGACTTCGGCGGCGCCGGCCGGCCAGCCCAGCGCGTCGCAGGCGGCGCCGGCGTCGAGCTGGCCGGCCAGCGCCCGCAGCAGCGCCAGGCGGGCGGCGCCGCCATCGGCCGGCGCGCCCGTGTGGATGATGGCCGCCACCCGGTAGCGGCGACAACGCACATGGGCGGCCAGGCGTTCGGCCACGGCGTCCGAGGGATCGACGATGACGCAGGCGCGGCTGACCGCGTCCGTCACCAGCCAGGCGCAGGCGCCGTCGGCGCCGAAGCGCACCACGCCCTCTTCCAGCTCCGCGTCCGCGGTCGGCGCCGAAGGGATCAGGCAGCTGGCGCGCAGGGCCGCGCCGCAGCGTGCGATGCGCTCGCAGGCGGCATCGATGAAGGCTTCGTCGGCCAGCGGTCCGAAGGACATGCGGATGGCGGCCGCGCCGCGCCAGTGCGGCAATCGCATCGCTTCCAGCACATGGCTGCCGGCCGCCTTCGCCGACGAGCAGGCGCTGCCCGAGCTGACCCGCAGACGGGCCGCGTCGAACAGGTTCAGCAGCTCGCCGCTGGACAGGCCGGGAACGGAAAAATTGAGCGTGGTCGGCAGCGAGAATTCCAGGGGCGTGTTGAAGAGCACGCCCGGCAGCGCGTCGCGCAGGCTGGCGACCAGGCGCGCGCGCATGCGCGTGAGCTGGGCGTGGTCGCGGAAGGTGACGCCATCTTCGAGCGCTTCCAGCACCGCGCCCAGGGCGGCGATACCGGCCATGTTTTCCGTGCCGGAACGCTGCCCCGCTTCCTGGCCGCCGCCCACGATCAGGGGCGTGAACGGGGTGCCGGCCCGCACGTACAACATGCCGATGCCTTTCGGTGCGTACAGCTTGTGGCCGGAAAAGGGCGCGTAATCGATGCGCGTCGAGGCCAGATCCAGGGCCAGCTTGCCGAGCGCCTGCACGCAATCGACCAGCCAGTAAGCGTCGCTGGCCTGCAGCACCCGTTCGATGCCGGCCAGGTCGGAAACGACCCCGGTTTCATTGTTGGCGGCCATGGTGCACAGCAGCGCCGTTTCCGGCGCCAGGGCGCGCAGGGCGTCCAGGTCGTGGCGGCCGTGGCCGTCCACCGGCAGCGCCTGTACGCTCAAGTCCAGGCCCAGCACGCGGTTCCAGTGCGCCAGGCTTTCCGGCACCGCCTTGTGCTCGGTGGCGCCGTACAGCAGCAGGGAACCGATGCGGGCCCCGCCGGCGCGGCGTTCGCGCAGCGCGCACAGGGCCGACAGGATGGCGGTCTGGATGCCTTCGGTGGCGCCGCTGTTGAACATCAGGCGCCCGCCGCCCACGCCCAGCAGGCGGGCCGCGCGCCGGCGCACGGCGTCCAGGATGGCGCGCGCCCGCAAGCCGGTCGCNNCATATTCACTATATGAATTCACTCGATAAGTTCGATTGTGCGATTCTGGCCGCCCTGCAAATGGACGGCACCCTGTCGATCGCCGCCTTAAGCGAGCGCATCGGCCTGTCCAGCACACCCTGCTGGAAGCGCGTCAAGCGCCTCGAGGAAGATGGCTATATCGAGCGCCGCGTGGCCATCGTCAACCGCCAGCGGGTCGGCTTGCCGGTGACGGTGTTTGTTAGCGTGCGCACCGGCCAGCACGATGAAAAATGGCTGGCCAGCTTCGCCGCCGCCGTCATGGCCTTGTCCGAGGTGCAGGAATTCCACCGCATGAGCGGCGACGTCGACTACCTGCTCAAGGTGGTCACGACCGACATCGGCGGCTACGACGCCTTCTACAAAAAACTCATCAAATCGACCAAGTTGAGCGGCGTTTCCTCGGCCTTTTCGATGGAACAGATCAAGTGCACCACGGCCCTGCCGCTGGAATTGATTGCGCGCGGCTTGCCCGCCTGACTCCGATTTACAACACCGTCGAAATGCGCCGCCGCAAGCAAGATGGAAACGGGCATATACTCAATTGCCCGGCCTTGCCGGTAAAACTTGACCGGGGATTGACACATGAATCTTTTGCGCCGCATGTCCATTCAAAAAAAGCTCATGCTCAGCATGGGTCTGTGTCTGCTATTGTTTTTGGCGATCTCGTCCGTGTTGAGCGTGGCCATGACGGGGCAGAATATCCGCGAGCGCGTCATCGGCCAAGAGTTGCCGGCCCAGATAGGCGAGATCCGCAACGATATCCTGCGCCAGATCGCCCAGCCGCTGGCCGTGTCCATGAGCATGGCCCACGACACTTATCTGCAAGCGTGGGAAGACGAGGGCTTGACGGATGCCGGCATGGCCGCCTGGCAAACCTACGCCAAGACGCTCAAGGATACAAACAAGGCCGCCAGCGTGATCTGGGCTTCGGAAAGCACGGGCAAGTACCTGACCGAGGCGGGCCAGACGCGCACGATCGACAAGGCCGCCCCCGGCGACCAGTGGTTTTATAATTTCCTGGCCGGCGGCAAGCCGTATGCGCTCGACATCGACAAGGATGTCGGTTCCGGCGCCTACATGCTGTTCATCAACGCGCGCGCCGACACGGCCGGCGGCAAGCACGCCGTCACCGGTATCGGCTTGCGCATGGACGCCCTGGCCGACACCATCCGCTCTTACAAGGTGGGCAAGTCGGGCTTCGTCTACCTGGTGCGCGCCAACGGCAGCCTGCTGATCCACCGCGACGCGGCCCTGGCGGACGGCAAGCATCAGTTCAAGGATTTGCCCGGCTTGAACCAGGAGCTCAGCAGCTCCCTGCTGGGCGGCGCCAAGTTCGCCCACGCCCTGTACGACGCCCCCGGCGGCAAGCAATTCATCGCCTCGTCCTTTGTGCCGGAATTGAATGCGTATGTGGTGGCCGAAGTGCCGGAAGCCGAAGTGCTGGGCAACGTCACCCGGGCGGCGACGATTTCAGCCCTGGTGGCCGGCCTGGTCGGCGGCGGCATCGGCATGTTCGTGATCTTCCTGATCAGCCGCGCCATCGCCGCCCCCGTCTCGCGCGCGGCGCGCATGCTGGAAGAAATCGCCAGCGGCAACGGCGACTTGAGCCGGCGCATGCGGGTCGAGTCGGAAGATGAAATCGGCGCCCTGGCGGGCGCCTTCAACCGCTTCGTCTCGTCCCTCAACGTGACCATCCGCGAAGTGCGCGACAGCACCGTGGCGATCGCCGGCGCATCGAGCGAAATCGCGGTCGGCAATCTGGACCTGTCGGGCCGCACCGAGGCGCAAGCGTCGAGCCTGGAAGAGACGGC
>DMYQ01000001.1:4585-5629 GCA_003482555.1 Janthinobacterium sp. | reverse complement strand
CCGATGCTAAATTTCTTTTCCTTGCTCATGGATGGAACCCCCATTTTCAGGAGGTGAGCGGCAGCCTTGGCGCTCAGGTCGGCAACCTTGCTGGTCAGTACCGGCAAGGGGCTTTCGTAGCGTTCCACCAACTCCTTGACGCGCTGGGTGAGGGTTTGGCTGATGCGATCCATTTCGCCATGCACGGCGGCGGAGATCGTCGCCAGCCATTTGTCCTCGACCGCCAGCGTCTTGATGTCGGCTTCGACTAGCGTCGGATACTTGGCGTAGGCCAGCGCGTCGAGTTCGGCCTCGGCGTCTTTCAAGGTTTTCTTGAGGTCGGCTTCCTGCGTGGACAGTTTCAGCCAGGCGCCAAGGATCGCGGCTTCGTCCCTGGCTTCCCTGTCATCCTTGATTTCTTTCAGGCGGGCGCTGACGTTGACCTTGTTCACCTTGTCGAGTTCGGCGAAGGCGCCATCCTCGCCGCCATGTTCCTCTTCCATTTCGGCCATTTGCGCGGCAACGCTTTCCAGCGCCGCTTCCTGCTCGCGGATGGCCGCTTGCTCCTTGGTGAAGTAGCGATCGACGATGAGTTGCTTGGGCACGAGGTCGCAGGCCCATCCCTTGTCGACCTCCTTGCCTTTCTTGTTGGTTTCGATGATGCGGTAAGTCGCGGCCTTCCAGCCATCGGCGGCGATCAGGTAGCAGTCGTCCTGCATCGTCGTGGCCCAGTAGTCCATGAGGTGCTGATAGACCGCGTATTTGTCGATCAGCGGCTTTTCCGCGTAGTGCGCGAGCAAGTCTTCGGCGAGATCGTTGATGATGGTCTTCGGATGACAACCGGCTTGCAGGCCCTTCAGCGTTTGGGTGCTGCGCTGTTCCCAGTCGGCGAACAGGGCATTCATGCTGTCGATGAAGGTGACGAACTCGGGATGCTCGTAGATGCTCGGTTTGATCGCCTGCTTGGCGACGGCAAGATCGAGGTAGCCGGGGCGGTTGGCGCTGAACAGGGTTTGCCGCATTTGCGGGCAAACTGTCCAATACGCTTGCAAGGCATCCACATCG
>DMYQ01000001.1:0-4424 GCA_003482555.1 Janthinobacterium sp. | reverse complement strand
GTGGGCGTTTTCTTTGTCGATCAGGATGATGCAGGCGGGAATGCCGGTGCCGTAGAACAGGTTGGCCGGCAAGCCGATGATGCCCTTGATATAGCCTTGGCGGATCAGGTTGCGGCGGATGTCGGCCTCGGCGTTGCCGCGAAACAGCACGCCGTGCGGCAAGATGCAGGCGCCCTTGCCGGTGCTCTTGAGCGAGCGGACGATGTGCAGCAGGTAGGCGTAGTCGCCCTGCTTGGCGGGCGGCGTGCCGAAATGTTGGAAGCGCTCGTGCGGATCGTTGAGCGGGTCGATGCCGGTGCTCCAGCGCTTGTCGCTGAACGGCGGATTGGCGACGACGAAGTCGAAAGTCTTGAGCGGGCCGTCTTCGGCGGTGAACAGGGGATTGGCGATGGTGTTGCCCTGTTTGATTTCCGCCGTGGGGTTGTCGTGCAAGATCATGTTCATGCGCGCCAGGCCGGAGGTGGCCGCGTCCTTTTCCTGACCGTACAGCGTGACTCTGGCATGCGCCTCGTCGCCCACTTTCAGCAAGAGCGAACCGGAGCCGCAAGTCGGGTCGTAGACGGTGGTGCCGCTATTCGTTTGCGGGCCGCGGATGCCGATGATCTGCGCCATGATGCGGCTGACTTCGGCCGGCGTGTAGAACTGGCCCTTGCTCTTGCCGCTTTCGGCGGCGAAGTGGCGCATCAGGTATTCGTAGGCGTCGCCGAGGATGTCGTCGCCCTCCGCGCGGTTGTTGCTGAAGTCCAGCGCCTTGTTCTCGAAGATGGAAATCAGGTTGGTGAGCCGGTCGACGATCTCTTGACCGCTGCCCAGTTTGCTCGGATCGTTGAAGTCCGGCATGTCCGACAGCTTGTTGGCCTTCGCCAGCGGGCCGATGATTTTCTTGTTGATCTGGTCGCCGATGTCGGGCCGGCCCTTGAGGGCGACCATGTCGTCGAAGCTGGCGCCGCGCGGAATCGAAATCGGCGCGTAAGTCTCGCCAGCATACTTGTCAGACACATATTTCACGAACAGCAGGACGAGAACGTAATCCTTGTACTGGCTGGCGTCCATGCCACCGCGCAACTCGTCGCACGATTGCCAAAGGGATGAATAGAGTTCGGATTTCTTGATTGCCATGGTTTGTTTTTTATTGTGGAGCGGGCCACGGATCGGAAAGCGCTTACTTTACCGCATGGGGGAGGCATGACAAAGCAATTCAATTACTTTGGCAATTTACCCATCCGCCATATCGGTAGCGGCCTGGCTGGCACCAACCATCAGGATCGCAACTCCGGCCCCGGGCATGCGTTTGCAAAACCTCCGGCGGGTCGATCATCTCCGGCGCCTTCGGTCGATTCGGCGGCGGTATGCGGGCACCGTCAAGTCGCCGCCGCCCGCGCCACCTCATCGAGCAATTTGATGAAGTTGCGCTTGGGTTTGAACTGGGCGCGCAACTGTTCCAGATACTCTCTAAATTGCGGCAATTGATTTTGCTCGCGCATCAACACGCCCATTGCGCGTATCAAGGCGATGGCATGGCCGTAGGCGGCGTTGCTGGTCTCCTCCACCACGGATGGCAGCACGCGTTGGTACAGGGCGACCGCGTTGCCGGGCTGCGCAGGCGCCAATTTTTCCGCCAGCGAAACAAGCAATCCCCGCTCGCACTGGCCGTGGCGGGCGAAGTCGAAGGCGCCGTTCATATCCTGTTCCCACATCGCGATTGCCACGCGCAGGGAACGGGGCGATATCCATACCGCGCCTTTCCAGCCCGTGCCGCCGTCCATGGCCGCCGCGACCATGTCCAGGACGCGCTGGCGTTGCTCGGACCACAGGCCAAGCTTGCCGCTCATATCGCTGAGCTTCTGATAGTGTTCGAGGCTGGGGCGCTCATCGAACTGGATACGGATCAGTTGTAAAGCGTCAATGCCCCGTCCCCGTTCGAAATAGGCTGCGGCCAGAAAATCCCGTAACTGATTGTCTGGCCGGTGCGGAAACGCCTTGAGTCCCCGTTCCGCCCATTCGAGCGCCTTGTCCTGCTGCCCGGCCCCGGCCCAGATTTTGGCGATATCGAGGTAGCGGTAAGCGCAGGAAAGGTCGGCCGCCTTGATTTCCACCAACTGCGCGACATCGCCGCCGTCCTCGGCCAGGCCGACCATGATGCGGGTGATGACCGCGCGTTGCGCCTCGTTTGGGCCAGGCGCGCCATTCCCGTTCAGCGCGCCCCAGGCCGCCCAGGCCAATTCCTGATAATGCCGCAAACCCTCGGCACCGAGCGTCTCGCGGTAGCTCTTGAAATCGAAGGAACAGATGCCAAACGGCAGCGTCGTTCCCATCCGCCACAGGCGCGCGGCAAGCAGTACCGGATCGTGCCGCGCCAGGCCACAAGCCTCCAGGTGCAAGGCGCCCAAACGCTCGACGACGCATCCCACTTGTCCGCCCGAGTCATCCACCTGCTCCATCATGGTTTCGATACGCACAATGGCATGTTCGACCAGGTCGATGAGCGCGGCGCACGCGCGCGGCATCAGCGCCAGCGCCGCGACGATGTCGTCGAGCGTATCGGCCAAGCTGCCCGCCTCGCGCCACGTCACGAAGCCTTCGATGTCGCTTGCCTCGTCTATCGCGTCGCGCAAGGAGCTGTACCTATCCTCGTCATCAACGCTGGGACGGTTGGAACGCGCCCGCAACAGAACCAGGCGGCACAAGCGGTCATCCCGCCCCGCCGCGTCAAGCAAAAGGGTGCGCAAGGCCGGCGCATCCAGTTGAGCTAGATACGCGCCGATTTCGGCTAGCCGATCCGGTTCGGCCCAACCCTCTTCCGCCGGCGCACTCAAGGGCGGCGCGTCCGCTCTGGCCCGCTCCCGCGTCGCACGGGCGCTCGCCTTGCGACGGATTCAAACATACTGTTGAATGAATTCGTAATAGGCGCGCAAGCCATGATCGGAGTGACGCAAGACCGATCTCTTGATCTTGGCGATTCTGATCACGTATTCCTTCAGCGTCAATTCCTTGATCTTGCCGATACGGGTATCGCCAAGCTCGACGCAGGCGGCGACAATACCGGCGATGAGCGGATGCCCGGCAACCCGCTCGTTCTTGGCGAAGCCATAGTGTTGCTTGACGGCGATCACGGCATTTTCCAAACCAAACGCGCACAGCTTGTCGGTCAAGTCGGGGTGGCGTTGATATTCGAGCCTGAGGCGTACCTCGATATCGAAACAGACGTCGAGGTGGGTATCGTCATTAAAATCCATACATTCTCACATTTTTAAAAGTTTGGCCCGTATCCTGTCCGGCCAATAATACCTTGCGCCGCCGAAACCGGGAGTGTCGCGGGCGACGGCAAGCGCCCACCTCAGCCCGCGCTATGCTAATACTCGCCGATAAACGCTTCAGTGAGCCCGTCGATGGGGGAATTTCTCCTTTATCGCTTGATAATTTTTTCGATGTATCTTCATCGCAAATTACGTGTATTTTCTCAGATCTGGCGGAAACGCGCAGCGTATCGTCGCAACTGCCATCGCCCCCCGGTCATCGCAGGCGATGCCATTCTCGATGATGTAGACGCATGGCAGGTTCGGGTAGGCGGCGCGCAAGCCGGCCAGGATGTCGTGCAAGGCAAAGGGGATTCGAAAAATTAATCCAAGACACGATGACGCGGCCTAAGCATGTTCGCGACGATTTTTAATATTGTTTGCCTTGGTAGCATCCGAGGCAAGCACCCGAGCATGCGATTTGCGCCGCCGGGAACGATATGACTCTGGCCGCGGTCAAGTGCCCGTAAGCTGACGTTTACAACGGTTTCTGCCGCCATACGAGTGCCAACCCCAGCCTCCGCGGCGCCAACCACATCAAAGAAAGCAGTGTCGGTGGCGCCTGGGCACACAGCAAGCACGCGCACGCCATGAGCACGATATTCTTCCCACAAAGCCTCTGAAAAAGAGAGCACGAAAGCCTTTGTGGCACCGTAGATAGCCATGTAAGGCAGGGGCTGGAGGGCGGCGGTGGATGCCACATTAATAATAGCGCCGTCCCCCTGTTTCAACATGGCTGGCAACGCCGCATGGCTGAGTTCAACGACTGCCCTGCAATTGAGCGATATCTCGTCGAGTTGCCGTTCCAGCGACAATTTATCGAAATGACCGTGAGTTGCAAAGCCGGCATTATTGATGAGGATGTTCGGCGTCAAGCCAAGCGCATTTGCCCGCGCATACACGTCACTGGCAGCGCCGGTTTCGCTCAGATCGGCTGCCAGGGCGTCAGCCCGGATGCCGTGGCGATGCGCCAACTCCTGTGCCAGGCTGTTTAGCTTGTCCCCCGTCCGTGCGACAAGAATCAAGTTCGCGCCGCGTGCGGCCAGCGCATTGGCAAATGCCAAGCCTATTCCAGATGAGGCGCCTGTTACCATGATGGTGGTGTTGCGATAGTTGAGTGGTCGCATG
>DMYQ01000158.1:4265-13533 GCA_003482555.1 Janthinobacterium sp. | reverse complement strand
CTCTGCCGCGCACACTCCTAGGCTGGGCGCAGGCGGATGCGGGTGATTTCGGCGGGCGCGCCGAAGCGTTTCGGCGGCCCCCAGTAGCCGGTGCCGCGGCTGGTGTAGACCCACAGGCGACGCAAACGGTGCAGGCCGGCCGTGTATGGCTGTTGCAGGCGCACGAACAGATTCCACGGCCAGAACTGGCCGCCGTGGGTGTGGCCGGACAGTTGCAAGTCGAAGCCGGCCGCTTCGGCCGCTTCCGCCGAACGGGGCTGGTGGGCCAGCAGCACGCGCGTCAGGCCGGCCGGCGCGCCGACCAGGGCGCGTTGCGGATCGCTGCGATGGGCCGGGTCGTGATGCCCGGCGCTGAAATCGGTCACGCCGGCCAGCACCAGGGCGGCGCCGTCGTGCTCGATGACGACGTGCTCGTTCATCAGCACCCGCAAGCCGATGCGGGTGAATTCCGCGACCCAGGCGTCGGCCCCCGAATAATATTCATGATTGCCGGTCACCAGGAAGCTGCCGTGGCGCGAGCGCAGTCCGGCCAGCGGCGCCGTGTGCGCGCGCAGTTGCGGCACGCCGCCGTCGACGACATCGCCGGTGATGGCGACCAGGTCGGCGTCCAGCGTGTTGACGCGGCCCACGATGGCGGCCACGTAGGCGCTCTTGATGGTGGCGCCGACGTGGATGTCGCTGAGCTGGACGATGGTGAAGCCGTCCAGCGCCGGCGCCAAGCCGTCGATGGCGACGTCGATGTCGAGCACGCGGGCGATGCGGCGCGCGTTGACCAGGCCGATCAGGGTGACCAGCAGAGCCAGCAGCGGCACCGCCGCCGCGCTGACGGCGACGCCGAACCAACCGGGCAGCACGGCCAGCGCCAGGTCGCGCAGCAGGGTCAGCACCAGCAGCGATGAAAACAGTCCCATCGCCAGCGCGCCGATGCCGCTGAGGCGGTCGGCCAGCGTGCGCCGGTGCGTCAGCATGCCGGCGAACAGGCTGAGCGGCATGAGCAGGGTGGACAGGGTCAGCAGGATGACGCCGACGCTCCAGCCCGGCACGCCGAGCGCCAGGGCCGGCAGCAATCGCCAGCCTATGTAAGCGTGCAACAGGGCCAGCACGGCGACGATGCGCGGCAGCGGGCGCGGCATGCGCGCGCCCGCGGGGGCGGAGGGGGGCGTGGGAACGGGACGGGGGTTGGCGGGCATGCGCGGCTTTCATTGAGGCGAAAAGCACCATCATAAACGTCCGCCGCAGGATGCGCTCAGGCGCATGTGATCGCCGCGCGCAGGCCGACTGCTGGGTTGCCACTTTCACCGAATTACGGGATGGGCTATGCCAGATGTATTTCGATGCCGAGCTGGCCAAAGGGTGCCAGCAAGCTTGCGTCGGCCCCGCGCGGGGCGACTATCGCGCTGATCGCCGCGAGTGGCACGACCTGGTAAGGGGCGGCCGTCGCCAGCTTTTCCGAGGAAGCGAGGACGATGGTTTTCGCGGCGGCCGCGCTCAGCGCCCGCTTGATGCAGGCTTCTTCAAAGTCGCCCGTCGTCAGCCCCGCTTGCGGATGCAGGCTGCAGACTCCCATGAAATACACATCCGCGCGAATCTGGGCGATGGCCGCAAGCGTCGCCGCTCCCACGCCGACGATCGAATGCCGGAATAGGCGACCGCCCAGCATGATCACTTCGATATTCGGAAACGCCACCAGTTCGACCGCGATGGAGGGACTGTGCGTGACGACGGTCGCCTTCAATTCCGGCGGCAAGTGCCGCACCAGTTGGGTCGAGGTGGTGCCGCCATCGATGAACACCACCTGTCCGGCCTCGATCAGTTGCGCCGCCATGCGTCCGATCGCCGTCTTTTCCTCGGGCGCGATCCCCTGGCGAACGGAAAAGTCGCCCAGGGCGGGAGAGACGGGAAGGGCGCCGCCGTGCACGCGCTGCAGCAAGCCTTCCCGCGCCAGTTCGCGCAGGTCGCGGCGGATGGTGTCTTCGGACACGCCCAGCGCCTCGCTCAGGGTTTTCGCGACCAGTTGCCCATCGCGGCTCAGCATGTCGAGCAAGTATTTTTTACGTTGACTGGTCAGCATAGGATTTACGTGTGCACGAAATTTCTTGATATTGCACGATTATGCATGAGATACTTCAATTGATCAAATACCGGGAGCAGTGGCGATGGAACATGAACGTGTGCGCATCCAGCAAGTCGAGGTCTTGTCGGACGATTGGTATACTTTACGCAAGACCACCTTCGACTATTTGCGTCGCGACGGGCGTTGGCAACGTCAGACCCGCGAGACTTACGACCGTGGCAACGGTGCCACCATCTTGCTCTACAACCGCGCCCGGCGCACGGTGTTGTTGACGCGCCAATTCCGCTTTCCCGCCTATGTCAACGGCCACAGCGGCTTTCTGATCGAAACCGCCGCCGGCTTGCTGGACAATGCCAGTCCGGAAGAACGCATCCGGGCTGAAATCGAGGAAGAAACGGGCTACCGTATTTCCACGGTCGAAAAACTCATGGACGTGTTCATGAGTCCCGGTTCGGTCACCGAAAGGCTGCACTTTTTCGTCGGTGAATACGAGGCGCGGGATCGCATCGGCGACGGCGGCGGCGTGGCGGCCGAGGGCGAGGATATCGAGGTGCTTGAGCTTTCCGCGGAGGAAGCCATCGCCATGATCGCCAACGGATCCATCGCCGACGGCAAGACCATCATGTTGCTGCAATATATGCAGCTGCATTTGCTCAAGCCGGTCAGCCAAATGATTTTGATCGCCGGCCCTTACCGTTCCGGTACCGGCGACGACCCGGATTTGATCCGGCGCAATCTGGAAGCGATGGAAGCTTGCGCCTTGCCCTTGTATGAGGCCGGTCACCTGCCGGTGCTCGGTGAATGGCACGCCCTGCCTTTGATACGCCAGGCTGGCTCGACCCGCATCGGCGACGCGGTGTTCGAGGCGATGTTTCACAGCCACGCGCGGCGCCTGCTGGCCCGCTGCGACGCCGTGCTACGCATAGGCGGTGCTTCCCAGGGGGCCGATTCGATGGTCGAGATTGCCCGAACCTTGGGCTTGCACATCTACAACGCCCTGGCCGAAGTCCCCGACCTTGGCGAGCGCAAGCCGGCACGGGAGGCGCCGGGCATTTGATTTGCCCGTGGGTGAGCGCCGCAGGAAAACGGCGCCGTCACAGCGCCTTGTACATCAGGGTGGTCGAGTCGAGGCGGCCGTTGAGCGGGTCGCGGCAAAAGCCCGGGATCACGCCCGCCGTGCGGTAGCCGCGCGCCCCATACAGGGGTTCGGCCCGGTCGCCGCTGCGGGTGTCGAGGGTGAGCAGGCTGCGCCCGCGCCGGCTGGCCAGGCTTTCCAGTTCGTCCATCAATGCCTGCGCGATGCCGCGCCGGCGCCAGGCGGGATGCACCAGCAACTTGCGCACCTCGGCCCGGTGCGGCTGGTTCGGCGGCGTGTCGCAGTCGAGTTGCACGGTGCCGGCGATGACGCCGTCGCGCCGCGCCACCAGCAAGCTCAAGGCGCCGCCGCGCACGCCTGGCAGCACTTTGTCGCGCCAAAACGTTTCGCCTTCGGCTTGCGTGAAGGGCAGCACGAAGTTGACGCTGGCGCCGTCCTGCACGCAGGCGTGCAAGAGCGCGCCCAATTGCGGCAGGTGGGCGGCCAATTCCTGCGCCGAAAAAAGTGAAATGCGCGTGTGCTTGTCGTCGTTCATGGATGCCTCACAGGATAAACAGGAAATAGCGGGCCGCGCAGTGGGCCGGCGTGGCGAAGGCGCTGGGGCCGAACAACTGGTAGCGCAGGCAGTCGCCGGGCCGCAATTCATGGGTGTTGCCGTCGACGGTGACGGCCAGTTGGCCCTCGATCAGCAGCAGGTGGTGTTCCAGCCCCGGCCTGGGCGTGGCGTCGTAGCTGATGCGGGTGCCCGGGTCGAGTTCGCATTCCAGCGCTTCGCCAGCCAGCGTCTGGGCCGGCGGCGACACGGAGCGGCGCAGGAAGCCGGCGCCGGGATCGCGCCACACGGGCTGTTCCTCGCGCCGCAGCAGGGGAATGAAGTCTTCTTCGACCATGCGCATCAGACGCGACATCGTCATGCCGTAGACCGCGCACAATTTGCCCAGCAGGCTGGCGGTCGGGCTGACTTCGGCGTTTTCCAGGCGCGACAGGGTGGCGCGGCTGACCTTGCTGCGCTTGGCCAGCTCGTCGAGCGACCAGGCCCGTTCGGTGCGTAGCGTCTTCAGGCGCTGGGCAAGGCGCAGGTCGGTGCTGTCATCATGTATATATTCCATATATGGGAATTTATCCCCAATATGGAATATGGTCAACAAGTAGTACGAAATATTTCACCTGGAAAAAGCAAACCAATGAGTATCTGCTTGAATTTTAAGCTAAAGCACCAGTTTTTTACGGTGCGTTCGCGGGCCTGCACAGTTACAAGCCATCTTGTATATTGTATCGCTACACGATACTGTATCAACCATGATAAAAAGCTTTCGACACAAGGGACTGCAACGTTTCTTTGAAACGGGTAGCAAGGCAGATATCCAGGCGGCACATGCCACTAAGTTACGACTTCAACTTGCTGCCTTGGATCAAGCTGCAAGTCCGGAAGACCTTTCGGCCCCGTCGTGGGGGCTACACCCGTTGAAGGACGATTTGAAGGGCCACTGGGCCATTACGGTCAATGGCAATTGGCGAATGGTGTTCTGTTTCGAAGGTACGGATGCGGTTCTTGTCGACTACCGTGACTACCACTAACATTTTACGGAGGTTCAAGATGACTCGTATGCACAAGCCGCCGCACCCCGGCGAGGTACTGAGGGAATACCTGGGCAATATGACGGTGACGCATGTGGCTAAACAACTCGGCGTTGCGCGGGTCACATTGCAGCGTGTCGTGACTTGTGCCGCTGGAATCTCGCCCGACATGGCCTATCGCCTTGGCGCGGCTTTCGGCACCGGTCCTGAGTTGTGGGCTGGAATGCAGTTGCAGTTTGACTTGCACGAGGCTGGCAAGGTAAAGCGGCCAAAAATTGAACGCATTGCGGCATAGCTGTCAAGCAGGTTCTCTGTGTACCTCGGACTCTTCTTCCCTGTGTTTTTATCGATTGGACATCTGTCATGCATCCAGACAAAGTTGAACGAAGCCGGGTGAAACTGCTGACCGACCTGCCGAATATCGGCAAGGCGGGGGCCGCCGATTTGCGCGTGCTGGGCATCGAATCGCCCCAGCAACTGATCGGCCTGAACCCTTTTCACATGTATCGGATGTTGTGCGAGAAGACAAAGGCCCGGCATGATCCCTGCGTCATCGACGTGTTCATGTCCGTGGTGGACTTCGCCAATGGCGGCCAGGCGCGCCCGTGGTGGGACTATACGGAAGAGAGAAAGCGGGCGCTGGCGGCGCCCGGATAAGGGGGCGCGCGCCAGGCGCGCCGCCGGCATCAGTGGATTTCCAGGGCCCGATTCAGGCTCAGCGCGGCCAGCGAGCCGACCGCGCCCGACAGCAAATACAGGCTGACGTAGCCGAGCCCGAAATGGGCCGACAGGCCCAGCGCCACCAGCGGCGCGAAACCGGCGCCGACCAGCCAGGCCAGGTCCGACGTCAGGGCGGCGCCCGTGTAGCGGAACTTGGCGTGGAAATTCGCGGTGACGGCACCGGCCGCCTGGCCATACGACAGCCCCAGCAGCAGGAAGCCCACCAGGATGAAGATGTTCTGGCCCAGGTCGCCGCCATCCATCAGCGTCGGCACGAAGCCGCTGAAGACGGCGATCAGGGCGGCGAGGGCGCCCAGGGTGCGGCGCCGGCCATGGCGGTCGGCGATCAGGCCGGAAACGACGATGCCGACGGCGGCCAAGCCGGCGCCCACCATTTGCAGCACCAGGAAGTCGCTGATCGAGCGGTTCGAATACAGCTTGATCCAGGATAGCGGAAACACTGTGACGAGGTGAAACAGGGCGTAACTGGCCAGCGCCGCCAGGGCGCCGATCAAGATGTTACTGCCTTGTGACTGGGCCAATTCGACGACATTGGTGGGTTCGAGCTCGCGCTCGTCGAGCAGGCGCGAATATTCGGGCGTGGAGACCAGGCGCAGGCGGGCAAACAGGGCGACGACGTTGATGGCGAAGGCGACATAGAAGGGATAGCGCCAGCCCCAGTCGAGGAAGTCGGCCGACGACAGCGTCGCCAGCATATAGGAAAACAGGCCGGCGGCGACCACGAAGCCGACCGGCGCGCCCAGTTGCCCCAGCATCGCATACCAGCCGCGCCGGTTTTTCGGCGCGTTCAAGGCCAGCAGCGAGGGCAGGCCGTCCCAGGAGCCGCCCAGGGCCACGCCCTGGCCGATGCGCAGCAGAGCCAGCAGCACGATGGAAGCGGCGCCCAGATCCGAGTAGGCGGGCAAGAAGGCCATGCCGACGGTGGACACGCCCAGCAGCAGCAAGGCCGCCGTCAGTTTGACCTCGCGGCTGAAGCGGCGCTGGATTTCCATGAAGGCCACGGTGCCGAAGGGCCGCGCGATAAAGGCCAGCGCGAAGATGGCGAAGGCGTACAGGGTGCCGTCGAGGGCGCTCTCGTGCGGGAAGAAGACGGATGGGAACACCAGCACCGAGGCGATGGCGTAGACAAAGAAGTCGAAATATTCGGAGGCGCGCCCGATCACCACGCCGATGGCGATCTCGCCCGGCGCGATCTGGTCGTGGCGGGTGTTGATGTTGCGCGCCCCGCTGCTGGTGAGGCGCTGGTCCACGCCGCTGGGGCCGGTGGCGCTGTTTGTAATAGTGGTCGTCATGAGCGTCTCCTCTCGTCATATTGCATGTTTTAGTATGCTCCGGCGCCTTGGAATCCGCAGGGGGTGGACAAAGTGTCCAATCGCCAGCGTCCGCCGTTGCCGTTACAGTAGCATGTTCTTAATCCACTGTGACGCACAAAAACGCATGATTCCATTGAAAATCCGTCGCGGACTCGTTCTGTTGCCTCTGATGTGCGCGGCCGGCTGCAACACTGTGGTGATGAATCCATCCGGTGACATCGCCGCCCGCCAGGGCCACCTGATCGTCGTGTCCACCCTCTTGATGCTGCTCATCATCGTGCCGGTCATCGCCCTGGTGTTCCTGTTCGCCTGGCGTTACCGCAAAAACAATACGGCCGCCACCTATGCGCCGGACTGGGATCATTCGACCCAGCTGGAACTGGTGATCTGGGGCGCGCCGCTGTTGATCATCATCGCGCTGGGCCTGCTGACCTGGATCAGCACCCACTTGCTCGACCCTTACCGGCCGCTGCAGCGCCTGGACGCGAACCGCCCGATTCCCGCCGCCACCAGGCCCTTGCTGGTCGAAGTCGTGGCGCTGGACTGGAAGTGGTTGTTCATTTACCCGGAACTGGGCATCGCCACCGTGAATGAACTGGTGACGCCGGTGGACGTGCCGGTGCGCTTCAAGATCACCGCCTCGACCGTGATGAATTCCTTTTACATCCCGGCCCTGGCCGGACAGATCTACGCCATGCCCGGCATGGAAACGACGCTCAACGCCGTCATCAACAAGACTGGCGTCTACGATGGCTTTTCCGCCAATTACAGCGGCGCCGGCTTTTCCGACATGCGCTTCAAATACCACGGCGTGAGCCAGGCCGACTTCGACGCCTGGGTCAAGTCGACCCGGGCCGGCGGAAGCCGGCTCGACCGGGCCAGTTATACCGTCCTGGAAAAACCCAGCCAGCGCGCCCCTGTGGCCCGTTTCGGCGCCGTCGAACCGGCCCTGTTCGACGCCATCTTGAACCGTTGCGTTGCCGAAGGCAGCGTCTGCATCAACCAGATGATGAGTGCCGACGCCAAGCGCGCCAGCCAAAGCGGCGCCGAAATCTGCGCCAAGCCCACCATTGCAAAGAAGAGTGACGATGCTAGACCACATTGATTTGACCAGGCTGATCTTCGGCCGCCTGAGCTGGGACGCGGTTCCCTTCCATGAACCCATCCTGATGGCGACCTTCGCCATGGTCGTGCTGGGCGGCCTGGCCGTGGCCGGCGCGATGACGTATTTCCGCGTCTGGGGCAGCTTTTGGCGCGACTGGGTCACCAGCATCGACCACAAGCGCATCGGCATCATGTACATGGTGCTGGGCCTGGTCATGCTGCTGCGCGGCTTCGCCGACGCCCTGATGATGCGCGCCCAGCAGGCGTTCGCCTTCGGCGGCTCGGCCGGCTTCCTGCCGCCCCACCATTACGACCAGATCTTCACGGCCCACGGCGTGATCATGATTTTCTTCGTCGCCATGCCCCTGGTGACGGGGCTGATGAATTACGTGGTGCCGCTGCAGATCGGCGCGCGCGACGTCGCCTTTCCCTTCCTGAATAATTTCAGCTTTTGGATGACGGCCTTTGGCGCCATGCTGACCATGGCTTCCCTGTTCGTCGGCGAATTCGCCCGCACCGGCTGGCTGGCCTATCCGCCCCTGTCGGGCATCCTGGCCAGCCCGGACGTGGGTGTCGACTATTACATATGGTCGCTGCAGATCGCCGGCGTCGGAACCCTGCTCTCGGGTATCAACCTGATCGCCACCATCGTCAAGATGCGCGCCCCCGGCATGGAATTGATGAAGATGCCGGTTTTCGTCTGGACTTCCCTGTGCACCAATGTGCTGATCGTGGCCGCCTTCCCGGTCCTGACGGCCGTGCTGGCCATGCTGTCGATGGACCGCGTCTTCGGCGCCAATTTCTTCACCAATGACCTGGGCGGCAACGCCATGATGTACGTCAACCTGATCTGGATCTGGGGCCACCCCGAGGTCTACATCCTGGTGCTGCCCGTGTTCGGCATCTTTTCCGAAGTGGTGTCGACTTTTTCCAGCAAGCGCCTGTTCGGCTATACCTCGATGGTGTACGCGACGGTGGTCATCACCATCCTGTCTTACCTGGTGTGGTTGCATCACTTCTTCACCATGGGTTCCGGCGCCAGCGTCAATTCCTTCTTCGGCATCACGACGATGATCATCTCGATCCCCACCGGCGCCAAGATCTTCAACTGGTTGTTTACCATGTACCGGGGCCGCATCCGCTTCGAGTTGCCGATGATGTGGGCGGTCGGCTTCATGGTCACCTTCGTCATCGGCGGCATGACCGGCGTGCTGCTGGCGGTGCCGCCGGCCGACTTCGTGCTGCACAACAGCCTGTTCCTGATCGCCCATTTCCACAACGTCATCATCGGCGGCGTGCTGTTCGGCCTGTTCGCCGGCATCAACTACTGGTTCCCGAAAGCCTTCGGCTACAAGCTCGACA
>DMYQ01000158.1:3535-4225 GCA_003482555.1 Janthinobacterium sp. | reverse complement strand
CTGGGCATGATGGGCGTGACGCGCCGCATGAGCCACTTCGAAGACCCGTCGCTGCAAATCTGGTTCCAGATCGCCGCCGTGGGCGCCGTCCTGATCGCCTTCGGCATCGCCGCCATGGTCGTGCAATTCGTCGTCAGTTATCTGCGCCGCGAGCAATTGCGCGACTTCACGGGCGATCCTTGGGATGGCCGCACCCTGGAATGGTCGACTTCGTCGCCGCCGCCGGACTACAACTTCGCCTTCACCCCGCGCGTGCACGACAACGACACCTGGGCCGACATGAAAAAGAACGGCTATATCCGTCCGGTGCAAGACTTCGTCGCCATCCACATGCCGAAGAACACCTGGGCCGGCTTCGCCATCGCCGCCATCAGCGCCATCTGCGGCTTCGCGCTGATCTGGCAAATGTGGCTGGTGGCGGGGCTCGCCTTTGTCGCGATGATGGCCGCCATCATCATCCACACCTTTAATTACAAACGCGATTACCATATTCCCGCGGACACGGTCGTCCGCACGGAAAATGCCCGCACCCGCCTGTTGGAAAGCCATGTCTGAGAACCTCGTAAATTCCACCGGCGCAGTGCACGCCCAGCCAGAGTCGCGCTACTTCGTCCGCGAGCACCATCCGGAAAACGGCACCTTGCTGGGTTTCTGGATCTACCTGATGAGCGACAGCCTGATTTTCGCCTG
>DMYQ01000158.1:3028-3379 GCA_003482555.1 Janthinobacterium sp. | reverse complement strand
TGCGCGCGACCCTGTTCTGGCTGGCCGTGACCGGTTTGCTGGGCCTGGCCTTCCTGTGCGTCGAGCTGTATGAATTCAATCACTTGATCCACGAAGGCGCCGGCCCGCAGCGCAGCGGTTTCCTGACTTCCTTCTTCGCCCTGGTCGGCACCCACGGCTTGCACGTCACTTTCGGCATCGTCTGGTTGCTGACCTTGATGTTCCAGCTGGGCCGACACGGCTTGAACGGCGAAAACATGCGCCGCCTGATGTGCCTGTCGATGTTCTGGCATTTCCTGGACGTGATCTGGATCGGCGTCTTTACCTTTGTCTATCTGATGGGAGTGCTGCCATGAGCGAACATCACAATCA
>DMYQ01000158.1:0-2822 GCA_003482555.1 Janthinobacterium sp. | reverse complement strand
CACGCCGACCACGGCACCTTGAAAAGTTACGCCACCGGTTTCCTGCTGGCCGTCTTGCTCACCGCCATACCCTTCTGGCTGGTGATAGGCAAGGTATTCGACAAGTCCAGCACCACGGCGCTGGTGATCCTCGCTTTCGCCGCCGTGCAAATCGTGGTGCACATGATTTACTTCCTGCACATGAACGCCAAGGCCGAGGGTGGCTGGTCGATGCTGGCCCTGCTGTTTACCGTCATGCTGGTGGTGATCATGCTGGCCGGCTCGATCTGGGTCATGTTCCATTTGAACCACAACATGATGCCGGGCATGCAAGACATGCGCAATATGCCATGACACCCGGCCCGGGTGGCGCGGCGCCTGGCGTCGCGCGTCCGGCGGCCCTGCGCTGGGCGCTGGCCGCCTGCGCGCTGCTGGCCGTCGTCGGTTTTATCGCGCTGGGCAACTGGCAAGTCCGGCGCCTGGCGTGGAAGCGGGCGCTGATCGCGCGCGTGGACGAGCGCGTGCATGCGCCCGCCGTCGCCGCGCCCGCGCGCGCGCGCTGGGCCGGCGTCAACGCCCAGGCCGACGAATACCGCCATGTCGCCGTCGAAGGCGTCTATCTGTACGGGTTGACGACACGGGTGCAGGCGGCAACCGAACTGGGCGCCGGCTTCTGGCTGCTGACGCCCTTGTGCGGCGCGGACGGCGCCATCGTGCTGGTGAATCGCGGCTTCGTCGCCGCCGACGCGCCGGCTCCCGCCGCTTCCGCTTCGGCATCCACAGAGGTCTCCAAATCGGCGCCCGTCTGCCAGGCGGGCGCCCGGGACGGCGCCCGCAAGGTCGAAGGTTTGCTGCGCATCAGCGAACCGGGCGGCGGTTTCTTGCGCCGCAACGACCCGTCGGGGCAACGCTGGTATTCGCGCGACGTGGCGGCCATCGCCGCCGCGCGCGGCTTGCCCGGCGCCGCCGTGGCTCCCTATTTCATCGATGCGCAAGCCGGCCAGGAAGCGCCGCCGGCCGCCAACGCCGCCAAGACCGGTCATGCCGAGGCAAGCCCGAGCGGCGGCTTGACTGTCATTTCCTTCCCCAACAGCCATTTGGTTTATGCTCTCACCTGGTATGCTCTGGCCGCGCTGCTGGCCGGAGCTTGCCTGTGGGCCGCGCGCGACGAACGCCGCCGCATCAATGCACAGACCGGGGAAGGGTAGATGACAGGAAAAGCGCCGGCACAGAGCCTGGCCGAAGACTCGGCGGCCGCCGCCAAGGTCGAGCACGCCGCCGGCCACAAGAATATGCTGCAACTGATCCAGCTGCGCTGGATCGCCGTGGCGGGCCAGATCACGACCATCGTCTCGGTGACGCTGGGTTTTGGCATCGCCCTGCCGGTGGTGCCGATGCTGGAAGTGCTGGCTTGCCTGATCGCCTTCAACATCGCCAGCCAGTTGCGCTGGCATGAAAATCGGGCCGTCGCGAACAGCGAGCTGTTCTTCGCCTTGCTGGTCGACGTCGGCAGCCTGACGGCGCAGTTATACCTGAGCGGCGGCACCACCAATCCCTTCGTGCTGCTATACCTGCTGCAAGTGATCTTGAGCGCGGTCTTGCTGGAAGCGTGGTCGACCTGGACCATCGTCGCCCTGACCAGCCTGTGCCTGGCGGGCCTGGCGCTGTTTTCCCGGCCCCTGGCCTTGCCGCTCGACCATGCGCGGGGCTTTTCCAGCCTCTACGTGCAAGGCATGTTGATTTGCTTCGCCCTCAACGCCGCCTTGCTGGTGACTTTCATCACGCGCATCAGCCGCAACTTGCGCGCCGGTGCCGCGCAACTGGCCGACCTGCGCCAGCGGGCCGCCGAGGAAGAGCATATCGTGCGCATGGGCCTGCTCGCCTCGGGCGCCGCCCACGAATTGGGCACCCCGCTGGCCACCCTGGCCGTGATCCTGGGCGACTGGCGGCGCATGCCGGAATTTCGCGACAGCGGCATCTTGCTGGAGGAAATCGAGGAAATGCAGACCCAGTTACTGCGCTGCAAATCCATCGTCAGCGGCATCTTGCTGTCGGCCGGCGAGACGCGCGGCGAATCGGCGACGCGCACCACCTTGTTCACCTTCCTCGACGAACTGGTCGACAAATGGCGTTTCAGCCGCCCCATTCAAACGTTTTTGTACGATAACCGCATCGCCCAGGACTTGCCCGTGGTATTCGATTCGGCGCTCAAGCAAATGATTTGCAATGTGCTCGACAATGCGCTGGAAGCGTCGCCGCACTGGTTGCGCCTTGAAGCGACGCGCGCGAACGACACCTTGACCCTGCTGATCTCGGACGACGGCGCCGGCTTCGCGCCGGCCATGCTGGCCCACATCGGCAAGCCGTATCAGTCGAGCAAAGGGCGGCCGGGCGGCGGCCTCGGCCTGTTCCTGGTGGTGAATGTCGCGCGCACCCTGGGCGGCGGCGTGACGGCGCGCAACCGCGCCGAAGGCGGCGCCGCCGTCCAGATCACCTTGCCGCTGGCCGCCATCGCCTTGCCACCGGAGGCCGCGCATGCCAGTTGAACGGATTTTGCTCATCATCGAGGACGACGAAGCGTTCGCGCGCACCCTGGTGCGCTCCTTCGAGCGGCGCGGCTACCTGGTTCTGCTGGCCGGCAACCTCGACGAGGCGGCGGGCGTGGTGGCGCGGCAAACGCCCGGCTACGCCGTGGTCGACTTGAAGCTCAAGGGCAATTCCTCGGGCCTGGCCTGCGTGCAAATGCTGCACAAGCACGATCCCGACATGTTGATCGTGGTCTTGACGGGCTTCGCCAGCATCAACACGGCGGTCGAAGCGATCAAGCTGGGCGCCTGCCAATA
>DMYQ01000270.1:7188-7358 GCA_003482555.1 Janthinobacterium sp. | reverse complement strand
CCGGCCAGCTTCATGTTCTTGGTGATGCCGAATTCATTGGCCGCCTTGATGCTGTTGATGGCGTCGCCGCCCGCGTTGGCCAGGCCCAGGATCTGCGCTTTCGACGCTTGCGCCTGCAGCAGGAAAGACGAAAAATCGGAGGCCGACAGCGGATGCTTGACGCTGCCCAG
>DMYQ01000270.1:0-6996 GCA_003482555.1 Janthinobacterium sp. | reverse complement strand
GCGCCGAAGGCGTAATCGGCGGTCAGGAAATACCAGCTCTTGCCGCCCTGCTTGACGATGGTGCCGCCCGTGCCGCGCGCCAGCGCCACGGTGTCGTAGGCGTAATGCACGGTATAAGGGCTGCATTCTTCGTTGGTCAGGCGGGAAGAACCGGCGCCTATCGAGATGAAGACTTTTTTCTTTTCCGCCGCCACTTTCGCCATGGCCAGATTGACGCCGGAATTGGTGCCGCCGATCAGCACGTCGACGCCCTGCTGGTCGAACCATTCGCGCGCCTTGGAGGCGGCGATATCGGCCTTGTTCTGGTGATCGATCGAAATGAATTCGACCTTTTTGCCGGGGATGACCACGCCGGCGTCGGCGATCGCCATCTTGATCGCTTCGGCGCCGCCCTGGCCGTCGATGTCGGAATACACGCCCGACATGTCGGTGATGAAGCCGATCTTGATGGTATCGCCCGACACCTGGGCTTGGGCGGCGGCGGACAGAGCCAGCGCGCAAAGGGCGCTGGCGGCGATGGCGATTGCTTTAAGTTTCATTTTGTCTCCGTTGAAGGATTTGTTGTTAGTAAGTATTAATTAATGAAGATTACAAGCAGGCTACACGCCCAGAAGCTCATTCAAAATCGGCATCTTCGCTTCCAGTTCGGATGCGGCAAAAGTCTCGACGATCTGACCATGCTCCATCACGTAAAACCGGTCCGCCAGCGGCGCCGCGAACCGGAAATTCTGTTCCACCATGACGATGGTATAACCCTTGGCCTTGAGCGTCGTGATCATGCGCGCCAGGCCTTGCACGATGACGGGCGCCAACCCTTCCGAGATTTCATCGAGCAGCAGCAGGCGCGCGCCCGTGCGCAAGATGCGCGCCACCGCCAGCATTTGCTGTTCGCCTCCCGACAAACGGGTTCCCTGGCTGTGCCTGCGCTCTTCCAGGTTGGGGAACATGGCGTAGATTTCCGCGATCGACATGCCTTCCTGGCCGGTGGCCAGCGCCGGCGGCAGCAACAGGTTTTCCTCGGTCGACAGGGAAGAAAAAATGCCGCGCTCTTCGGGACAGTAACCGATGCCGATGTGGGCTATTTTGTGCGTCGGCAAACCGATGGCTTGCACGCCATTCACCTTGATCGAGCCGGTGCGCGCCCCCGTCAAGCCCATGATCGCGCGCAAGGTGGTTGTGCGGCCGGCGCCATTGCGGCCCAGCAAAGTGACGACTTCGCCCTGCCCCACCGTCAAATTGACGTCGTGCAAGATGTGGGATTCGCCGTACCAGGTGTGCAGATTGGAAATTTCGAGTGCCGTCGTCATCAGTGCGCCCCTTCCAGCTCGGCGCTCGTGGTGCCCATATAGGCTTCCATCACTTGCGGATTTTTCGACACTTCCGCGTAACTGCCCTCGGCCAGCATGGCGCCCCGCTGCAGCACTGAAATCTTGTCGCAGATGCCGGACACCACGCTCATATTGTGTTCGACCATCAAAATGGTGCGGCCGGACGACACTTTCTTGATCAATTCCGTGACCCGGTGCACGTCTTCGTGGCCCATGCCCTGAGTCGGCTCGTCGAGCAGCATCATTTCCGGCTCCATCGCCAGGGTGGTGGCGATTTCCAGCGCGCGCTTGCGTCCGTAAGGCATGTCGGCCGTGATGGTGTCGGCGAATTCGCTCAAGTCGACTTCGGCCAGCAGGGCCATGGCCCGCTCGTTGAGCTGGGACAAGGTGCGTTCGCTGCGCCAGAAATGGTAAGACGTGCCGAGCTGGCGCTGCAGGCCGATGCGCACGTTTTGCAGCACCGTCAGGTGCGGAAACACGGCTGAAATCTGGAACGAGCGGATCACGCCCATGCGCGCGATTTGCGCCGGCCGCGCCGCCGTGATGTCCCTGCCGTTGAACAGGATCTGGCCCGAGGTGGGAATCAGGAATTTGGTCAGCAAATTGAAACAGGTGGTCTTGCCGGCGCCGTTGGGGCCGATCAAGGCGTGGATGTGGCCACGCTCGACCCTCAAGTTCACATCGTTTACGGCAGTGAAACCCTTGAAATCCTTGGTCAAATTTCTTGTTTCCAAGATAACGTTTGACATCGTGTCTCCTAATTGTTCTTTTTTGAATCGCTTAATTTTTTTAGATAATACACAGATTCAATTTTGACCACAATACAGTATAACTACCATGAGCGATTCATTGCCAACTATCAGACTAGCGTCAAACTTTGTCGAAATGCCGACATGGTCAAATCCTATTTCCAGCTGGCATGGATCATTTGGGCGGCCTTTTCCGCGATCATCAAGGTCGGCGAATTGGTGTTGCCGGAAGTAATAAACGGCATGATGGATGCGTCCACCACGCGCAAGCCGGCCACGCCGATCACGCGCAACGCGCTGTCGACCACGGCCAGCGGATCGCCGGCCCGCCCCATCTTGCAAGTGCCGACCGGGTGGAAGATGGTGGTGCCGATGGCGCCGGCGGCGCGCTCCAGATCCTCGGCGCTGCGCAATTCCGCGCCCGGCTTGAATTCCTCGGGCGCGAAACGGGCCAGCGCGGGCGCCGCCACGATGGCGCGCGTTTGCAGAAGGGCCGCCGCCGCCGTTTTGCGGTCGGCCGCCGTGCTCAGATAATTCGGCGTGATTTTCGGCGCCGCATACGAATCGGCGCTGGCGATGCGGATATGCCCGCGCGCCTGCGGGCGCAGATTGCAGACGCTGGCGGTAAAGGCGGGAAAGCCGTGCAAGGGCTGGCCGAATTTTTCCAGCGACAGGGGCTGCACGTGATATTGCAGGTCGGGCGTGGCCAGGCTGGCGTCGGATTTGGCGAAGGCGCCCAATTGCGAGGGCGCCATCGACATCGGGCCGCTCTGGAACAAGGCATATTCGAGGCCGATTTTCATTTTGCCGTGCCAGCTGGCGGCCATCGTATTCAGGGTCTTGGCGCCCTTCACCTTGAATACCATGCGCAATTGCAGATGGTCTTGCAGGTTTTCGCCGACGCCGGCCGCGTCCACCACGGTGGCGATACCGTGCTGGCGCAAGAGCGCGTCCGGGCCGATGCCGGACAACTGCAAAATCTGCGGCGAGCCGACGGCGCCGGCCGTCAGCAAGACTTCGCGCCTGGCCTCGGCGCTCCATACCGTGCCGCCGCCGCTGAAGACGACGCCGCGGCAAATGGCGCCCCCCGCATCCCCTTCCTTGCGCTCGATTTGCAGGCGCTCCACGTGGCAGCCCGTCATGATGGTCAAGTTGGGGCGCTGCGCCGCCGGCTTCAAAAACGCCTTCGAGGTATTCCAGCGGATGCCGCGTTTTTGATTCACGTCGAAATAGCCGCAGCCGGCATTGTCGCCGCCGTTGAAATCATCGCTTTTATGTATCCCGACCTGCTCGGCGGCGTCGCGGAAGGCGTCCAGGATATCCCAGGACAGGCGCTGCTTTTCCACCCGCCATTCGCCGCCGGCGCCGTGCTTGTCGGAGGCGCCGGCGTGATAATCCTCGCTCTTTTTAAATAGCGGCAGCACTTGATCCCAGCCCCAGGACGGGTCCCCCGTCACCTCGGCCCAGCGCGCGTAATCGGCAGCCTGGCCGCGCATGTAAATCATGCCATTGATCGAGGAAGAGCCGCCCAGCACTTTGCCGCGCGGGTAAATCAGGCTGCGTCCGCCCAAACCGGGCTCCGGCTCGGTGTTGAACAGCCAGTCGGTGCGCGGATTGCCGATGCAATGCAGATAGCCGACCGGAATATGGATCCAGACATAATCGTCCCTGCCGCCGGCCTCGATCAGCAAGACCGTGGCGTCCTTGTCGCGCGTTAAACGGTTGGCCAGCACGCAACCGGCCGTGCCGCCGCCAACGATAATATAGTCGTATTGTCCCGCCGATTCCAATGAATGCTCCTTCAAGATAGTGCGCTCAGGCGGCGGCGAGTCTTAAGTCGCCGCCTTCAATTCCGCCACCAGTGTCGCCACCAATCGCGCGGCAGGCATGCCGCGCGCCGAATTAACACCGGTGCCCGCCCACAGCGACATGAATTCCGTGTCGCCCGCCTTGGTGGCGGCCGCGCGGATGCTGCCGGTGAGCGCGTTTTGCACGGGATAAGCGGGCACCTGGGTTTCCACTTCCGCCATCATTTGCATGAAACGGTTCTCCAGGCCGCGCGCATAGCGGCCGGAAAAGGCGCGCGTCAGGCGGGTCGGATGATTTCCGGCCGTCAGCAGACGGTTTTTATAGGCGGGAACGATACCGGATTCGTCCGTCACCAGGAAAGCCGTTCCCATTTGCACGGCCGAGGCGCCCAGCGCCAGCGCGCGGGCGATGGCGGCGCCGTTCATGATGCCGCCGGCCGCGATGACGGGAATATCGAGCGCCGCCACCACCAGCGGCAGCAATTCGAAGCAAGTCAGGGTGGCATCGGTTTGAGCGCCAATGAAGGTGCCGCGGTGGCCGCCCGACTCGATGCCGGAAGCGATCACGGCGTCGGCGCCGATCGCCTGCCAAGCCAGCGCCTCGGCCACCGTGGTGATGGTGCCGATGACGAAAATGCCGGCCGCATGCAGGCGTTGCACATGTTCAAGCGTCAAGATATCGAAGGTGAAACTGGCCACGGCGGGTCGCGCGGCCAGCAAGACGTCGAATTGGGCTTCGAAATCCTCGTTCCATTTAGCGGGAATCGGCAAGTCCGGCCAGGCCAGCGCGTCCAGGACGGGGCGCAGCAATTGCGTCGCCCGCGCCAGTTCATCCGCATCCGGCGCAGGCGTCTTTTGAACGAATAAATTGAGCGCAAAAGGCTTGTCGGTCAAGGCCCGTATCTGCGCGATTTGGGCTTGCATGGCCTCCGGCGTGAGCAGGGATATGGCCAGGGAACCGAGCCCACCGGCGTTCGACACGGCGGCAACCAGGGCTGGCGTGCTGGCGCCTCCAGCCATCGGTCCCTGAACAATTGGATGCTGAAAAAGTTCGTTCAAGTTCATCATTAACTCCTCATCAAGATCGACAAGATTACCAGATCACCCAGAAGAAGCATCTGAAATAATGATATTCACGCCCACTTTTTGAGCATTTTGGCTGTGGATAAGTCTATGGATATCCACAGGCACGATTTGTGGGTAAAGAATTTTTTTTTTCGGCCATTTTTTTTTGTCCAGAAACCGTTCTTCGCTCATACAGGGCATACACAGCGCTTATACGGCTTCCAAGCCCTTGATTTCAATTGAAAATAGGCAGTTATCCACAGAAAAGTGTCTGCGTTAACAACTACTACTATACATATATTCAAACCTTTTAAAGTAAACCGACTGCGGCTCGAACAGCCCAAGCCTTTCAAAAACCACGATACGACTGCAAGCCAGGACACAAGACCCGGGTCAGACCCGGCACCGCGCCAACGCGAGGCTAGGATGCGACGCTGGTTGCCGGCTTCCAGCGACTGCGCAAGAGCCCGTACATCAAGCTGTCCGAAAACTCGCCGTTCAGTATCCAGCGCTCCGGCAAATAACCTTCCTGGACGAAGCCCTGGGCTTCCACGCTTTTCGCCGAAGCGACATTTCTGGGATCGATATCGGCTTCGACGCGGTTCAAATCCAAGACCTGGAAACCGTAGTCCAGCAACGCCGTCAAGGATTCGGTGATGTAACCTTGGCGCCAAGCCGTTTTTGCAAGGCAATAGCCGACCTCCGCCCGCCTCGACGACGCCGAAAGATTGAACAGATTGCACACGCCGATGAGTTTTCCGGATTCCTTCAGCTCAATCCCAAGGCGAACGTGTTTTCCGGTGCTCATGGCCTCGGATTCCTTGGCGATGAAGTCATCGGCCGAGTCGATCGAGGTCCAGGGCGTGCCCCAGTAGCGCAAAACGTCGGGATCGGTGAACAGTTCGAAGATCGCCTGTGCGTCGCTGGCCCGCAGGGGCCGCAAGGACAATCGTTTTGTGGGCAACTGAATTTTCGTGAATGAATGCATGCTTTTCCCATGAGCCAAGGTCTGGCGGGTGGCTTGAAATCGGATAACAGGTGCCAGTCTTGGCAGCAAGTTCCCTCTTCCAGCACATACTATTCTATATTTAGCAATATTTCTTCCATCCTGATGCGCCATACAGGCAAGCTCAAGCCGCCCAAGTTGGCGCCCGTGCGCGAAATTCCTCAAATAAGGCACTTCGCTCATGCTGTCTGTGGATAAGTCACTTGATATCCACAGGATGAGATGTGGGCAACCTCGAAGTTGCCCACAAGCTCAAAATTTATACAGAATTGCTCCTGAAAAAATACAACGATTATTCAGGGCTTATTTTTGCTATAAATGCTTGATTTTAAAGAAAAATAGTGACTTATCCACAGAAAGTCGCTCGTTTACTATTACTACTATTTTGATATATAAACCCTTTGTAAACCAATAAAAAAACGAAGAAAGCGGATTTTTTGTAAAAAACACTCCCAAAAATCCACTTCAAGGACGAACCCGGTTACCGTCATCAAAAATGCCGGGAACTGAAGAACCTGCATTTTTGAGATCAAGGAAGGGACTGACAAGCACATCGCTTGACAAACCACCCGGTACTAAGTCAGACCCGGGCAAGGGAAAAATTACTGGTTTAGCATGGAAAAAGGTGATTTTCCAGCTTGACTGTGGATAAGTCTCTGCATATCCACAGGATGAGATGTGGGAAAACTCACTCTTTGTCCACAGGACTTTTTTTATCCCAAAGTCATCCTGTCTGGATACAATGTTTATGCAAGCCGTTTTGCGGACCGTAAGTCGATGATTTTTATGATGTAAACCGACTTATCCACAAAAAAACGCGCGTTTACTATCATTACTATTTTTATATATACACCTTATATAAAACAGCTATACAGCACAATGCGGTGGATATTTGCCCCAAGCTAGCCAGAAAAAAACGTAAAGTGAGGTAAAACGATGAAATCGAGCAAAAAACAGCGCTTAGGCATCATCAGCGCCCTTAGCGAAGAGCAAGAAGGGCTCATAGAAGCCATGCAAGGCCCCCAGAAGCTCGCCCACGG
>DMYQ01000124.1:27700-35374 GCA_003482555.1 Janthinobacterium sp. | reverse complement strand
CTTAGTGCAACTTAGTGCAACTTGACGAGCGGCTTGCCGCGCTTGATCAAGAAGCGGGCCACGGCCAGCACGCCGGTGCGCACCGTGCCCAGCACGGCCTGGTGATGCAACAGGTGCAAGCTGACATACATCATGCGCGCCACGAAACCCTCGACGAACCAGCTCAAGCCCTTTAGCGAACCCATCAAGGTGCCCACCGAAGTGCTGCTGCCAAAGGAAACCAGGGAACCATAGTCGTGGTAGACGAAGGGCTTGCTCTGCGCCGGCTTGCCGGCCGCCAGCAGCAGGAAATTGCGGCGCAGATAATCGGCCTGCTGATGCGCGGCCTGGGCCCGCGGCGGCACCAGTTTGCCGTCGCTGCCGGGGCAGGCGGCGCAATCGCCGATCGCGTGAATGTGGGGAAAGCCGGGCACGGCCAGCATGGCGTCGACCTCGATCTGGCCGCCACGATGGGTGGGCAAGCCCAGATGGGCGAGAAAATCGGGAGCCTTGATGCCGGCCGCCCAGACGCACAGATTGGCGGGGTAATCGGCGCCGCCGGCCACGCAAACCTTGTCGCCATCGATGGCGGTGACGCGGGTATCGGTGAACACCTTGATGGCGCGCTTGCGCAAGAGCTCGACGGCCGCGTCGGAGACCCGTTGCGGCAGCGGCGCCAGGATGCGCGGCGCCCCTTCGAGCAGGGTGATGCTGACATCTTCGAGCGCGCGCAACCTTTGAAAACCATAGGCCGCGTAGACCCCGCTCGCTTCGCGCAGTTCGGCGGCCAGTTCGACGCCGGTGGCGCCGCCGCCGATGATGACGATGTCGACCCTGGCCGCGGGCCCGCCCTCCTTGCTCAGCTCGGCCAACGACAAAAGCTTGAGCAATTTCAGACGGAAGCGTTCCGCGTCTTCGGTTGCGTTCAAGGCGATCGTGTTCTCGCGCGCGCCCGGCACGCCAAAATAATTCGAGGTGCTGCCGACGGCCAGCACCAGCGAATCGAAGCCGATGTGCCGTTCCGGCATCACCTCTTCCTGGTCGGCGCCGGCGACGGACCCCAGCGTCAGACTGCTGGCGCGGGCGTCCAGGGCCGTCAGCGCCCCATACACAAAGGTAAAACTGTTGTCGTGGGCCAGCATCTGGTAAGACAAGCCCTCCTGGTGAATGTCCAGGGTGCCGGCGGCCACCTCGTGCAGGGAAGGCTTCCAGATATGGTACAGGCGACTATCGACCAGCATCACCTGGCCGGCACCCAGTTTGCGGCCCAGCTTGCAGGCCAGCTCGAGGCCGCCCGCTCCGCCGCCGACGATGACAATTTTGCTATGCAAAAAAACCTCCCTGTCGATGCCGCCGCCCGTGGCGCTTAGTCGCCGTGGCGTCCGTGCCCTTCGCCGCGACCTTCGCCGCCATGGCCGCCATGGCCGCGGCCATTGTCGTGATGTTCGTCGTGGCGCTCTTCATGCCGGCGTTCGTCGCGACCGTAGCCATGGCCGCGGTCGTGGAAGCCGTGCTGTTCGCGGTAACGCGGCGCATATTCATTGCGATACCAGTCATCCTGGACGAAATACACTTGCTGGCCGCAAGCGTTGTAGGCGCGGCAATGGCGGCCCCAGTTTTGCGCGTAACCGGGCGGCACGCGCAGGTAGATGGGCTGGCGTTCGATGTAGCGCAGGGGACGCTCGATTATGACCGGTTGCGCGTAAATCACCTGAGGCTGGGGAAATTGACCGATGTCGATGCGGCCATAGAAGCCCGGCTGACCGACATTGATCGACACGCCCACGTCAGCGGCCATGGCGCTCGAAACGAGCGCCATCAGACTGGCGGCGAGGAGGAAGGGTTTAATGGTCATGAAGGCTCTTTTCATCTGTTGAGGCAAAACGGCACCGCGCAACGGCGCGAGATTGGGAATCGAACGGCGCACGCCGCCCGACTCTTGAAGCCTATTGTAGCGGCTTGCCCCCGATTCATCCGTACGCTAAAGCACATATGGATCGTCGGGCCCGCTTATCCGCTTATCCCCTTACCACAGGCGCGCCAGCGGCACCACGAAACCGCTGAACACCGACCAGTCGGGCGATGCCGAGGTCAAGCCCCGCGCCACGCCAAAGTCGATGGCCAGCCTTTTCGTCGGACTGTAGGTGGCCGCCACCAGCACTTGCGCGGTGCTGTCGGCGCCGCGCCGGCGCGTGCCCGACAATTCGCCCGTCAGGCCCCATTGTTCCGACACCGGCACGGAAAACGAGGTCGACAGGCCGGTCTGGGTGCGCCCGCTGTCGGCTTCATAGTCGCCCAAGCGGGTCAGGTTCAGGTTGGCGTCCATGTGCACGTTGCCGAGGTCGCGGCTGAAAATGCCGTTCACGCTATAGTCGCGCCGGCCGCTGCCTATCGTGTCCTTGGCCGTCGCCAGCTTGGCGCCCAGCTCCAGGCCGAAGGCGGTGGCGCTGTCGACCAGGAAAGCGCGCTTGAGCACCACGGTGGTGTCGCCGACGCCATTCGCGCGGGCGCCGCTCTCGTCGCGCGCCGACACATACGCTTCGCCGCCCAGCAATACGCCCCACTGCTCGTTGAAGGCCAGCTTGAAGGTGTAAGGCAGGCTGGCGCGGCGGGTATCGTCCTGTTTGCTGTTCAAGCCGCCGAGCTCGAATTCGAGCTGCCCGGGCAGCGGCAATTGCGCCGGGCTCGACACCGACGGGCGATAAGGTGTGACGCCAGGCTCGTCTTCCGCCCGCGCGGCGCCGGCCAGCGCGCCCAAGCCGGCCAGCGCCAGCAGGGTAATGCCATGCAATTTATTCATGAATGATCCGCAAGTTATTGCCAAAGCGCCAGCCTACCACTAGTGCGCCCCGCGCCGGCGAAAAAAACCGCCGAGTTTCATCGCGGCGACACGCGAACCGGCTTGCGGTTAGACTGGCCGGCGCTTCCAGCAACCGCCCGTGTAGGGAAAACGGCGCATTCGAGGAGAATCAAGATGAACACCGTGTCGCTCGTCGCCACGCCGGAGCGGCTCAAGGCCGACTTCCCCAAACTGTACCGCGCGCTGTCGCCGAACGCCACTCCGGGCCCGCAGTCGGGCATGTATGAAGTGGACCCGCTGGCCTGCGCCACGGCGCTGGGGCGCTGGCTGGCCGGCAGCGTCGGCAGCACCCACGCCGACGCCGCCGAAAGCCTGTGCAATATCCTGCTGCCGCAAACGGAGGAAGGCGTGCACGTGCGCGAACTGGCCGAACGCCTCATGCTGCGCCAGGCGATCGCCAACGAAGAGCAGGCCGAGGCGCTGTATGCCGACATCGAAGCGTGGATCGCGGCGCGCCGCGGGGCCGCCAAGATCGTCGGCTCCTACGCCTTCCGCCACCGCGTGATCCGCTTCCAGTGGCCGGTGTTCGGCGCCGCCGCCGCCGAGGGCGCGGCCAGCCCGGCCGCCTATTTCGAAGTGTGCGCCAAGCAGATCCGCGCCACCGGCGGCGTCATCATCGATATCGGCGGCCTCCCCTTGCCGGCCAACCTGGCCAAGAGCATGGCCCTGAACGCGGGCGGCGGCGACCAGTTGCTGGCGCGCTATCGCAGCCAGCAGGTGGCGCTGCGCACCGATCCGCTGATTGAATTTTCCGAGGGCCGCATCACGCGCGAACTGGCCATCGCCGCGCTCGGCTTTCGCGACTACGCGGCGCTGCTGCTGGCGCTGGCGCAAGCGGGGCTGGCGCCACCCGCGCCGACGCCGGATCAGGCGGCCGCATCCGGGAAGTAAGGCCGCCGCGGCGGCAAGCGCCCGGGCACGGCGCATTCGCGTATCCGATCGGGCAAGCTCAAGCCCGCGACATGAAAAAGCCGCTTCTCAGCGGCTCGGCTCCTTCGGATTAGGCCAGGCGTCCGCCGGAGTGCTTTTCCACCCAGGCCACATAGTGATCCATCCAGCCCTGCAAGAACTTCAGGCTGGCGGGGCCGATATTGCCGGCGTCGTCGAACAAGCCTTCCTTCGCCTGCAGGAAGATTTCCGGCTGGCCCAAGGTTGGCACATCCAGATACGCCAGGATATTGCGCAAATGCTGCTGCGCCATCGCCGTGCCGGCGGCGCCCACCGACACGCCCAGCACGCCGGCCGGTTTGCCGGCCCAGGCGCTTTGCCCATAAGGGCGCGAGGCGTGATCGATCGCATTCTTGAGCACGCCCGGAATCGAGCGATTGTATTCCGGCGTCACGAACAGGAAACCCTGGGCGGCGCCCAGGGCCGATTTCAGGCGCGTCACCTGCTCGGGCGGCTGGCCATCGTTATCCTGGCTATACAGAGGCAAGTCGCCGATTTCCACCTGCGTGAAAGAAAAATGCGCGGGGGCCAGCTTGGCGATGGCACTGGCCAACTTGCGATTGAAGGAATCCTTGCGAAGGCTGCCGACGACGACGGCGATATGGTATTGGCTCATGAAAATCCCCAGAATGTTGAGTGAAAAAGAGATGTGGCAATTTCGATACATTTTGCCACAAAACCATCCCGGCACGCGCCACCCACAATAATGGCAACAATGATGTTATGTTGACAATCATGGGGTCAGGTCTCGCATTGTCGCTTTTTCGAAAAAAGCGACAATGCGAGACCTGACCCCAGCCGTTTTGCGGCAACTTATCGGGCGGCGCCCGTGTATTCGCGGTAGTAGCGCGAGCCGAGGTTGGTCAACACTTCGTAGCCGATGGTGTTGGCCAGTCCGGCCACGGCGTCGACCGGGTGCTCGGCGCAGATCAGGTCGACCAGGCTGCCCGGTTGCACGCGCGCGCTCGGGATGGCGCTGACGTCGAGGGTGATGCTGTCCATCGAGATGGCGCCTATCTGCGGCACGCGCACGCCGTCGACGATGGCCACGCCGATATTGCTCATGCTGCGCAGCCAGCCATCGGCGTAGCCGACCGAGACGGTCGCCACTTGCCGCGTTTCGCTGGCCGTGTAGCGCAAGCTGTAGCCGACGTGATCGCCGCGCTCGATGGTGCGGGTTTGCAGCACCTTGCCCTGCAGGCGCACGACCGGGCGCATCGGGTTGTCGCTGGCGCTATTGGGGGCGATGCCGTACAGGGCCGCGCCCGGACGCACCAGGTCGAAATGGTAGTCGGCGCCGAGGAAGATGGCGGACGAATTGGCCAGGCTGGCCGGGCAAGCCGGCAGGCGCGCGCGGATGGCCTGGAAGCGCGCCAGTTGCAGCGCGTTCATCGGATTGTCGGGCACGTCGGCGCAAGCCAGGTGGCTCATCACGTACAGCAGGCGTATGCCGTCGAGGAAGCCCGGTTCGGCCAGCCAGGCGTCCACCTCGGCCGGTTCCATGCCCATGCGCGACATGCCGCTATCGACCTGGACGATGGCGTCCAGGCTGCGCCCCAGCGCCCCCGCATGGGCGCGCCAGCCGGCCGCTTGTGGCACGCTGTTCAAGACCGGCGTCAGAGCGTGCTCGGTGAATTCGGCCTCGGTCGCGGGCGGCGGCCCATGCAGCACGTAGATGGCGGCGTCCGGCGCCAGGTGCGGGCGCAGCGCGATGCCTTCGTCCAGGTGGGCGACAAAGAAATGGCGGCAACCCTCGGCGTAGAGCGCGCCGCCCACCATGGCCGCGCCCAGGCCGTAGGCATCCGACTTCATCACCGCCGAGCAGAGCGCCGGCGCCGCGCGCTCGCGCAGCAGGCGGTAGTTGGCGCGGATCGCGTCCAGGTCGACGGTGAGGATCGCGCCGCTGCGGTTCTTGTGCGGGTTGGCCGACATGGCTCAGGCGCCCGCGTAGTTCAAGTCGCGCGCGCCGCTGGCGCCGGCGTAGCGGCTCACCGACAAGTCGTCGGCCAGGATGGCCGGCTGGCGCGCCGAGATCAAGTCGGCCAGCAGTTGCGCCGAGCCGCAAGACATGGTCCAGCCCAGGGTGCCGTGGCCGGTGTTCAGATACAGATTGCGCAGCGGCGTGCGCCCGACGATGGGGGTGCCGTCCGGCGTCATCGGCCGCAGGCCGGTCCAGAATTCGGCGCGGGCCGTGTCTCCGCCGCCCGGAAACAGGTCGTTGACCACCATTTCCAGGGTGGCGCGGCGGCGCGGATTGAGGCGCGTGTCGAAGCCGGCGATTTCCGCCATGCCGCCCACGCGGATGCGGTCGTCGAAACGGGTGACGGCGATCTTGTAGCTTTCATCCAGGATGGTCGAGGTCGGCGCCTTGGCGGCATCGACGATGGGCACGGTGATCGAGTAACCCTTGAGCGGATACACGGGAATGCCAACCACGCCCTTGAGCAAGGTGGTCGAGTAAGCGCCCAGGGCGACGACATAGGCGTCCGCCTTGAGCAGCTCGGCGCCGCAGCGCACGCCGCGGATTTCGTCGCCGGCCACGTCGAGGCCGTCGATCTCCACGTCGTAGCGGAAGCGCACGCCCAGGGCGACGGCCATCTCGGCGAGGCGCGTGGTAAACAATTGACAGTCGCCCGTTTCGTCGTTCGGCAGGCGCAGGCTGCCCACCAGCTTGTCCTTGACGGCGCCCAGGGCCGGCTCGGCGCGCGCCAATTCTTCGCGCGTCAGCAATTCATAGGGCACGCCGGAATCCTTGAGCACCTGGATATCCTTGGCGGCGTCGGCGAACTGCTTTTCGGTGCGGAACAATTGCATCGTGCCCCGCTGCCGGCCTTCGTAGGCGATGCCGGTGTCGGCGCGCAGGGTCTTGAAGCAGTCGCGGCTGTATTCGGCCAGGCGCACCATGCGTTCCTTGTTGACGGCGTAGCGGTCGGCGTTGCAATTTCGCAACATCTGCCACATCCATTGCAACTGGAACAGGGTGCCGTCCGGCGTGATCGACAGCGGCGCGTGGCGCTGCAACATCCACTTGACGGCCTTGAAGGGAATCCCGGGCGCGGCCCAGGGCGAAGCGTAGCCCGGAGAAATCTGGCCGGCGTTGGCGAAGCTCGTTTCCAGCGCGGGACCGGGCTGACGGTCGATGACGGTGACTTCATGGCCTTGCTTGGCCAGATAGTAAGCACTGGTGACACCGATGACGCCGCTACCCAGAATGACGATGCGCATATATTTTTTCCCGTTTAAATTTCGACCAAGTGCCAGATTTAGCGCTATGATAATGTCAGCGACCTAGCATTTGTTCACATATAAATCGAAATATTCAGCAAATAATCATGCGAATTCAAAAAGAATCCCAGCGCGGCCTCGACAAGCTCGACCGCAACATCCTGCGCATCCTGCAACGCGAGGGCCGCATCTCGATGAAGGATCTGGGCGAGCGCGTCGGCCTGTCGATCACGCCCTGCATCGAAAGGGTCAAGCGCATGGAGCGCGACGGCGTCATCACCGGCTATTACGCCAAGGTGAAACCGGCCGCGCTGGGGGCGAAATTGCTGGTCTTCGTGGAAATCACCCTGAACCAAAAGTCGGCCACCACCTTCGAGCAATTCCGGCGCGAAGTGCTGCGCATCCCGGAAGTACAGGAATGCCACCTGGTGTCGGGCGACTTCGATTACCTGATCAAGGCGCGTATCCACGAAATGGCGGAATACCGCAAGCTGCTGGGCGACATGCTGCTGCAATTGCCGGGCGCGGCGCAGTCGAAGAGCTATGTGGTGATGGAAGAAATCAAGGAAACCCTGGAACTGTCGACCGAGATGTTGCAGTAAAGGCGGTGCCGGCTAAACTAAGATATACAGACTCAGCGACAGGCTCAGTGACAGGCTCAG
>DMYQ01000124.1:12075-27517 GCA_003482555.1 Janthinobacterium sp. | reverse complement strand
CTCAGTGACAGGCTCAGTGACAGACTCAGCGACAGGCTCAGCGCGGTTTTTCGCCGTGCAGCAACTGGTGGTACTGGAAAGCTTCGCGGACGTTTTCGCGCAGCGCAGCGCCATCCCAGGGCTTGGTGTAAAAGCGGTAAATCTCGCCCCGGTTGATGGCGTTGAGCACCGATTCGATATCGGTGTAGCCGGACAGGATGATGCGTATCGTGTGCGGATAGATTTTTTTGACGCGGCTGAAAAATTCCGTGCCATTCATGGCCGGCATGCGCTGGTCGCTGATGATCACCTGCACCGGCTGCAGCGCCAGCAAGTCGAAAGCCTGTTGCGGCGTGTCGGCGCGCAGCACCGTGTAGCCGTCGGTGCGGAACAGGCGGGCCAGCGCGGCCAGGATGTTGGGCTCGTCGTCCAGCAACAGCAGGGTGCGCCGGCCCGGCTCGTCCGCCTCGGCGCAAGGCAGCGCCGTTTCCAGCCTCAACAGTTGGGTGAACTCGTCGACCGGCAGGGGCCGGCTGAAATAATACCCCTGTATTTCGTCGCAACCTTCGCCCCGCAAATACGCCAGTTGCGCCGCCGTTTCCACGCCCTCGGCGATGATCTTGAAGCCCAGGCTGTGGCCGAGACCGATCACCGAGCGCACGATGGCCGCCCCGCTGGCATCGCCCAGCATGTCTTGCACGAAGGAGCGGTCGATTTTCAGGTAATCGAGCGGGAACAGCTTCAGGTAGGCCAGGCTGGAGTAGCCGGTGCCGAAGTCGTCGATCGATAGCGCGATGCCGAGCGCTTTCAGGCGCGCCAGCGCCTCGACGGCCGCGTCGATGTTTTGCATCATGACGCTTTCAGTCAACTCCAGCTCCAGGTAGCGCGCCTCCAGGCCGGCCCCCGCCAAGGCGCGCACGATGTCGTCGGCCAGACCCGGGTCGCGGAACTGGCGCGCCGACAGGTTCACCGCCACCCGCATCTGGGCCAGGCCGGCCAGTTGCCAGGCGCGGTTCTGGGCGCAAGCCTGTTGCAGCACCCACAGGCCGATCGGCACGATCAGGCCGGTGTCCTCGGCCACGCCGATGAAGCGCGCCGGCGCCACCATGCCCAGTTGCGGATGGCGCCAGCGCAGCAAGGCTTCCATGCCCATCACCTGGCCGCTGCGCAAATCGACGCGCGGCTGGTAGTGCAGGCTCAATTCGCCGCGCGCCAGCGCGTGCCGCAACTGCGCCTCGATCAGGGTGCGCTCGGAAATGCGTTCGTGCATCGCCGCGGCGTAAAACTGCACCTGGTTGCGGCCGCCGTCCTTGGCCCGGTACATGGCGATGTCGGCGTGCTTCAGCAATTGCTGGGCGTCGTCGCCATCGTCCGGATACAGGCTGACGCCCACGCTGCAAGTGATCGTCACCTCTTGCCCGTCCAGGTGTATGGGCGCGGCCACCGCGTCCAGCATATCGCGCAGCATTTGCGGCGACAACTTACCCTGCTGGCTGTCGAGCAGGATCAGCATGAATTCATCGCCGCCCAGACGCGCCACGGTGTCGCTGCCGCGGATGCAGTCGCGCAGGCGCGCGCCCACGGTGCACAGCAACTTGTCGCCGAGCTGATGGCCGAGGCTATCGTTGACCAGCTTGAAATTGTCGAGGTCAATGAACACCACCCACAGGGCGTGAGCGTAGCGCCGGGCGTAGTGGATGGCTTGCTCGAGGCGGTCGCCGAACAGGTTGCGGTTCGGCAAATCGGTGAGCGCGTCGTGGTTGGCCTGGTGTTCCAGCTGATCCTGGTAGCGCATGACGGCGGTCAGGTCGTTGAGCACGCAGACGTGATGGCTGACGGCGCCGCCCGCGTCGCTGACCGGCGCCACGTGCAACTGGTTCCAGAACAGGGTGCCGTCCCGGTGATAATTGCGCAGCAAGATCGTCACTTCGCCCACGGCCTGCAGGGCGGCGCCCAGGGCGGCGCTGTCGGCGGCGTCCGGGAAGGCGCCCAGCAGCACGTTCAGGTCGCGCCCGGCGAGATCTTCGCCGCGGTAGCCGGACAGTTGCAGGAAGGCGGGATTGGCATACTCGATCACGTCGCCGCCGTCGCGGTGGGCGGTGATGACGATGGCGTTGACGCTGGCCTCGATCGCCCGCCCCTGCAATTGCAAGGTCAGCTCGGCGCGCCGGCGCGCGCTGACGTCGTGGGCGAAGACGAAGCGCGCCGCGCGCCCGCCTATCTTCACGCTGTGGGAAGAGATGTCGACGTCGATGCGCGTGCCATCTTTTTTGCAGTGTACCCAATGGGTCGAATGCTGGGCGCCGGCGCGCGGCACCCGCGCCAGGTCGCACAGCAGCTTGTCGACCGCGTCGGGCGGACGGATATCGCGTATCGTCATGCCCAGAAATTCGCGCTCGGAATAACCGTAGTGGCGCACGGCGGCCGCGTTGACCACCAAAAACCGCAGCGTTACCAGGTCGTACACCCACATCGGATAGGGATGTTCTTCGAACAGCCGCTTGAAGCGCAGCGCCGATTCATAGACTTCGCCATCGGCGAGCGCGGTGGCCAGGAGAATGAATCCCTCTTCCTCGCCATCGGCGGCGGCTTGAAATTCGAGCATTTGCGCGACCGCGTGCTCGCCACCATCGGCGCCCCGCAGCGCCACTTCGCCGCGCCAGTAGCCGTGCTCCCGGGCTTGCGGCAAGCCCTGTTCGCGAACGATCAGCTCGGCCCACGGCGGGTATAGCGTGGCCGGCGTCAGGACCGCGCCCGGCCCGCCCAGACCCAGGGTCGTGGCGGCGCAGTCGTTCTGCGCCAGGACGGCCCCGCTGCCGTCGAGCAACATGGCCACATACGAACTGCGCTGGAACAGGCGGCGAAACGCCTGCGCGCGCGCGCCGCCCACACCGGGCGACGGCTGCGCCTCCCCTTGCTGCTGAATTTTGCCGCTTTCCATCACCATCCAGAGACATCCTCGGCTGTAAGCGCTGTGACGCGTGCGTTGCGGACAACGTGCTTGTCGGCGCCTGCCGAATGCGGCGCGGACGAGGTAATGGATAGTAACAGAGTTCACCCTCTCTTTGCCGCGCGGCAGGCGGCGGAGCGCTGTCAACTTTTTCTGATGCGCCTTGCACGAGAACGGGGAGCATCAAAGTAGTGCATTCCGGTACTGTACGGCCTGCCTGCCGGGCCTTTTCATCATATCATCGCGTATGGCGTCAAAAATGGCGACACTGCTCTCCAGAGTCGCGCCCGTGCGGCGAAGCGGGAGTGGCGAGTCCACCAGGGGAGCAGGCACATGAAGGCAATGATCAAATTCACACTGGGCTGTCTGGCCGCGTGCGTCGCCTTGGCGTGCGCCGCCGCCTGGCACGATATGAACGAGACGCTGCGCGCGGATCGCATCTACGCCAGCATCACGATCGGCAAGACCACCAAGGCGGAGCTCGACCGCAAGCTGGGACAGGCGACCGCCATCAGCCTAGACGAAGGCTTCGAAGTGTGGGTCTACAAAGACAAGGAAGATAGCGGCCGATACACGCGTTTCATCCCCGTCATCGGCCAGTCATCCCTGTTCGCGGGCACGCACAAGCGCGAAGTGGTGGTGCTCTTCCACCCCAACGGCGTGGTACAGCGATACCGGGTACACGAAGCGCAAAGCTGAGCGCCGCGTGAAATTCCAAAGTTGTGGCTAGGACAGCAGGCCTTTGCTGCGCGCCAGGGTCAGCCAGCCCGGGTATTCGTTCATCAGCAAGGCGTATAACTGGGCGTCGGAATGTTCGTCCGGCGCGCTGACGGAAAAGAAGTTGGCGTTGTCGATGTAGCGCCCGCCCAGGTCGTCGAGCTTTTCCAGGAAGGGGAAGTCGGAGTCGGCGAAGGCGGCCAGCAGTTTGTTGCTCGACTTGCGGCCCGCGCCTATGCCCATGAATTGCCAGAAGATGGGTTCGTGGCTGGCCCAGCGCAATTGTTTTTCGGTCAGCGATTTGTCGCTGGTGCCGCCGTCGGTGACGAACATGACGTAGACGGGCAGCGCCGCCGCCAGCGGCTTGAGGCGCTCGCCGCCGGCCGCGTCCGGAAAGTAAAAAGCGCGGATGGCTTGCATCGCGCGCCCGTACAGGGTGTCGCCTTCGAGCGGATGGTGGGTGATGGCTTGTTTGACGTAAGTGGTGCAGTTGGCCAGGCTCATCGGTACGGGTTGGTGCACGTTTTTGCCGAAGAGGAAGACGTCGATTTCGCCATCGTCGTCGAACTGGCAACCCAGCGCCAGGATGCGCTCGGCGAATTTCTGCACCAGGCCGTCGCGGTACAACTTGCCCATCGAACCGGAAATGTCCAGGCACAGGCAAACCTTGGCGCGATGCTCGGACAAGCCCACTTGTTGCAGAGATGCCCCGGCCTGCTTGACCAGGTTCACCAGTTGCGGCGCTTCGCGCTCGACCCGCTTGGCCAGCGACACCTTGGCCAGCTCGGCCGCCGATGGGGTCGATGGGGCTGGCGCGCTCGCGGCCGGCGCGGCCACATCGGCGCCGAAATGCCGCACCAGCGCGTCCAGGCCGCCGTCGAAGCCCTGCCCCACCGCCATGAAGCGCCATTCGCCGCCCTTGCGGTACAGCTCGCCCAGCATGACGGCCGTCTCGCGCGCGAAGTCGGCGCCGACGAAGGGGAAGCGGGCGATTTCGCGGCCGCCGTCGAGCAGGCGCAACTGGCCTTCGCGGATCTGCGCCATGTTGCCGGCGCCATCCACGCTGGCGGCGATGACGATGCGCTCCACCGTTGCCGGCAGGCGGCCAAGGTCGAAGGCGAAGCCGGCCGCGTCGCCGGGCACGGCGCGTATTTCAACGCCGCCGCAGGGCGTCCTGGGCTGATTGAAAAACGTCATGTAGCGCTCGTCGGACAGCTTGCCGCCCCCGTCCAGGCCGAAACAGGCGAAGTCGAGCGCCAGGCCCTGGGCCGACAGGCCGATTTGCAGGGTGCTGCCGGCGAGAACGCCGGCCAGCGGCAAGCGCTGGCCTTTTGCCAATAATTCCATAGTTACTCCAAGGGCTAGTGTCTAGACGATATCCGTCAAATAATAGATGGCGATGATGACGAACACGGCCGAGGTTTTGATCAAGGTGATGGCAAAGATATTCATATAGGATTGCCGGTGTGTCAAGCCCGTCACCGCCAGCAGGGTGATGACGGCGCCATTGTGCGGCAAGGTGTCCATGCCGCCGCTGGCCATCGCCGCCACGCGGTGAAACACTTCCAGCGGGATGCCGGCCGCGTGCGCGTTCTGGATGAAAGTTTCCGACATCGCCGCCAGCGCGATGCTCATGCCGCCCGAGGCGGAACCGGTGACGCCGGCCAGGGTACTCACCGAAATGGCTTCGTTGACGAGCGGATTCGGGATCGCCTTGAGCGCGTTGCTGATCGCCACAAACCCGGGCAAGCCGGCGATGACGGCGCCGAAACCATACTCGGACGCCGTGTTCATCGACGCCAGCAGCGCGCCGCCCACGGCCGCCCTGCTGCCTTCGGCGAATTTGGCGGACACGGCGCGGAAGGCGAACAGCAACACCGTCAATATACCGATCAGCAAGGCCGCCTCCACCGCCCAGATGGCCACCAGGCTGGTGATGTCGGTGGTGATGACCTTGTTGCTGCCGGCCAGGGTGATCGGATAACTGGCGCCATACCAGGTCGGGATCAGGGTGGTGAAGACCTTGTTCATGACGCCGACCACGACCAGGGGCGCGATGGCGATGAACGGATGCACCAGTTTGTCGTGCTCGACCGCTTCCGGTTCGTTCAGCAAGTCGCTGCCATAGCCTTCGCCGGCGGCGGCCGCCTGTTTGCGGCAATGATTCAGGTACAGCAGGCCCAGCATCAGGATGAACACGGCGCCTGTCGTGCCCAGCCAGGGCGCGGCCCAGGTGGTGGTCTTGAAGAAGGTGGTCGGGATGATATTCTGGATTTGCGGCGTGCCGGGCAGCGAATCCATGGTGAAGGTGAAGGCGCCCAGCGCGATGGTGCCGGGAATCAGGCGTTTCGGGATATCGCCCTGCTTGAACATTTCAGCGGCGAAGGGATACACGGCAAACACCACCACGAACAGCGACACGCCGCCGTAGGTCAGCACGGCGCAGACCAGCACGATCGCCAGCATGGCCCGCTGTCGCCCGACCAGGTCGATCACGCTGGAAACGATGGACTTGGAAAAGCCGGACAGCTCGATCACCTTGCCAAACACGGCGCCGAGCAAGAAGACGGGGAAGTACAATTTGACGAAACCCACCATTTTATCCATGAACACGCTGGCAAACATGGGCGCCACCATGCTCGGGTCGGTCAGCAAAACCGCCCCCAGCGCGGCGATCGGGGCGAACAGGATCACGCTGTAGCCGCGATAGGCGACCAGCATCAAGAACAACAAAGCACCCAACACGATGATAAAGCTCATTACTACCCCACTTTCCTGTCAATGAAAATCGCCCGCGGCCGAATCGTGCAAGCGCTGCGCCCATCCCCGCGGCATGGCACAGCAGGGTCCGCCAATGGCGCCGCCGCCCACGCCAGAGAAAGCGGGCGCGGCCGCTTCCTCCGCTTTCTGGCACTATGTGTAAAGTGGCCAGTCATTTGTATGGTGTCCGCACGAAAATGACCGATAATATCGCTCGCCTTGCCCGTCGGTTTTACGCCGCCTCAGCAAGTGTCGCCGCCTCACCTTTATACTTTTACTAACTATGACACAGATCACCATTATCGTGGCGACCGATGCCGCCGGCGGCATCGGCGTCGACAACAGCATGCCCTGGCATTTGCCGGAAGATATGGCGCATTTCAAGAGCGTCACCTCCGGCCATCCGGTCATCATGGGCCGCAAGACCTTCGATTCGATCGGCAAGGCGCTGCCGAAGCGGCGCAACATCGTCGTCAGCCGCAATGCCGACTGGCGCCACGAGGGCGTCGAATGCGTCGCCTCGCTGGCGGCGGCCGTCGCCCTGGTCGGTGAAGAGCCCGCCTTTATCATCGGCGGCGCGCAAATTTACGCCCAGGCGATGGCCATCGCCGACGTCTTGCTGATCACGGAAATCGGCGCCACCTTTGCCTGCGACGCCTTTTTCCCCGTGCTTGAGCCCGCTCTCTGGCGGGAAAGCGAACGCCAGGCCCACCATTCCGACAAGGCTGGACTCGATTACGCTTTTGTCACCCTGCGCCGCGGCGGCGCGCCACTTCCACCGAACAAGGATATCCACCATGTCTGACGACGGCTTCCACGTCCACGGTCCGCACGATCACGCGCTTGAACACGTGGCTGAGCACGCGGCCCACGGCAACGACGAATTTTCCGGCAAGATCGCCGTCATGACGGCCATCCTGGCCACGGTGGGCGCCATGTTCGGCTACCAGGGCGGGGCCACGCAAAACGACGCCGCCCTGTTCAAGAACAATGCGGCGATCGCCAAGACCGAGGCGGCCAACCGCTGGAATTACTATCAAGCCAAGTCGAACAAGCAGAATTTGGCCGAACTGGCCGTCACCCTGCCCGGCGTCGACACGGAAAAGTACAAGGCCGACGTGGCCCGCTACAAGACGGAAAAGGATGGCATCAAGAAAGAAGCCGAGAAATGGGAAGCCTCTTCGGCCGAGTGGAACCACAAGTCCGACGAAGCCATGCACGAGCATCACCAGTGGGCTTTGGCGACAACTGCCGAGCAGATCGCCATCTCGCTGGCCGCCATCACCCTGCTGACGAAAAAAACCTGGCTGCAATACATGGCTTACGCCGTGGCCGGCGCCGGCATCGCCCTGGGCGCGCTGGCCTGGCTGCAGATCGATCCGATCGGCGCCATGTTGCTGAAACTGGGCGCCGGCGGCCACCACTGAAACGCGGGCGCGGCCGGTTCGCCGGCGCGGCGCCTGATTTTGCGCAATTTCTTCACCGGATGACCCGCATTTCTGCGAGAATCCGGTTCTTATTTTTTCGGCGCTTGTGCGGCGAGCTCCCAGTCCCCGTCACAAGCGGCCGGGCTGGCTCTTCCCTTTGGAGACTTCCATGAAATTTCGCTTCCCCATCGTCATCATCGACGAGGATTTCCGTTCTGAAAATACGTCCGGCCTGGGCATACGCGCCCTCGCCGACGCGATGGAAAAAGAGGGCATGGAAGTGCTGGGCGTGACCAGTTACGGTGATCTGTCCCAATTCGCCCAGCAACAGTCGCGCGCCTCGGCCTTCGTGCTGTCGATCGACGACGAGGAATTCGGCGCCGGTTCGCCCGAGGAAACCGAGCACGCCCTGAAGTCCCTGCGCGCCTTCGTCGAAGAAATCCGCTACAAGAACGCCGACATCCCCATCTATCTGTATGGCGAGACGCGCACGTCGCGCCACATCCCGAACAATATCTTGCGCGAATTGCACGGCTTCATCCACATGTTCGAGGACACGCCGGAATTCGTCGCCCGCCACATCATCCGCGAAGCGAAATCCTATCTGGACGGCCTGTCGCCGCCGTTTTTCCGCGCCCTGGTGCATTACGCCAACGACGGTTCCTATTCCTGGCATTGCCCGGGACACTCGGGCGGCGTGGCCTTCCTGAAGTCGCCCATCGGCCAGATGTTCCACCAATTCTTCGGTGAAAACATGCTGCGCGCCGACGTCTGCAACGCCGTCGAGGAACTGGGACAGTTGCTCGACCATACAGGGCCGGTGGCCGCCTCGGAGCGCAACGCGGCGCGCATCTTCAACGCCGACCATTGCTATTTTGTTACCAACGGCACCTCGACCTCGAACAAGATGGTCTGGCATTCGACGGTGGCGCCGGGCGACATCGTCGTGGTCGACCGCAATTGCCACAAGTCGATCTTGCATTCGATCATCATGTGCGGCGCCATTCCCGTCTTCCTGATGCCGACTCGCAACCACCTGGGCATCATCGGGCCGATCCCGCTGGCCGAATTCACGCCGGAAAGCATCGCCCGCAAGATCGAGGCGAATCCCTTCGCGCGCGAAGCCGCCAACAAGAAGCCGCGCATCTTGACGATCACGCAATCGACCTACGACGGCGTCATCTACAACGTGGAAACCCTGCGCGAAATGTTGGACGGCAAGATCGACACCCTGCATTTCGACGAAGCCTGGCTGCCGCACGCCACCTTCCACGATTTCTATAAAGACATGCACGCGATCGGCAAGGATCGCCCGCGCGCCAAGGAATCGATGATCTTTTCCACCCAGTCGACCCACAAATTGCTGGCCGGCCTGTCGCAAGCCTCGCAAATCCTGGTGCGCGAATCGGAATCGGTCAAGCTCGACCAGGACGCCTTCAACGAGGCTTACCTGATGCACACCTCGACCTCGCCACAATATTCCATCATCGCCTCGTGCGACGTGGCCGCCGCCATGATGGAAGCGCCGGGCGGCACCGCCCTGGTCGAGGAATCCATCATCGAAGCGCTGGACTTCCGCCGCGCGATGAAAAAGATCGACGCCGAATACGAGCAAGACTGGTGGTTCCAGGTGTGGGGGCCGGACACTTTCGCCGAGGAAGGGATCGGCGAGCGCGACGACTGGATGATACGCGCCGAGGACGACTGGCACGGCTTCGGCGACCTGGCGCCCGGCTTCAACATGCTCGACCCGATCAAGGCCACCATCGTCAATCCGGGCTTGTCGCTGGACGGCAAGTTCGGCGATACCGGCATTCCCGCCTCCATCGTCACCAAATACCTGGCCGAACATGGCGTCATCATTGAAAAATGCGGCCTGTATTCCTTCTTCATCATGTTTACGATTGGTATCACGAAGGGTCGCTGGAATACCTTGTTGACGGCCTTGCAGCAATTCAAGGACGACTACGACAAGAACCAGCCGATGTGGCGCATCTTGCCGGAATTCGCGACGGCCAACCCGCGCTATGAAAAGATGGGCCTGCGCGACCTGTGCCAGCAAATCCACGATTTCTACAAGGCTTACGATGTGGCCCGCCTGACGACGGAAATGTATCTGTCGGACATGATCCCAGCCATGAAACCGTCGGACGCCTTCGCCAAGATGGCGCACCGGGAAATCGACCGCGTGCCGATCGACGAACTGGAAGGACGCATCACGTCCATCTTGCTCACGCCCTACCCGCCCGGCATTCCGCTCTTGATTCCGGGCGAGCGCTTCAACAAGACCATCGTCGACTACCTGCGCTTCGCGCGCGACTTCAACGAGCGCTTCCCCGGCTTCGAGACCGATGTGCACGGCCTGGTCAAGCGCGAAGTCGATGGCAAGCGCGGCTACTTCGTCGATTGCGTGCGCCAGTAAGCGGCCGGTAAGCGGCAAGTAAGCGGCAAGTAAGCGGCCATGCGCGCCACAGGCGCGACGCCGGCCAGCCAAGCCGGGATCGGTCGGGGACTCCCCGCGCCGGTTCCGGCTTTTTCAATGCCCGCCCTCGCGTGCATCGACTGGAGCCACCGCAAGCGGCAGCGGCCTGGAAAACGAGGGCGCGAAATGATGGCCGGCCTTTGCGCCAGCGTCAATCGGGGCCGCCATCGGCGCGCTATAGTCGGCCCATGACATGGCTGAGCGAACAATTCGAACTGGCGCGTGGCGCCGCGCCGGGCGCCGGCCACGAAGGGCCCAGCAATATCCGGCCGATGGAGGGCTTGCGCGGTTTCGCCGTCCTGCTGGTCTTCCTGGTGCATTATGTGACGACCATCACGCCCTGGCTGGCGCCGGCCACGCCGCTGTTCGCGCTGGCGCGCGCCCTGCACACGGTGGGCAACAGCGGCGTCGATCTGTTCTTCGTGCTGAGCGGCTACCTGATCTACGGCTCCCTGATCGCCCGCCCGCAAGCCATCGCCGGCTTCCTGCGGCGCCGCCTGCGCCGCATCTACCCCGCCTTCAGCGCCGTCTTCCTGATCTACCTGGCGCTGTCTTACGCCATCCCCGGAGAAAGCAAGATTCCGGCCGGCCTGGCCGACGGCTCCCTCTACCTGGCCCGCAATTTCCTGCTGCTCAGCGGCTTCGACGACAAACCGCCGATGATCGCCGTGGCCTGGTCGCTCAGTTATGAAATGCTGTATTACCTCACCATCCCCGGCGTCATCGCCGTGTTCGACCTGCGCCGCCGCGGCGCCGCCTGGCGCCTGGCCTTCTTGATCCTGGCCGTGGGCGCGGCGGCGGCCGGCTTCGCCGTCTTCGGCGGCCCGGCGCGCCTGCTGATGTTCGCGGCCGGAATTTTCCTGGTCGAAGCCGAAGGCGTCGCGCTGGCGCCCCGGCCCGGCGGCGCGCTGCTGGCGCTATTGCTCGGCCTGGCCTGCCTGCTCACGGGCGCGGCCCTGATCGTCAAGGTCGGGGCCCTGTTCGCGGCCTTCTTCTGGCTCTGCCTGGCATGCTTCCACGCCCCGCACGGCTGGCTGGCGCGCGGCTTTTCCCGCACCGCGCTGCGCTGGCTGGGCAATATGAGCTATTCCTACTATCTGCTGCACGGCCTGGCCTTGAAAGTCGCCTTCCACGCGCTGGCGGCCGTCGTCCCCGCCAGCCCGCAAGGACCGCTGTTTTTCTGGGGCCTGCTGACGCCGATGCTGATCCTGACCCTGCTGCCGCCGGCGGCCCTATTCCTGCTGGTGGAACGGCCGCTGTCGCTGGCGCCGCGGCGCGCCGCCGCCCCCGCCCTGGCCGCCGCCCGTCCGTGATCCGCGTCCGGCGCCGCCAGTCTTATCGCTTGTCGCCGCGCAAGGTGCGCGGGCCGACGCGATGGAGATTGGCTCAGGGCGGCCCACCCCGCCTGGACAATTGCTGCCACGCGGCGAGCACGTGATGCCACAGATACTCCAGCGACCGGGGCAGCGCCGTCAGCGCCGGATGCAGGCTGGCGCCCAGAAACAGCAGCCGCGGTGCGAACGCCGCGCCGCGATCGGCGGGCCGATCCGGCGGCGCGGCGTCCGTGGCGGGCGGGCGCCGTGCGCGCCAGACGCCGATCGTCATTGTCCGCTCCCGCCGACCTTATTGTGGACGGGGGCAGTGGAGCGGGCCTTCCTGTTCACGCCGCTCGACCTCCTTGCGCTGCTCCGGCGTCAACATGGCCAGCAACTCTTGCTCGGTGCGCGCTTGCTGCAAGGAGATCCTGGCCATCGCCTGGGCCGCCGCCTGCGCCAGCGCGGACGCCTTGGCGTCGTCGTAATGTCCGGAAGAGGCCAGCTCATGCAGCGCCTGATGGGCCTTTTCCACCTGCTTGTGCTGTTCGCGCAACATTGGTTCCTGGGCGTGCAGGACGGTAAATACCTTGTCTTGCTGGGCCTCGCTCAGCTCCAGTCCGTGCAAAAACGGCGGCGCGCGATGTTCGCCGCCATGGCCGAAGAATGGGGGGCGATGCTCCATGCCAGGCATGCCGCGCATGTCCCTGCCTTGCATCTCGCGCATCTCGTGCATGCCTTGCGCCGAAACCGGCGCCTCGTCCGCCGCCAGCGCGGCCAGCGGCAAGGCCAGAGTGGCGGCCAACAAGCGCAGTTTCATGGTTTTTTTCGCGTGATTCATTGTGACAGTCCTCAAATGTGTGAAGCCACATTGTCGGACGCGCACATGTAAAGCGCCGTAAGCGAGCGGTAAAAGCGCGTAAAGACCGACCTTGGATGAGCCTTGAATCATTCCAAAAAAGCAATGTAAAAGCGGGTAAATCACGCCGGGAACGACCTCCCCTTTGTTATCATGGCCCATTCACACTGACACTAAGCGCGCCGCATGAGCAAGGTATTACTAATCGACGACGACGTCGAACTGGTTGGCATGTTTCAGGAATACCTGGAACAAGAGGGTTTTCAGGCGAAAGCCGTGCACGACGGCGAAAGCGGCGCCGCCGAGGCGCTCACCGGCCTGTACGGCATCGCCATCCTGGACGTGATGATGCCGCGCATGAACGGACTGGAAACGCTGCGCCGCATCCGCGCCAGCAGCCGCCTGCCCATCCTGATGCTGACCGCGCGCGGCGACGACACCGATCGCATCGTCGGCCTGGAACTGGGCGCCGACGACTACGTGACCAAGCCCTGTACGCCGCGCGAGCTGACAGCGCGCATCCGCGCCATCCTGCGTCGTAGCAACAGCGCGCCGGCCGACGCGGGTGGCGCCGCGGCGCTGGCCGTCGGCCAGTTGACGCTGTGGCCTGAGCAGCGCCGGGCGGCCTGGGCCGGCAAGCCGCTGGAACTGACCAGCACCGAATTCAATTTGCTCGAAGTGCTGGTGCGCAACGCCGGCCGGCCGGTCAGCAAGAATCTGCTCTCGGAACAGGGTTTGGGGCGGCCCATGGCCCGCTTCGACCGCAATATCGACGTCCACCTGAGCAGCATGCGCCACAAGCTCGGTACCCTGTCCGACGGCCGCTCCTGCCTGCAAACGGTGTATCGCCTGGGTTACCAGTTGATCAAGGAGTGAGGGGGTGGGCCGCCTGTTCTGGAAATTCTTCCTCTGCATTTTGCTGGCCCAGCTGACCGCCACCGTCGGCATCGGCGGCACCTTCTGGCTCAACGACCGCGCCCGCCAGCGGCAAAACGCGCTCGACATCGACGCCAGTCCGCCGGCCCTGCTCTCGATCGAGGCGGCCGCCGCGACCCTGGAATTCGGCGGCACGGCGGCCCTGCGCCGGCTGCTCGACGGCATGCAGCGGCACCGCGTGTACGCCGTCGACGAGAGCGGCGCCGACCTGCTCGGGCGCGCGGTGGCGCCGGCCATGCTGGTCGAGGCGCACCGCGTGCTGGAGCGGGGCGAACGGCGCCGCGTGGTGCGCGAACTGGCCGCCGCCGACGGCCACCGCTACCTGCTGTTCCTGCCGTCGAGCGAGCGCCCGCGCGGCTTCGCGCCCGGTTTTGAACACGGCATGCTGGCCGCGCTGGCGCCAGGCTTGGGACCGGGCCAGCACAGGCCGCGCGCCGACGGCACCGACGCGGCGCCGGAGCCGGGCGCCGGCTCGGGCCCGCCGACTATGCGCGGCGCGCCCTTCGAGCCACGCTATTGGGCCTTCATCCCGCTGGCCGCCGCCACCCTGGCCAGCCTGCTGTTCGCGGCGCTGCTGGCCTGGTATTTTTCGCGCCCCATCCGCGCCCTGCGCCTGGCCTTCGAAGCCGCGTCCGGCGGCGACCTGGCGCCCCGCTTCGGCGCCGCCGACGGCGGGCGCAGCGACGACTTGAACGACCTGGGACGCGACTTCGATCGCATGACGGGCCGCCTGCGCAGCCTGATGGACGGCCAGACCCGCCTGCTGCACGACGTCTCGCACGAGCTGCGCTCGCCGCTGGCGCGGCTGCAGGCGGCCATCGGCCTGGCGCACCAGCAGCCCGATAAGGTGGCCACTTCGCTGGAGCGCATCGAAAGGGAAAGCGTGCGCATGGATAAGCTGGTGGGCGAACTGCTCACCCTCTCGCGCCTGGAGGCCGGCCCGCTCAACTCCCTGAACCAGGACATCAGCATCGCCGACATGGTCGAGGAAATCGTCGCCGACGCCCGCTTCGAGGCGCTCGCGCAGCGGGTGCGCATCGAGGTCGCCGGCGCCGCCGATGTGCTGGTGATCGGCCAGGCCGACTTGCTGGGGCGGGCGCTGGAAAACGTGGTGCGCAACGCCATCAAGCACAGCCCGGCGGACGCCGGCGTGGAACTGGCGCTGTCGGTCGACGGCGACGGGCGCCACCTGCGCATCGACGTGCGCGACCGCGGCCCGGGCGTGGCGCCGGCCGATCTGGGCGCGATCTTCCAGCCTTTCTTTCGCGGCAACGACACGCAACATTCAACCGATGGCCACGGCCTCGGCCTGGCCATCGCCCAGCACGTCATCGAAGCCCACGGCGGCGGCATCGGCGCACGCAATCGCAGCGGCGGCGGTTTATGCGTCGAGATTATCTTGCCGATCGCGCCCGCCAGGGCTTGAGCCTGGCCGGCCCGTTCAAGCCTCGGTGTCGATGACGCTGTCGAGGGTGGACGTGTTGGCGCGCGGCGCCGCCCGCTTGCCCTGCTGCCCGCTGTCCGCCTGAGCGCCTTGGGGTAAAGCCAGCGGTGAATCATGCTCAGCGCTGGAGCTACTCGATTTCCCCACGCGATCATGTTACTATTATGATATTAATTACCAATCTTCATCATGTTGGGCATGGGCGTGTTCCTGCTCAACTCGTGCACAATCATAGTGAGAATCAACAAGATACTCAGAGTGCGCGCCGGAAAAACATCCAACTCATAAACAAAAGTAATTCCGATGAAACACATTGTTTGTATCGCCGCCGCCCTCGCCCGTACCAGCGCGTTCGCCCAGGCGCCAGAAATGATGCCCGGTCCGGCAAACGGCAGCAAGGACCGCGTACGACTGGTCGGCGTCCACGAGATGCCGCTGCCGCCGCCGCCAAGCGAACTCGTCAGAATGCAGAACCAGTCCAAGACGAAGGCCGAGGATGGCTTTAGTGCACTACAGAAGGCGCCCGCGCGCGTGCGCCAGTTCATGAACGAACTGGAGATCGTCAAGAGCGCCAA
>DMYQ01000124.1:8896-11948 GCA_003482555.1 Janthinobacterium sp. | reverse complement strand
GAGCGCCAAAGAAGCTGGAGCGTTCGCAGAGGCGCTCAGGTCAGCCAAGAAAATCCTCAATGCGCCGACGCTCGTCCAGAGCCTGGGCGACTTGAAGATAGGCTTCACCGCCGCCGCCGTGCGCAACGGCAAGCTCATTGGCGCGGCGCCTCAAGGGACGATGATCAACGGTTCCTGGACCGGAGTCGAACGGTATTTCCACATTGAAGGCGCCGGCTATTCGCGCGTGTCTGAAACGGATTTGGCCACAACCGGCGGCATGTTCTACATGAACAAGGCCGCAGTGAATACGACAATAGCCGGCAAGCCTGCGATTTCGGCAGTATTGACCGATGATAGCGGCCGGCGGATTGAAGAAGTCGTATGGGGCGATGGCGGGAAATTATATAAGGTGACTTTCGCTCCGGATATGCGGAACGCCCGTCATGGACTAGAAAAAATCAATGCAGGCATCAGCGCCTGCTCACTGGCTTCGGAACTTAGGTGAATAATGCTGCAAGAATAAGGAATGGACTCGCCGGCTAAGTGTCTTGGCCGGCGGGACGTCTTATTTCCCCCATCCACATCGGCCTCGGCATGGGCCTGCCTGGCTTAAGCTGGGACAGGCAGGGCACGAGTCCCGCCATCCACCACTATCGAGCAGGCTGCGCCGCTCAAGCCTTCGGCAGCGTGACGCCGCGCTGGCCCTGATACTTGCCGTCGCGGTCTTTATACGAGGTTTCGCAGACCTCGTCGCTCTCGAAAAACAGTACCTGGGCGCAGCCTTCGCCGGCGTAAATCTTGGCCGGCAAGGGCGTGGTGTTGGAAAATTCCAGGGTGACGTAACCTTCCCACTCGGGCTCGAACGGCGTCACATTGACGATGATGCCGCAGCGCGCGTAAGTCGACTTGCCCAGGCAAATCGTCAGCACGCTACGCGGAATGCGGAAGTATTCGATGGTGCGCGCCAGCGCGAAGGAATTCGGCGGAATGATGCAAACGTCGCTCTTGACGTCGACAAAGGAATTCGAGTCGAAGTTCTTCGGATCGACGATGGTGCTGTTGATATTGGTGAAAATCTTGAATTCATCGGCGCAGCGGATGTCGTAGCCGTACGAGGAAGTGCCGTAGGAAATGACCTTCTTGCCGTCGACCATGCGTACCTGGCCCGGTTCGAAGGGCTCGATCATGCCGGTTTCTTCGGCCATCTTGCGTATCCATTTATCGCTTTTAATCGTCATCGCAGGGGCATTTTCTTGAGAGTTTCAGGGGAGCGGGGGCGGCGTGGCGCGTCCAGGTGAAGAAAAGACGGCGCACGGCCCGAATAACAGGATTTTACGCGAAAAGCACGCGCCGATGCCAGCAGGATGCACTATTTGCCCCCGCTCTCGCCTTCCCTTCAAGAAATACTAACCCTGCGGCCCCAGCAAGGCTTCTATCATCGCCTTCGTTTCCCTGGCGGCCACTTCCGGCGTCTCCATCGGAAACAGGTGGCCGCCCGGCACCTGGCGGAAGAAGCGCCCCACCAGCTTGCGCGTCGGGCCCAGGCCGGCCTGGCGGCATTCGGCCGATTCGCTGCCGCCAATGAAACCTATCGGCACTGGAAACTTGCCTTTCACCAGGGTGCCGATATGGTGCGGCAGGCTGCGGTAGACATCCGATTCGATTTCGCGCGTAAAGCGCAGTTGCACGCCTTCCGGATGAGGCGCCATGCCGCTGGCGATATAGTCGCGCAACACGTCCGGCGCCCAGATGGCGAACATTTCCTTGCTGGCGAAGTGTTGATAGGCCGCTTCCGCGTCCGGCCACAGCTTGCGGCGTCGCTCGGAAAAGCGCGCCGGCGAAAAAAACCGTTCGCCGATGTTGCTGTGGCGCATCAGGCGCAGCACCAGGGCGCGCCAGCCGGCCACCACCGGCGAATCGAGCAGCACGACGCAGCGCACCAGGTCGGGCCGCGCCTTCGCCACCATCAGGCTCAGCATGCCGCCCAGCGAGTGGCCGACCAGGATCACGGGCGCCGTGTAGCGCGCCAGCAAATCGTCGATGTATTCTTCCACCAGCGCGGCCCAGCCGGTCTCGACCGGGTAGCCGGGATTGTGCGCGTGCATGTCGAGCGCCTGGACGTCGAAATCGGCGCCCAGCAAGCCGAAGAGATGGCGGTAGGTGCCGGCCGGATAGCTGTTGGCGTGGGCAAAATGCAACTGGGGTTTGGTCATCTGAGCATGGGCGCCGGATCGCTGGCGATCGCGCGCGCCGGTATCCGGTGGTTGGCAAGATAGCGCCAATTGTAATGGCCGGCGCCCTGTTTCGATCAGAGGAAGCCCTCTAGTTTTCGTTTCCGCGCCATTCAGTCGAGGAAGGAATCCAACACGCCGAGCAATTCATCCATCGACTCCACCACGCAAAAAGCCTGGTCGAAGGCGTGATCGCGACTCATCTCGTTGCGAATAATGATGCATTCCAGCCCAGCCGCGTTGGCCGCGCGCAATCCCCGCGGCGAATCTTCGATCGCCACGCATTGCGCCGCCGGCAAGCCCAGGCGGGCCAGTCCCACCAGGTAAGAGTCCGGCAGCGGTTTGGCGTTCGGATACATTTCACGCGTCACGGCAAAATCGAAATACCCCGCCAGCCCGCTTGCGCGATGGCTCAGCTGGTAGTGTTCCTCGAAGGAACTGGTGACGACGCCCATGCGCGCGCGCCGCCACAGGTGGCTCAGCACGGCTTCGACATTGCCGTTGGCCAAGTCCCGGGCGGCTTGCAACTTGTGGCCGAAGCGCCGGTTTCTTTCCTCGCGCAGCGCGTCGATCTGGCCCTCGGCATAGCCTTTTTCCCGCAACAGGTGCCAGGCGCCATAGTCATGGTCGAGAAACCAGTCGAAAAACTGCTTTGGCGACAAGTCGACGCCGTGTTCGCCCAGCAGTTCCCGGTTCGACGCGTAAAACAGATGCTCGGTGTTGACGAGCACGCCATCGTTATCCCACAGCACGCCTTTGATGGTTTTCATGCCTGGCTCAATGGAAGAAGATATCGTAGCTGAGCTTGGTAATCAACAGCACCAGCAGCACCAGAAACA
>DMYQ01000124.1:0-8708 GCA_003482555.1 Janthinobacterium sp. | reverse complement strand
GGCGCCCAGCACATTGCACGCGGCCATGGGCAAGGCCACGGCGTAGACGACGTTGCCCGTCTTGATGAAAAAAATCAGGGCGGCGACGTTGGTGCCGATGTTGACCACCTTGGCGCAGGCCGAGGCCAGCAAGAAGTCGAAGGCGAAAAAGCGGATGAACAGGAAGATCAGGAAGCTGCCCGTGCCGGGGCCGAACAGGCCGTCATAAAAACCGATGACGCCGCCAATCAGCACGGTCAAGATGATTTCGCGGCGGCCGAACTCGCGCGACCGGTGCACGGCGCCGAAATCTTTCTTGATGAAAGTGTAGATCGCCATCACGATGATCAGCACCAGCACCAGCGGACGCACCACATGCGGCGGGACCAGGGACACGGCGGCGGCGCCGAGGAAGGACATGAGGAAGGCGCTGGCCGCCGCCGGCAGCACCAGGGCCCAGGGCACCGAGACCTTGCCGACGAAGGAGCGGGCCGCGAACGAGGTGCCGCAGGCGGCGGCCAACTTGCTGGTGCCGAACACGGTGGCCGGCGGCATCTGCGGCATCAGGTTGAACAACGCCGGTAACTGGATCAGCCCGCCGCCCCCGACGGCGGCGTCGATCAGGCCGGCAAAATACGCGAATAGGCACAGCAGCAGCAGCGTGAACATCGTTTTTCCTTGACTTGTTGCGTGGGAACAAAATGAGTATAGGTGCTACGCCTTAATAATGATGCAACTCCACGTTGCGGAAAGCGCAATCAGGCCTGAACACTGTAAAATCGTGGCCGGCCGGGCATCTGCCTCGCGGCCACTGTTTTGCCATCGAGGGAGGCGGCGCGGCATGTCCTTAAAACTGATGTGGGAAATCCGCGCCTTTTGCACGGTGGTCGACAAGCACAGCTTCATCCACGCGGCGCGCATGCTGGGGCGCTCGCCGAGCGCGGTCACGCGCGCCATCCAGCACCTGGAACTGGCCGTGGGCGCCGAGCTGATCTTGCGTACCCACAAGCAGTTGACTCTGACGGCGGCCGGCGAATGCTATTACGCCTTCGCCAAGCAATTGCTGGCCACCCAGGCTGCGGCCGAGGATCAGCTGGCCGAGCTGGGCAATTCGCCGCAGGGCTGGGTGCGCATCTCGGCGCCGGAAATCCTGGCCCTGGGCTTCTTGCCGAAGACGGTGGCGCGCTTTTCGCGCGACTATCCGAACGTCCAGATCGATATCCGCTTTTCCGACAAGAGCATCGACCTGATCCAGGAGACCCTGGATTTTTCTATCCGCGGCTCCTTTCCCCAGTCCAGCGAGCTGATCGGCTATCGGCTGTGGGATTACCGGCGCTACCTGTACGCGGCGCCCGACTATCTGGCGCGCATGGGCACGCCAGGCGAGCCGGAAGAGCTGGCGCGGCACGACGTCATCATCCACACGGCGCCGCGCATCTTGCGCGACTGGCATTTCGTCTCGCCCGCGCGCACCCTGAGCCACACCATTAAGCCGCGCCATCGCTTTACCTCGGGCATCGCCACCTTCCAGTCGGCACTGGAGGGGGCCGGCATCGCCCGCCTTGCCAGCTGGCTGGCCGAGCCGGAGGTGGCGGCCGGCCGCCTGGTCAGGGTGTGCGCCGACTATCGCCTGGCCTCGTCGAAGGGACTCGATCCCAGCATCCACGCCGTGTACGGTTCGCCGCGCCTGAGCAAGGGTGCGCGCCTGTTTCTGGAAGCCATACGCCAGCAGGGCTCGGCCATTCCCGACGAGCGCGCAGCCTGACGCCGGCGCCCTTGATCATTCGCAAACACGATTGCGGCGGCGCTCGATTTATCGCCGCAAAACGGTAGTCTGGCGCAAACGCGTCCGATGCCGGCGACGACCCGAGGTCGGCGTAGCCTGCGTTCCAGGCGACGCAATAACGCGACTGAAGGGCAAGCTCATGAACCGATTTCCCAGCGATTTTCATCAACAGACCCAACCTCCCCTCACCGGCTTCGGCGGGGATGCATCGAAAAACCAGCAAGAACACCGGGCCGCGCTGCAACGCAGGCCCGTCATCCTGGTGCACGGCAATGCGACGAATTCGGCCGATCCACAGTACGGCATGCTCACGATCAAGAGTTTTTTAAGCAAATTCGGCTATCACGATTGTGAAATCTGGGCCATGGACTATCTGGGTGAAAACAATACGGCGCCCTTGATGCCCAACCCGCACACCGACAAGATCGACGTTTTCAGGGACTTCGTCGACCGGGTCAAGGATTATCTGGGCGTGGAAAGGCTTGATTTCATCGCCCATTCGCTCGGTTGCGGCATGGTCAACGCCTATCTGAGGGGCTTGCAAAAGAATGGAGAGTGGAATAACGGCAACCAGCGCTTCGACGCAGTCGCCACCTTCGTCAGCCTGGCGGGCGCCAACCACGGCCTCGGCAAATTCGCCGCCGGCGAATTCCAGAGCGGCGCCGCCTTCGATGTGGGCTCGCGCCGCTTCAAGAGCGTGGCCGAGGAAGACACCCCCTTCGGTTTGAACGATACCGCCAAGCAGATCGCGCCCGTGGACGCGTGGAAAGTGAGCAGCGCGCTCGACAATAACGAGGTGCGCTACGTGGCCTTCACGGCGCGCGGCGATTTTGTCGACGCCCAGCTTGCCGACACGGGGCGGCGCGACGGCGCCGACTTGAATCAAGTCTTCAATCTCGGCAGCGGCCAGACGGGACACGAAAAAATCGTCAAGGATGCCACCGTCTTCGATGCCCTCAAGCCTTACCTGAATCAACCGCCGCTGACGGCGCCCGTCACGCTCACGGTCGACAAGGATAGCGGCGATTACGGCGCCCTCCTGAAAGTCGTCGTCGGGCTGGCCCCGGCCGACGCCGTGGCGCATTTCCGCAGCAAGCGCCTGACCCGTACCGTACGGGGCGGCTTCATCGTCGATACCGTGCTGGAGGACGACAGCGGCATCGTCACCGACGGCCAGCCCTTGAGCTTTGCCGCCGACGGCGAGTGGGAATTGCTGCTGTCGGCGGCCGGCGCCGCCGATCTGACGCGCACCTACGGCGTAAACGTCACGCTCCCCGAAGCGACCATCTTGACCGATAACAGCGTGCCGTTCCAGGGCGCGCTGGAAGTCGACGCCAGCGCCAGCCGCGGAACCGTGTTTTTCAGCCTGGACGGGCAGCGCTGGAACGCCGGTGCCAAGGTCAAGCTCAGCGAAACGAGCAAGGTATATGTCATCGCCATCGATACCGATGGTCTGGCGTCGCCCATCGTCAGCCGCTCGTTTGAAAAGAAAGCCGTGCCGCAAGAAACGGCGACCCTGACGGAACACTTCATTGCCCACCGCATCAGCGTCCAGCAATACATCGAGTACGGCCAACAAGTGGGCTACACCGCCACGATCACCCTGTATTTCATCAACGATCACTGGGTGCGCGACCCCGACACGCAAGAAATCGCGCGCCAAGCGCCGCTGCTGCAATTGTCGGCCGAGGCCGGCGTCCACGAGCAGCCGCTCGCCCTCGCCATCACGGCGCGCCACCGCAGCGACGCGGCGCCCCTCATCTACTACACGCTGGACGGCTCCGTGCCGAACGAACACGCGCCATATTTCCGCTCCGCCGGCGTGCTCAGGCTGGCGGCCAAGGGCAGCACCACCGTCAAGTGCCGCGCCAGGGATGCGTCCGGCAACTGGTCCGAACTGGTGAGCAAGACTTACACGATGCATTTGAAGGAAGCGCCGCCGGTCATAGCGTGCGACAAGCCCAGCGGCGAATATGCGGGCGCTTTCGAGGCCCTCGTCAGCGCCACGGACGACGTCGACCGTCAACTCACCGTGTACTACACGCGCGACGGCTCGGCGCCCTCCGACCCGCACAACCCGAACCGCCACTCCTTTGTCGGCAGCAAGACCTTCACCGTCCAAAACACGGGCAATCAGGCGATTTTTTGCTACGCCAAGAACAGCCTGGGCAAGGAAAGCCTGGAATCGTTCGCCTGGCAAGTCTACGATCCGGGGCAATATCCCGAAACGAGCCTGTCTCCCTCCATGGGCGGCAGCTACGCGGGCGCCGTCAACGTGGCGCTGCGCGCGTCGGAACCGTGCGAATGGACCAAGTACACGCGCGACGGCAGCGAGCCGTCCGACACCCACGGCGAGCGCTACTCGGCCTCCTTTGCCATCGAGCAAAGCTGCCTGCTCAAGTTCCGCTCCAAGGACAAGCACGGCCGGCTGGAACCCGTCAAAAGCGCCACGTTCAGCATCCGCCAGCGCGCCGAAAAAGAAGTCTTCAGCAATGTGGCGGGCAAGCATGGCTACGTGAGCGCCGATCCCGACGGGCGCCACGCCTTCGTCGGCAGCCTGGCCACGCCGACCCTGGGTTCCGGCCGGGACGGCAGGGACAACCGGGCGATCTTCCACTTCGACACTTCGGCCCTGCCCGACAACGTCAAGGTCGACAAGGCTTACCTGGAAATCGCCGTGCATGGGCGCGGCGGCGACGCCTGGGCCGATGGCAGAAAAGTCACGCTGGACGTGCAGCAAGGCTATTTCGGTTCTTCGCATGCCATCCAGGCCGAGGACTGGGGCTCGCCGCCGACGGCCGAAGCGGCCGCCACGATCGAGGCGTTCACGGGCGGCACGGCGCGCTCGTCGGACTTTTCCCCTGCTGGCAAGGAAGCCATCAACCGCACCGGCCCGACCCAGGTGCGGCTCAAGATGAACCGCGCACATGACAAGCCAAGCAATTGCCTGTTCTTGAAAGGGGGCGTCAGCGTGAAACTCATCATCGCCTACTCGGCCGACGACGCCTGAGCACGGGCTTCCCCGGCCGCGACTCGATCGCGACTCGATCGCGACTATTTCCGGCTAACGCCCGTACCAGTAGCGGGCGTGCTCGGTGCGATATTCGCCAACGGTAAGCTGCGGGCCGAGCGCCACCGTCAGCGCGCCGGACTCGTCGGTGCGCAGCCGCGCGATCCCCATTTCGCGGTAGCGCTCGTACACTTCCGCCTTGGGATGATGGTAGCGATTGCGGTAGCCAAGCTGGAATAGCGCCAGCTCCGGATGCACGGCGATCAAAAACGCCGGCGTCGACGACGTGCCGCTGCCGTGATGCGGCGCCAGCAACACATCGGCGCGCAACTGCCCGCGCGCGCGATCGAGCAATTGCGCCTCTTGCGGCGCCTCGATGTCGGCCGCCAGCAGGATCGCCCTGCCGCCCGCGCTGATGCGCAAGGTGCAGCCGCGCGCGTTCGGTTTGAGCGCCGCGTCCGCGTAACTGGCCGGCAGCGGATGCAGCATCTCGAAGCGCACGCCGTCCCAGACCCAGCCCTGCCCCGCTTCGCAGCGGCCGTGTACGGGCGCCGCCCTGACGATGGGATTGTCCGGCCACAAGGACGAGCTGAGCCAGCCCACGCGCAGGTTCGCCAGGATCGACAGCGCGCCGCCGGCATGGTCGCTGTCGCTGTGGGTGACGATCATGCCGTCGAGCGTGTCGATGCCGCGCGCCTTCAAATACGGCAAGATGACGCGGTTGCCGCCATCCGATCCGGGCGAATACAGGGGTCCGGTATCGTACAGCAAGCGGTGGCTCTGCGTTTCAATCAGCAAGGCCATGCCCTGCCCGACATCGAAAGCCGTCACCCACAACTGCCCCTCGGGCGGACGCGCGGGCAAGGCCGTCAGCAGGGGAATCCAGCTGACCGCGCCCAGCCAGCGCCGTGGCCAGCCGCGCGGCGCCAGCATCCACAAGGTGCCGATCAGCGCCCAGCAAAAGACCCAGGGCGGCGGCGTCGGCGCACTCCAGATCGCCAGGGGCTGGGCGGCCATCCATTGCAACACTTGAGCCAGCACGACGACGATGGCATGCGCCAGATTCAGCAGCAGGGTCGACAGTGGGGCCGGCAACAGGCTGCCGGCCAGCGACAGCGGCGTCACAACCAGGCTGATCAAGGGGATCGCCACGGCGTTGGCCAGCGGGCTGACCAGCGATATCTGCGAGAACAGCAGCATCGTCAAGGGCACCAGCCCCACAGTGACGACATACTGGGTATGCGCCCCGAGCTGGAACTCCTGCCACAGGCGCCGGCCGCGCGTCTGCGCCGGATCGCGCCGCGCCACCGTGCGCCCGACCGTCGCGTACAGGATGGTGGCGACGGCGCCGAAGGAGAGCCAGAACCCCGGCCACAGCACGGCCCAGGGATCGAGCAGCACGACCACGCCAAGCGAGGTGCACAGCACATGGGACACGCTGGTGATGCGCCCCAGCCACAGCGCCGTCGCCACCACCGACAGCATGTACAGGGTACGCTGGGCCGGCACCCCGAAGCCGGCCAGCAGCACATACAGCAGCGCGACGGCGGCACCGGTCAGGGCCGCGACCTTTTGCGCCGGCAAGATCAAGGGCAGTTGCAGGTCGCTGAAAAAGGAGCGCCGCCACAGGCTGGACGCGATGAGCGCGAACAGCCCGGCGATCATCGTAATGTGCAGCCCGGAAATGGAAATCAGGTGGCCGATGCCGGTGCGGTTGAACACCGTCCAATCCGATTGATCGATGGAACGCTGGTCGCCGACCACCAGCGCGACGATCACGCCGGCGTATTTTTTATCCGCCAGGACGCGGATGATGCGCTCGCGCAGGGTGGCCCGGCAGCGCTCGACCAGATTGCCGAAGCCGAGCACGAAACTGTCCACGCGATGATTTCCGTTCGCGCCCTGGTCGGGCCGCACGTAGCCGGTCGCCCGCAAGCCCTGCTCCAGCAACCACACTTCATAGTCGAAGCCCATGGGATTCGCGTTGCCGTGGGGCCGCTGCAGGCGCACCGTCAACTGCCAGCGCTCGCCCGGTTGCACGTCGCCGACCGCGACCACCTCGTCGCGAAAGCCCGAGTACCAGGACAGCGATATCTTCGGCGGCACCGTGGCGCCGCCGCCGACCACCTTCTCCACCGCGAAATTGAAGCGCACGCCCTGCGCGAACACGTAAGGCAGACTGTCGATGGTGCCGATGAGCGTGAGGTCGCGGCCTTCGTCGGCCTTGGCCAGTTGCGGCGCCAGTGCCGATTGCGCCAGCAGCGCGGCCCAGAAAAAGCCGCAGGCCGCGCCGAACAGCAGCGCCAGGCCCGCGCGCGGCAGCGGATTTCTCCGGCGCGCGATGAAAACGAGGAAACCGCAAACGAGAACGGTGGCGGCCAGCGACAGCGCCGGATAGGCGGGCAAGACGGCGCGCGTCTGCAAGCAGGCCACACCACCGACGAAGCCGAGGATACCCATGCGCATCGCGTGCCTTCAAACCGGTCAACAACCCCGATGCAGTCAAGTCATGGATATTACCCAATATTCGCTGCCGCAACACGCTTCATGCACTTTGCCTTGATATTGCTCAGGCCACCAACATATTCTCTGGCAACGCCGTGATCGTTGTCATAGACCGCTAGAGTGACGCGGTTGCCGCCGTCCGATCCGGGCAAGAGCCCGGGGTCGCGCGGCGAGCGGTGGCCCTGCGTTTCAATCAGCAAGGCCATCCCTGCCCGACATCGCAAGCCGTCGGCAGTTGAAGCAACTGGTTCGCTACTGGCTGACGGGATTGAACCACAAACTCGGGTCGTCGAACGGCGTTTCCTTCGGCAGCAGGGGATTCTTGATGCGGAAGATTTTCCGGCCCTTCAAATTGGCCTGGGCGATCGCCTTGCCATTGTATTTCTTGAAGATCACATCGAAGGAACCATCCTTGATCATCTTGCGCAAGCCGGCCTCCATGCGCTTTTGCAGGGCGGCGTCGCTCTTATTGAAGAAGAAATAGTAGGGCCAAGGATAGTAGATCAAGATGTTTTTCTCGACCGCCAGGGTAGGATTGGCCTTGACGTTGCGTTCCTCCTCGGCGAAGGCTTCGCTGATGCCGCGCGGGAACAGGTCGAAGCGCCCGCTCGCCGTCATCTTAAACAAGTCGTCGTACTTGGCCGTCGTCACATTGAAGCCGTTCGCCTCGTACAATTTGACGTCGCCCCAGCCGATGCCCTGCCCGATGCTGAGTTTTTTCAGCTCGATCAGGGTGCCGATCTTGTCGATCTCGGCCTGCTTGTTGGCCTGAATCAGCGCCACCCGATAACCGAGTATGCCCTTGCGCAAGGGAATACGGATCGGCAGCAAATCCTTTTCCTTTTCGGTGGACGTGGAGGTCCACGCGATATTGATCGACTTCCCGTTCTTGAGTTCGCTCAAAATGCGGTCTTCGTTCATTTTTTCGCTCGATGCCTCCAGCTCGAAGGGCCCGAACTCCGGCGTGGTCTTTTCCAGCGCCATGCGCATGATTTCCATCAGATCATTGAAACGGGTGTCGCCCGCCGTTTCGTTGGCCGGATAAGTCACCTTCATGCCGGCGCCCAGCGCCGCCGTCGACAGTAGCGCGGCAGCAACAATCACGCTGAGCTTTGTGGCCGTTTTAGAAATATATTTCAACATTTTCTCATCCCCCAGGAAAAACGCGGGAGGCCGGCACCCACAGGGGCACCGGCTTCCAGTCAGCAGCGATCGGCCACCTCTCAGGGCATTCCCGACCGCGGCAAGGAAGCTTCACCGTACGCGACGGCCAAGCCAGTCAATACTATCACCAGATGCCGCCAGGAAAGCCGCCAAACGCAAGCGGGGTCGGACGCCATCGGTCCCTCGGACTGGCCCCCGGCCGGCGCCGTGTTTCACTTAAAACCAGCTTTCCACCTGGAAACCGAAGGAAGTGCCGCTGGTGCC
>DMYQ01000159.1:3014-3304 GCA_003482555.1 Janthinobacterium sp. | reverse complement strand
TCGCCGGTCGTGTAAGTGTTCGAGGGCACGATGCCGGGCAGCGCGCCGCCCGTGCGTTCGCGCACCACGCCGGCGTGGTCGTATTCGGGCACCAAGGACTCCATCATGTTGAAGACGGCTTCATACAGGGCGACGTCGACCATCTGACCCTGGCCACCGGCCTGTTCGGCCGTCTTGCGCCCGCCCGTGGCGTCACGGTGGCGCAGCGCCATCATGGCGCCAATGACGCCGTGCAGGGCCGCCACCGAATCGCCGATGGAGACGCCGACCCGCACCGGCGGACGATCCGG
>DMYQ01000159.1:701-2857 GCA_003482555.1 Janthinobacterium sp. | reverse complement strand
CTTGAGCTGCTCGTAACCGAGCTCCCATTTTTCCAGCACGCCGGGGCGGTAGTTTTCGATGATGATGTCGGCGTCCAGCGCCAGTTGGCGGGCGATGGCACGCCCGCGCGCATCCTTCAGATTCAGGGTCAGGCTTTTCTTGTTGCGCGCCTGCACCGACCACCACAGCGAGGTGCCGTCCTTCAGCACGCGCCAGTGGCGGATCGGGTCGCCGCCGTCGGGCGCCTCGATCTTGATCACGTCGGCGCCGAATTCAGCCAGCATGCGGGCGCAGAAGGGCCCGGCGATCAGGGTGCCCAGTTCCAGCACCTTGATGCCGGCCAGGGGGCCATCGGAAGGCTTCTTATCCATAGGTTTCGATCCAGCCCTAAAATAGTCGATCAAGTGCTTCTGCGATCAGGTGCGATCAGGTGCTTCGGCGGTCGAGCATGGCGCGCGCGATGGTGCCGGCGTCCACATATTCCAGTTCGCCGCCCACCGGCACGCCGCGCGCCAGACGGCTCACGTGCAAGCCCCGCGCCTTCAACATTTCGCTGATGTAATGGGCGGTCGCTTCGCCCTCGTTGGTGAAGTTGGTGGCCAGCACCACTTCGCTGACGACACCGTCGTTGGCCCGGGCCAGCAGTTTTTCCAGGTGGATGTCCTTGGGGCCGATGCCATCGAGCGGCGACAGACGCCCCATCAGCACGAAGTACAAGCCCTTGTAGGTCAGGGTTTGCTCGATCATCAACTGATCGGCCGGCGTTTCCACCACGCAGAGCAGACGCTTGTCGCGCTCTTCGTCCAGACAGGTTTCGCACACTTCGTGTTCCGTGAAGGTATTGCACAGCGAACAGTGATGGACGGCCTCGACGGCCTGGAACAGGGCCCGCGACAGCATCGCCGCGCCTTCCCTGTCGTGCTGCAGCAAGTGAAACGCCATGCGCTGCGCCGACTTGGGGCCGACGCCGGGCAGGCGCCGCAGCGCCTCGGTCAGAAATTCAAGCGACTTGGACATGGATCAGTCCTGGCGCAAGCCGCTGAGCTCAGGGGCCGTCATGGTCGGCACGAATTCCACGACCGCGTAATTGGCGATGCCTTCCCGATGAAAGGGATCGCGCAACAGCAGCGCGTCGAGAGCGGCGCGGTCGACGCCGTGGGCGATGATGATGCCGCCGGTGCGCGGCTGCAAGCGCCCCGACATCAGAAACACGCCGGCCGCGTACTGCTCGCGCAGGAAGACGCGGTGGCCCTCCAGCGCGGCGTCGATGGCGGCTTCCGGCTTCTGATACGTGAGCGTGACGATGAACATCAGAATGGCATTTTGAAGCCGGCCGGCAAATTCACGCCGCCCGTCAAACCGCCCATTTTTTCGGCCGATGTGGCTTCCGCCTTGCGCACGGCGTCGTTGAAGGCGGCGGCGACCAGATCTTCCAGCATGTCCTTGTCTTCGGCCAGCAGCGAGGGGTCGATGGAGACGCGCTTGACGTCGTTCTTGCAGCTCATGACGATCTTCACCAGACCGGCGCCGGACTGGCCTTCCACTTCCACCAGCGCCAGTTGCTCTTGCGCTTTTTTCATATTGTCTTGCATGGTTTGCGCCTGCTTCATCAGGCCAGCCAGTTGGTTCTTCATCATGATGGTGTTCTCCGTGTTGGTAATAATCGGTAATAATCGGTAATAGTCAGGAATTATAAATAAATTAGTGCGGCGCCGGCGTGATCGAACCCGGCACGACGATGGCGCCAAAGTCGCGCATCATGCTCAGCACAAAGGGATCGTTGGCGATCGTGTCTTCAGCCTGCGACTGGCGCGCTTCGCGGTAAGTCTGCGCTTCCGCGCTGGCCGTGTTCCAGACCGGGCCCAGTTCCGTTTCCACGCCGACCTTGCGCCCGAAGCGCTCGCCCAGGGCGGCGGCCAGCTTGTCGACGTTGGCCGGACTGCGCCAGGTTTCGATCGGCACGCGCAAGCGGAACAAGGTGCTGTGGCCGTCGAACTGACATTCGATCAGCTCGGCCTGCACCGCCAGTTGCTGGGCCACTCCGCGCAGCGGCAACACGGCGGCCACCGCCGGCCAGTTGCCGTCCCATTCCAGGCCGGGCACGGGCACCAGCACATAGGGCTGACGCGGCGCCGCAGCTGGAGCTGCTTGGCTTGGCTGGGCGGCCGGCGCGGCC
>DMYQ01000159.1:0-590 GCA_003482555.1 Janthinobacterium sp. | reverse complement strand
CTGGGCCAATTGCTGGGCCGGCGGCGCGCTGGAGCGGGCCGCCGAAAGTGCTGACGAAGCGGCGGCCGGCGCCGCTTGCTCGACGGCGTACGCGCTGTCGTCGGAAAATTCAGTCACCCAGGGCGGCATGTCGTCGTCCGGCTCGGCCTGTTGCACCGGCGCGTGGCGCATGGCAGGGGGGGCCGATGTTGCGGGCGCGGCTGCGGGTACGAACGCGGCCGGTGCGGCTGCTGGCGCGGGTGCGGATACGGCAGCGGCTGCCGGCGCTGGCGGCGAATCGTCCCACGGTGCGGGCCCTTTCGGCGCCGTCGCGGCGGGCGGTGCCGGGCGCGCGGGCGGCGCCATCGGCGCGGCAGAAGCCGGGGCGACAGGCGCCGCTGTTGCGGCCGGAACGACTGGGGCCGCGCTGGCCGGCGCGGGACGACTGCCGCCCTGCCCCTTGGATGCGGCGCGCGCCGCTTCCAGCGCGGCATTGATGTTGGCGCGCGCGGAGCTGACGGGCGCGTCGGCGGCGACGGGCGCCGCCGAGTAGGCGGGCGCGGGCGCGACCGGCGCCGGCGCCGGCACGACACCGCGCGCGACGCTGGCGG
>DMYQ01000084.1:37179-39176 GCA_003482555.1 Janthinobacterium sp. | reverse complement strand
GGCAATGAATTCACGGCCGCCGACATCCAGATGAGCTTTCCCGTCGAAGCGGCCGGCGCGCGCGGCGGCCTGGACGAGAGCCGGCCGAAGCTGATGGCCTTCCTGCAGCGCATCCACGCGCGTCCGGCCTACCTGCGCGCGATCGAGCGCGGCGGCCCGTACGAGCTGATGAAATAAGAAAAACCAATTTCTGGCAATATTGGTAGTCCTTTCAGCCGCTGTCGGTAAATGCGACGGACGTCTGTTTAACAGCTCCTTATTGATTGATTTTTGATTCGTCATCCCGGCGTAGCTCCCTGACTCGGGCCTTGCCGGCTTTAAGCTGTTCAAACGATGTCAACAACCAGCTGGCGTTTTTCGGCGAACTGAGGATGTATAGCGTTTCCTCGATACTGTTGAAATCCGCCAAAGACAGCATGACAACCGCCTCTCCGCTTTGCCGGGTGATAACCGTTGGGCTGTGATCGGTGCAAACATCATCCATCACAGCCTTCAGTCCGGCACGCGCCTCGCTAAAAGTTAAGATGTTCATTTACTAGCCTTTCATGTAAGCATGTATGTGAGTACGATGCTGCCACACAATGCGATCGTGGTACGTATTTTAGTGCAGCTCGTCAACATGGTACAAATACCTGTACTTGGTTCATAACAGCAAGCTTGACCGGCCGCACATCCGGGCCGGACGATTAGTGATACACCATACCGTACGGTAAAATGCCCCCTTCAACAGCATCCACCTGACACGCATGGCCAGACTACTCGCAATCGATGGCTTGAACATCGTCCGCCGCGTCTACGAAGCGAGCCCGGAACCGGACTCGCCCGAGAAGGCCGACATCGCCCTGCGCCACGCCCTATCCTCGTTCCGCAACCTGATCAACGGCCACGCGCCCACCCACGTGCTGCCGGCTTTCGACTTTGGCGGCCCGACCTGGCGCCACGCCCTGTATGCCGGCTACCGGGAAGGGCGCGCGCCCATGCCCGACGCGCTGCGCGCCGCCTTGCCCGGCTTTTACGTCAAACTGGCCGGCTTCGGCTTGCGCGTGCTGGCCATTCCCGAAGTCGAGGCCGACGACGTGATCGGCACGGCCGTCATGCGCTGGCTGCACGAGGGCCGCGGCGACGCCGTTGTCGCCAGCACCGACAAGGACTTGCACGGCTTGATCGCGCACGGCGCCCTGGTGTGGGATCACTTCAAGGGCGAATGGCACGACAGCGCCTGGGTCGAGCGCAAGTTCGGCGTGCCGCCGGAATTGCTGCCGGACTTGCTGGCGCTGATGGGCGACGTCACCGACAGCATTCCCGGCGTCTCCAAGGTGGGCTTGAAGACGGGCGCCAAACTGTTGCGCGCCTACGGCAATCTGGACGCCGTGATGGCCGGCGCCGGCATTCTCCAGGGGCCGCTGGGAGAAAGGCTGCGAAAGGAGCGCGAAATACTGTATCTTTCACGTCAATTGGTGCAACTCAAAACGGACGTGCGCCTGGGCGTGACTTGGAATATGCTGGCCTGGGACGGTGAATAAGGCGGCCAAGGCCGCGCGCGCATACAAATGGCTTACTGGGGGAGATTTTCATGGCGTTAAAAGCGGTTCTCATCGATAGCAGCGCCGTCTCGCGCGGTCTGCTGAACACGGTTCTGAGCGACGGCGGCTACGAGGTCTGCGGCCAGACCCATACCAGCGCCCAGGGCCTGGCCATGCTGGTCAAGTTCAACCCGAACCTGGTCTGCATCGCCCGCGAGCAAGTCGAGGATGGCAGTAATGTGGTGGAAACGATACGCGCGCAGTGGCCGAAGACCCTCATCTTCATGATTTCGGCCGGTATCGACGCGGCCTCGCTGCAAGCCGCCCACGCCAGCGGGGTCAGCGGCTTCATCGTGAAACCCTTCAATGCCGACACGGTGCTCAAGACCATCCGCAACACCGTCATCGCGATGGTGCGCAAGCAGCAGGCGGGCGCCGGCGCCGCCGCGTCCGCGGCCAACTCAGACCAGGCCG
>DMYQ01000084.1:30074-37068 GCA_003482555.1 Janthinobacterium sp. | reverse complement strand
ACTCAGACCAGGCCGGTTGAGGCGTCGATGATGCCGCCGCCCAGGCAGACGTCGCCGTCGTACAGCACGGCCGACTGGCCGGGCGTGACGGCCCACTGGGCTTGCAGGAAGCGCAGGGCGAAGGCGCTCTCGCCGTCGGGGGCGATGTCGCAGGCGACGTCGGCCTGGCGGTAGCGGGTCTTGGCCGAGAGGGCGCCGGCGGCCGGCGCAACGCCGGCGATCCAGCTGGCCTGGCCCGCCGCCAGCGCCGACGACAGCAGCCACGGATGGTCGTGGCCCTGCACCACATACAAAGTATTATTGACGATGTCCTTGCGCGCCACGTACCAGGCGTCGCTGCTGCCGTCCGCGTTCTGGTAAAACTTGACGCCGCCGATGCCGATGCCCTTGCGCTGCCCCAGGGTGTAAAAGCTCAGGCCGACGTGTTCGCCGACGGTCTTGCCGTCCGCCGTCTTCATCGGGCCCGGCTTGTAGGACAGGTAGCGGTTCAGGAATTCGCGGAAAGGGCGCTCGCCGATGAAGCAGATGCCGGTCGAATCCTTCTTTTGCGCGTTCGGCAGGGCCAGCTTTTCAGCCAGGATGCGCACCTCGGTCTTCGGGATCTCGCCCAGCGGGAACAGGGTCTTCGACAACTGGGCCTGGTTCAAGCGGTGCAGGAAATAGCTTTGATCCTTGCTCGAATCGACCGCCTTGAGCAGCTCGAAACGCGCGCCGGCCTGGCGCACGCGCGCGTAGTGGCCGGTGGCGATCAAGTCCGCGCCCAAGAGCATGGCGTGGTCGAGGAAGGCCTTGAACTTGATTTCAGCGTTGCACAGCACGTCCGGGTTGGGTGTGCGGCCGGCCTGGTATTCGCGCAGGAACTCGGCGAAGACGCGGTCCTTGTATTCGGCCGAGAAATTCACGGCTTCGATGTCGACCCCGATCACGTCGGCCACGCTGGCCGCGTCGATCCAGTCCTGGCGCGAAGAGCAAAATTCCGAATCGTCGTCGTCTTCCCAGTTTTTCATGAACAGGCCGATCACTTCATAGCCCTGCTCCTTCAGCATCCATGCCGCGACCGAGGAATCGACCCCGCCCGACATGCCGATCACGACTTTTTTCTTGCTCATCTTGCCATTCCAAATAGTGTTTCCGATTTACCCGGCCTGAAAAACCGAGGCGTGGGTGTGCAGCAGCGCCAGCGGCGCGCGCCGGCCTTCCAGATATTCGTCCACGCATTGCAGCATCAGGGGGCTGCGGTGGCGCTCCTGGCAAGCCGCCATCTCGTCGCGCGACATCCACAGGGTGCGGATGATGCCGTGGTCGAGCGGACGGTCGTGGACGGCGCCCACGTCGCCGCAAAAGGTGAAGCGCAGATAGGTCACGTCCTGCCCCGTGCGCGCCGACAGGTAGCGCGACATATACATGCCCACCAGCGCCGTGGGGGTGAAATCGTGCGCCGTTTCTTCCAGCGTTTCCCGGATCACGGCCTGCTCCAGCGACTCGAACGGATCCAGGTGGCCGGCCGGCTGGTTCAGCCGGATGCCGTCGCTGGTCTCTTCTTCGACCAGTAAAAACAGGCCGTCGCGCTCGATGATGGCGGCGACGGTGACAGAGGGTTTCCAGATTCTCGGCATGATTCCATCCTTGAAAGAGCCGACATTTTATCTTGTTCTGGGCCCCGGGTTGGAACGGCTTGACGAAGCGGTTTGTAATGTTTGATAAATAACAATGTTCCATTGGAAAAAAGTGATCTATTGCCGGCCCGCCCCTCGCGTGTGGCAAGCTGCACATTTTCGCGGCCGGGGCAAGACCGCACGTTGGCAGGGGGCGGGCGCCGTCCGCCCGCCGCGTCCCGGTGCGGCGATCCGACGATTATTCGAAAATATGGCAATGAACGGCGTGTCGCCGCCGTTTTTTTCCTGTTTTCGCAATATACCGCTGAAGCGGCGCCTGTCAAGTAGTGGCCGGCCCCTAAACCTTGCTCTGCTAAAAAGGTTTGTTTAGGCGCATTTCGTGTTAGATTCTAGTCAGTTTATCAATTTTTGGAGGCTTTTCATGAGAATAGGCATACCGGCCGAAACGCGGCCCGGTGAAACTCGGGTTGCGGCAACGCCCGAGACGGTCAAGAAACTGGCGGCCAAGCATCAAGTCGTCGTCCAGGCGGGCGCCGGCATCATGGCTTCCGTGCCGGACGAGGCGTATGTCGCAGCCGGTGCGCAAATCGGCAGCGCCGCCGATGCCTTCGGCTGCCAGGTGGTGCTCAAGGTGCGCGCCCCCAGCGCCGAAGAAAGGGCGCTGATGGCCTCCGCCGGCGTCGTGATCGGCATGCTCAATCCTTTTGACCTCGATAACATCGGCGCGATGGCGGCCCATGGCCTGTCCGCCTTCGCCCTCGAAGCGGTGCCGCGCATCACGCGCGCGCAATCGATGGACGTGCTGTCCTCGCAAGCGAATATCGCCGGCTACAAGGCGGTGCTGATGGCGGCCAACACTTACCAGCGCTTCATGCCGATGCTGATGACGGCGGCCGGCACGGTCAAGGCCGCCCGCGTCTTGATCATGGGCGTCGGCGTGGCCGGCTTGCAGGCGATCGCCACGGCCAAGCGCCTGGGCGCCGTCATCGAAGCGTCCGACGTGCGCCCGCCCGTCAAGGAACAAGTCGAATCGCTGGGCGCGAAATTCATCGACGTGCCTTTCCTGACGGACGAAGAGCGCGAGATCGCCAAGGGTTCGGGCGGCTACGCGCGCTCGATGCCGGCCGACTGGATGCGGCGCCAGGGTGAACTGGTGCATGAACGGGCCAAGCTGGCCGACATCATCATCACCACCGCGCTCATTCCCGGCCGGGCGGCGCCCATCCTGATCTCGGAAGAGACCGTGAAAGCCATGAAGCCCGGTTCCGTCATCGTCGACCTGGCCGTCTCGCAGGGCGGCAATTGCCCGCTGTCCGAACTGGGCAAGACCGTCACCAAGCACGGCGTGCACATCATCGGCGAGCCGGACCTGGCGACCCTGGTGGCGGCCGACGCTTCCGCCCTGTACGCGCGCAATGTGCTCGACTTCCTCAAGCTGATCATCGACAAGGACGACCGGTTGGTGATCGACCGCGAGGACGAGATCATCAAGGCCAGCCTGGTCTGCCACGGCGGCGAGACGCTGCGCAAATAACAGTAGATGGAGCGGCCGCGGCCGCTCCCGGACACGCAACAGGAGGAATCATGGAAATCAGTCACACCATCATCAATCTCATCATCTTCGTGCTGGCGATTTACGTCGGCTACCACGTGGTCTGGACCGTCACGCCGGCGCTGCACACGCCGCTGATGGCCGTCACCAACGCCATCTCGGCCATCATCATCGTCGGCGCCATGCTGGCCGCCGGCCTGACCACCGGGCCGGTGGCGCAGATCGCCGGCACCGTGGCCGTGGCCCTGGCCGCCGTGAACGTCTTCGGCGGCTTCCTGGTCACCCAGCGCATGCTGGAAATGTTCCGCAAGAAGGCGCCGAAAGCGGCCGCCGTCGCCGCCGTCAAGACCGAGGTGCAAGCATGAATTTCATCACCATGAACCTCGTGACGATGATGTACCTGATCGCCTCGGTGTGCTTCATCCAGGCCTTGAAAGGCTTGTCCTCGCCGGCCACTGCGCGCCGCGGCAACGCCTTCGGCATGTCGGGCATGGCGATCGCGGCCCTCACCACGGTGGCCCTGATCGTCAAGCTGAAGACGCAGATGGCCAGCGCTGAGATAGACGGCGGGCAAGCGGGCAGTGGCGGCATGGGCTACGGCCTGGTCGCCCTTGGCATCGTGGTCGGTGGCGCCATCGGCGCCTATCTGGCGAAAACGGTCGAGATGACCAAGATGCCGGAACTGGTGGCGGCCATGCATTCGCTGATCGGCCTGGCGGCTGTCTGCATCGCCGTCGCCGCCGTGTCCGAGCCTGCCGCCTTCGGCATTGCCAAGCTGGGCGAGGCGCTGCCTTTCGGTAACCGGCTGGAACTGTTCATCGGCACCTTCGTCGGCGCCATCACCTTCTCCGGTTCCGTGATCGCCTTCGGCAAATTGTCGGGCAAGTACAAGTTCCGCCTGTTCCAGGGCAAACCGGTCAGTTTCGCCGGACAGCACATGTTGAATCTCGTGCTGGCGCTGGTGATGGTCGGCCTGGGCCTGGTGTTTTGCTTCGCCGAAGGCGGCACGCCGGCCTGGATTCCCTTCATCATCATGGCCGCCATCGCCTTCGCGCTGGGCGTCTTGATCATCATCCCGATCGGCGGCGCCGACATGCCGGTGGTGGTGTCCATGCTCAACAGCTACTCCGGCTGGGCCGCGGCCGGCATCGGTTTTTCGCTGAATAACTCGATGCTGATCATCGCCGGTTCCCTGGTCGGCTCTTCGGGCGCGATCCTGTCCTACATCATGTGCAAGGCCATGAACCGCTCCTTCTTCAACGTGCTGCTGGGCGGCTTCGGCGGCGACACGGCGGCGGCGGCCGTGGGCGGCGCGACCGAACAGCGTCCCGTCAAATCCGGTTCCGCCGACGACGCGGCTTTCCTGATGAGCAATGCGGAAACCGTCATCATCGTGCCCGGCTACGGCCTGGCCGTGGCGCGCGCCCAGCACGCGCTGAAGGAACTGGTTGAAAAGCTGACCCACAAGGGCGTCATCGTCAAGTATGCGATCCATCCGGTGGCCGGGCGCATGCCGGGCCACATGAACGTGCTGCTGGCGGAAGCCGAAGTGCCTTACGACCAAGTGTTCGAGATGGAAGACATCAACAGCGAATTCGGCCAGGTCGACGTCGTGCTGGTGCTGGGCGCCAACGACGTGGTCAATCCGGCCGCCAAGGATCCGAAGTCGTCCATCGCCGGCATGCCGATCCTGGAAGCCTATAAAGCCAAGACCGTCATCGTCAACAAGCGATCGATGGCGGCCGGTTACGCGGGCCTGGACAACGAGCTGTTTTACATGGATAAGACCATGATGGTCTTCGGCGACGCCAAGAAGGTGATCGAAGACATGGTCAAGGCGGTCGAGTAAGCGCTCCGGCTCCGGCTTGGACGTGAAAAAAAACCGCGGGGCGCCGAGTGCGTTTCCCGCGGTTTTTTTTATGGGCGGCGCGGGCGCGCCGTCAGCGGCTGCCGTACATCATTTGCTCGGCCAGGGCCGCGCGCGCCGGCGCCAGCGCGTCGAGCAGGCCGAGCGAGGCGCCCAACAGCGATTGCAGCGGGCCGCCGCCGGTGAAGATGCGGGCCATGGTGTCGGTCAGGCCGATGGTCAGCCTGCGGTCGGTCGCGCGCCGCGCCGTGAAGCGGGCCAGGTCGGCCGGCGTCGTCCCGTGCGCCAGCACCCGCGCCAGCACGGCGGCGTCGCGCAGGCCCAGGTTCAGACCCTGGCCGGCGACCGGGTGCAGGGTTTGCGCCGCGTTGCCGATGGCGACGGTGCGGGCGCTGGCGCGCGGGTCGGCGTTCAGGCCGAGCGGGTAGGCCAGGCGCGCGCCGGCGCGCGTGAAGTGGCCCAGGCGGCCGCCGAAGGCTTGCTCCAGGCGGGCCAGGAAGGCGGCCTCGTCAAGCGCCAGCACGGCTTGCGCGCTGTCGGGCCGCAGGCACCAGACCAGCGCATAGCCGTCGTCCTGGGGCAGCAGCGCCAGCGGGCCTTCGTCGGTGAAGCGTTCGTAGGCGCGCGCGGCGATCCCGGCGCCGACCCAGACCTGGGCGATGATGGCCGTCTGGCCGTAGTCGCGCCGCACGGCGCGTCCCCGCTGCTCGTTATACAGGCCACCTTCGGCCTGCACCACCAGGTCGGCGCGCAGCGCGCGTTCGCCTTCCCCGCCCTCTTCCCGCGCCAGGGTGAGGGTGACGCCGGCGGCGTCTTCGCGGCAGTCTTGCACGCGGCTGGGCCGCAGCGCGCGCACGCCCAGGCGCGCGCAGACGGCGCCCAGGGCCGTCACCACGTCGCCGTAGCGGGCCACGTAGCCAAGCGCCGGCACGCCGTGTTCGGCGCGGTCGATCAGGCTGCGTCCGAGGCGGCCCCGGCGCGAGACGTGGATCTGGTGGATTTCGGTGGCCGGCAACGGCCAGGCGCCGATCTCTTCGAGGATCAGGCGGCTGCCCTGCGACAGGGCCAGCGAGCGCGGGTCGGCGCCGGCATGGGCCAGGGTCTTGGCGTCGAGCAGGCCGACGCGGTCGGGCGCCAGGCCGCGCCCGACCAGCAGCGCGGCCAGCGCCATGCCGACCGGGCCGGCGCCGCAGATGGCGATATCGAGGCTGGCGAAATTCAGGCTGGCGTCGAGCTTGGCGTCGAGGCTGGCGTCGCTCATGCGGGCCGCCCCGTCGCCGCTGCGCGCATCAGCGCTTCAATCTCGGCCACGCTCTTCGGCGCGGCGTCGCTCAGCACGGCGTGGCCGGCCGGGGTGACCAGCACGTCGTCTTCGATGCGCACGCCGATATTCCAGAATTGCTCGGGCACGCCGGGCGCCGGCCGCACGTAAATGCCCGGTTCCACCGTCAGCGTCATGCCCGCTTGCAAGGGGCGCCAGGGCTTGCCGGCCACGGCCGTCTCGCGGTAGGCGCCGACGTCGTGCACGTCCATGCCCAGCCAGTGGCCGGTGCCGTGCATGTAAAACCGCAGGTAGCTCTTGTTGTCGATCACGTCTTGCGCGGTGCCGGCCAGCTTGCGCTCCAGCAGTCCCAGGTCCAGCATGCCCTGGGCCAGCACGGCCAGGGCGGCGTCGTGGATTTCATGGTAGCGGCGCCCCGGCGCCACGGCCGCCAGCGCCGCCGCCTGGGCCGCCAGCACCAGCTCGTACAAGGCCGCCTGCGGCGGTGTAAAGCGGCCGTTGACGGGATAGGTGCGGGTGATGTCGGAAGCGTAGCCGTCCAGTTCGCAGCCCGCGTCAATCAGCACCAGCTCGCCGTCCCGGGTCCGGGCGTCGTTGGCGCTGTAGTGCAGCACGCAGGCATTGGCGCCGGCCGCGACGATCGAGGTATAGGCCGGGAACTGGGCGCCGTTGCGGCG
>DMYQ01000084.1:19200-29894 GCA_003482555.1 Janthinobacterium sp. | reverse complement strand
GCGCGCGCCATGGTGGCTTGTTCGGCGTCGTCCTTGAACAGGCGCATCTCGTCGAGCAGGGCGTTGACGTCGTGCAAGACGGTGGGCGCCGTCACGCCGGCGCGGGCCTGGCGCCGCACGCTGTGCAGCCACAGCTTGACCTGGGCGTCGAGGGCGTTGCTGCTGCCCACGGCGTAATAGATGGCCGGGGCGTCGGCCAGCAGCTTCGCCATCTCTTCATCGAGTTCGTCGATGGGGAAGGCGGCATCGACGCCGAAGCGTTCGCGCGCGCCCTGCGGGCCGTGGCGGAAGCCGTCCCAGATTTCGCGTTCGCTGTTTTTCTCGCGGCAAAACAGGATGGAGCGGCCCGGTCCAAAGGGCCCGGGCGCCAGCAGCACCAGCACGCTGTCCGGTTCGCCGAAGCCGGACAGGTAGTAAAAATAACTGTCGTGGCGGTAGGGATAGTCGCAATCGCTGTTGCGCGTCACTTCGGGCGCCGTCGGGATCACGGCCACGCCGCCGGCCTGCATGCGCGCCATCAGGGCCGCGCGCCGCGCCGCGTGGGCGCTCAAGCGCGCACTCCGCCGTTCAGGGCCGCGAGTTGCTCGGCGGTGCCGACATTGGCCCAGTCGCCGCCGTAGACTTCGCCGCCCACGCGGCCGCGCGCCGCGTGTTCGCGGAGCAGCGGCCCCAGCTTGGCGTGGCTGCCGGGCACGATACCGTCGAACATTTCCGGCCGGTAGACGCCGATATTGGCGAAGGTCCATTGCGGCTGGCCTTCATTGCGGATCGAATAAAAGTCGAGGCCGAAGTCGCCCTGCGGGTGGTAGGGCGGGTTTTCCACCAGGTAGAGCCAGGCGATGTCGCGCTGCTCGGCCGTGTAGACATTGCCCAGCACGTCGCAGTCGGGCAGCGCGTCGCACACCTGGGCGAAGTCGAAATAGGGGATGTAGATGTCGCCCGAGATCGCCACGAAGGGTTCTTCGCCCAGCAGGTGGCGGGCCTGGGCCACGGCGCCGGCCGTCTCCAGCGCCGTGGCTTCGGGCGAATAGCGGATGTGCGCGCCGAAGCGGGCGCCGTCGCCCAGCGCTTCTTCGATCATGTGGCCCAGGTGGGCGTGGTTGACGACGATGTCGGTGATGCCGGCCCGTACCAGGTTGAGTACGTGCCAGACGATCAGGGGCCGGCCGCGCACCTTCAGCAGGGGTTTGGGGCAGGTATCGGTGAGCGGACGCATCCGCTCGCCGCGACCCGCGGCGAAGATCATGGCTTTCATGGGAATCCGGGTTAACTGAATTAAAAGGTGTAGCCCACTTGCGGCGTCTTGTCTTCCAGCGCGTCGAGCAGGCGCACCAGCGGTTTCAGCTCGCGGTAGCGGTTGGCGGTCTTGCGCACGTAGTCTAGCACCATCGGCAAGTCGCCCATGTAGGCCGGTTTGCCGTCGCGGTAATTCAGGCGCGCGAACAGGCCGAGGATTTTCAGGTGGCGCTGCAGGGCCATGAATTCGAAGTCGCGGTAAAAGGCGTCGATGTCTGGATTGACGGGCAAGCCCAGGCTCTTGGCCCGCTGCCAGTAGCGTATCACCCAGTCGAGCACCATTTCCTCGTCCCACTGCAGGTAAGCGTCGCGCAGCAGCGAGGCCAGGTCGTAGGTGACGGGGCCGTAGACGGCGTCCTGGAAGTCGAGGATGCCGGGATTGCCTTCGGCGAGCAACATCAGGTTGCGCGAATGGTAGTCGCGGTGCATGAACACTTGTTGCTGCGACATGACGTTGGCCTGGATGGCGTCGAACACGCCGTCCAGCTGCGCGCTCTGGGCCGGCGTCAGGGTCGCGCCCAGGTGCTTGCCGATATACCATTCCGGGAAAAGATTCATTTCGCGCAAGACGAAGGCGCGGTCGAATTCGGGCAGCACGTCGGGTGCGCTGCTCAGCTGGATCTTGATCAGCGCTTCCAGCGCTTCCGAGTACAGGACGGCGGCATTGTCGTGGTCGAGCGCCTGCAGATAGGTGGTCTGGCCCAAGTCGGACAATAGCAGGAAGCCCCGTTCCAGGTCGGCGGCCACGATGTCCGGGACGCTGGCGCCGGCGGCCTTGAACAGGGCCGCCACCTTGACGAAGGCGGCCACGTTTTCACGCTCGGGCGGGGCGTCCATGACGACCAGGCTGGGGCCGTGCTGGGCGGCGGCGCCGGCCAGGGTATCGACCCGGAAATAGCGGCGGAAGCTGGCGTCGCTCGACGCCGGGCGGGCCGATTCCGGCGCCACCAGTTGCAGGCCGGCCAGCCAGGCTTGCAGCTGCTCGAGGCGGATGTCGGTGCCGATGGCGGCGCTGGCGGCCGCGGCGACGGCGGCGGCGGAAGGTGAATTTGACGTAAATGACATTTTGCGGCCTGTGGAAACTGGTTGATGGTGCAGATTCCCATATAATAAGGGATTACCTTCCAAATAATCGCCTCCCATGGTGTTTCACCTCTTTTTTTCATGAGCTGGTTTACCGCTCCCCCCTCATCGCAGCGCTGGGCCTTCGCCCTGGGCGCCCTCGTCACTGCCGCGACGGTGCCGGGCTACGCCCAGACGGCCGCCAAGCGCCCCCCCAATGTCGAGGACAAGAATGCCCCCACCACGGTGCAGGCCGAGGAGATAGGCGGGCGGCCCGAGCGGGTCATGACCCTGGAACGCAATGTCGAGGTGGTGCGCGACAAGACCAAGATCGACGCCGACAAGGCTTGTTTCTTGCAGGTGGAGGATCAGGTCGAGGCCAGCGGCCACATCCGCATGTGGCGCTTCGGCGACCAGTACAGCGGCGACGTGCTGAGCCTGAACCTGGAGTCGGGCAAGGGTTTCCTGACCCAGCCCACCTACAAGATGGCGGTCGGCAACGGCCAGGGCAAGGGCGATCGCATCAATTTCATCGACCCGGAACAGGCCGATGTCATCAACGGCACCTACAGCACTTGCGACGGTCCCGATCCGGACTGGTACCTGAAGTCGAGCACCATGAATCTGGACACGGGGCGCGACGTCGGCACCGGCAACAAGACGGTGCTGTATTTCAAGGATGTGCCCATTCTCGCCACGCCGGCGCTGTCTTTTTCCCTGTCGGGCGCGCGCCGCTCCGGCTGGCTGGCGCCGACTCCGGGCTTCGCCTCGAAGAGCGGGGCCGAGCTGACCATGCCCTATTACTTCAACATCGCGCCCAACCGCGACTTGCTGCTCTCGCCCAAGTACATCGAGCGGCGCGGCTTGCAGGTGGCCGCCGACGGCCGCTACATGGGCTTGACCGAGGCCGGCACCTATGCGGGCGAGACCTTTGTCGAATATTTGCCGCACGACAAGCAGACCCAGAGCGACCGCTATCTGATCAAGTCGACCCATGTCCAGACCGTGCTGCCCGGCCTGACGGCGGGCTGGACCATGAACGCGGCGTCCGACGACAATTATCCGACCGACTTCGCCAAGACGATCGCCACCAGCACCGAGCGGCAATTGCTGCGCGAACTGCGCAGCGATTACCACGGCGAAGACTGGACGCTGACGGCGCGGGCGCAGAATTACCAGGTGCTGCAAGACCCGGCCGCGGCGCAAAATCCCAACCTGAAGGTGCCGCGCCCCTACGACCGCTTGCCGTCGATTAACTTTCACACGGGCCGCACCGAAGTCGAAGGTTTCGACTGGCAAGTGGACAGCGAGCTGACCCGGTTCTGGCATCGGGATCTGGTGCGCGGCAATCGCCTGGTGGTGGTGCCGCAGATCAGTTATCCCTTCATCCGCCCCGGTTACTTCGTCACGCCCAAGCTGATGCTCAACGCCAGCGCCTATCAGCTCGACGACAATGCGCTCACCAATGCCCAGTTCAAGGAGCGCGCGCTGAACCGGGCCGTGCCCACCGCCTCGCTCGACGCCGGCATGGTGTTCGAACGGGACGCCAATCTGTTCGGCAGCGTCACGCAAACCCTGGAACCGCGCCTGTTCTATGTCAAGACGCCTTATCGCGACCAGAGCGCCTTCCCGAATTTCGACACGGCCGCCGCCACCTTCAACATGGCGCAACTGTTCAGTGAAAACCGCTTCGTGGGCAGCGACCGGATCGGCGACGCCAACCAGGCCACGGCTGCGCTGACCTCGCGCTTCCTGGACGCCAACGGCGCCGAGCGCCTGCGCCTGGCCTTCGGTCAGCGTTTTTATTTCAGCGATCAAAAGGTGCAGCTGGACGCCTCCACGCCCACCAACGACACCCATTCAGACATCTTGCTGGCCGCCGCCGGCGTCATTTCCCCGACCTGGACCGCGGACAGCGCGGTGCAGTACAATCCCAGCGAAAGCCGCACCGTCAGCATGACGTACAACGCGCACTGGGCGCCCGCTCCGAAGAAGGTGCTGAACCTGGGTTACAGTTATGTGCGCGACAGCCTGCGCCAGGTCGACGTGTCGAGCCAGTGGCCGCTGTCCGGGCGCTGGTATGGCGTCGGGCGGGTCAGTTATTCCGTGCGCGACAAGATCATCCTGCAAAGCCTGGTCGGCCTCGAATACAAGGGCGACTGCTGGGTCTTCCGGGCCGGCGCGCAACGCTTCGTGACGGCCGCCCAGAGCGTTTCGACGCCGATCTTTTTCCAGCTCGAGTTGACCGGTCTGTCGAGCAACCTGGGCCTGGGAGCGAATGCCCTGCAAGAAATGACCAAGGACATTCCCGGCTATCAAAGGCTGAGCCCTGCCACACGGTAAGATGGCAAGCTCCGATGCGGGCGCCGCGAGTCGGCGCCGGCCGGAAGTTTTTTTTATTTACACGAACCCATGAGCGCTCGACACATTATGCGGAATGCCAGTATGCACCAACTTAAAATCGCGGCGCTCTTGCTGTGCGCCCTCTCCGGCGCCAGCGGCGCCTTGGCCACGGCCGCGAGCGCCGCTCCGGCGGCCGCCGCCAGCCCGCGCGAGATCGATTCGATCGCCGTCGTGGTCAACGACGACGTCATCACCCGCAATGAATTGGCGCAGCGCATCAAGACCGTCGAGCGCCGCATGAAGGCGCAAAACGTGGCCTTACCGGAGCCGGCCGACTTGCGCCGCCAGTTGCTGGAACGGATGATCGTGGAAAGAGCGCAAATGCAGCTGGCCAAGGAAATGGGTGTGCGGGTCGACGACACGACGCTCGACCGGGCCATCGGCCGCATCGCCGAGCAGCAAAAAATGACGCTGCAGCAATTGCGCGACCAGATGGAAAAGGAAGGCACGACCTTCGCCGCCTTCCGCGAGGAAATTCGCGAAGAAATCATCATGCAGCGCCTGCGCGAACATGAAGTCGACGCCAAGATCCAGATTTCGGACGCCGAAGTGGACGCCTACATGGCGGCCGAACAGGCGGCCGCGCGCGATCAGGTCGAGATGAACCTGGCGCAGATCATGATACGCATCCCCGAAAATTCCTCACCGGAACAGATCGCCGCGCGCCGCGCCCGCGCCGAAATGGTGATGCGGCAATTGCGCACCGGCGCCGACTTCGCCAAGATGGCCGGCACTTATTCGGACGCGGCCGACGCCCTGAAGGGCGGCGAAATCGGCTGGCGCAATAGCGACCGCCTGCCGCCCCTGTTCGTCGAGCAGTTGCTCAAGCTGAAAGCGGGCCAGGTCACGCCCATCATCAAGAGCACGAGCGCCTTCCACATCCTGAAGCTGGTGGACAGGCGCACGGCGGCCGACTCGCAGGCCGCCACGGCGGTGCAGCAGACGCACGCGCGCCACATCGTCATCAAGGTGACGCCGACGGTGACGGCGGCCGACGCCAAGCGCAAGCTGATCGAATTGAAGGAACGCCTGGACAACAAGGCCGCCACGTTCGAGGAATTGGCGCGCCTGTTCTCGACCGACGGCGCGGCCGCCAAGGGCGGCGACCTGGGCTGGCTGTATCCGGGCGACACGGTGCCGGAATTCGAGGCCGCCATGAATGCCCTGAAACCCGGTGAAATCAGCGGCCCGGTGGAATCGAGCTTCGGCTTCCACCTGATCCAGGTGCTCGAGCGCAAGAGCGACGACGCTTCCAAGGAAAAGCAGCGCGGCGCCGCCCGCAACGCCATCCGCGAGCGCAAGCTGGTCGAGGCCACCGATGAATGGCAGCGCGAAGTGCGCGACCGCGCCTACGTCGAATTCCGCACGGATGACAAGTAAGGCCATGGTCACGCCAGAGAAGGGCGCGGGGCGGCGCCCCGGCATGGCCATCACCAGCGGCGAACCGGCCGGCATCGGCCCGGAAATCGCCATCCGCGCCGCCTGGGCCATGCGCGCGGAGGTCAATTGCGTGCTGCTGGGCGACGCCGCCTTCCTGGCGCTGACGGCCAGCCTGATCGACCCCGACATCAAGCTGGTGGCGCTCTCGCTGATGGCGGCGCGCAACGGCGGCTTGCCGCACTTCGGCGCCGGGCGCATCGCCGTCATCGACGTGCCGCTGGACGCGCACGTCGTGCCGGGCGTGCTGGACAAGGAAAACGGGCGCGCCGTGCTGGCCATCCTGGACGCGGCGCTGGAAGGGGTGGCGGCCGGCTGGTTCGACGCCATCGTCACCGCGCCGCTGCAAAAGAGCACCATCAACGACGCCGGCGTGGCCTTTTCCGGCCACACGGAATACCTGGCTGAAAAAACCGGCACGGCCAAGGTGGTGATGATGCTGGCCGGCGAACCGGGCGGCTCGGCGCCGCCTTTGCGGGTGGCGCTGGCCACCACCCACCTGGCCCTCAAGGATGTGCCGGCGGCCATAACCAAGGCCGGCCTGGGCGCCACGCTCGACATCATCGCCCACGATTTGAAGCGGAAATTCGGCATCGCCGCGCCGCGCATCCTGGTGGCCGGCCTGAACCCGCACGCGGGCGAGGGCGGTTACCTGGGGCGCGAGGAAATCGACGTCATCGCGCCGGCCATCGCGGCGGCGCGCTCGCGCGGCATCGATGCCAGCGGCCCGTATCCGGCCGATACCCTGTTCCAGCCCAAATACCTGGCCGGGGCCGATTGCGTGCTGGCCATGTACCACGACCAGGGCTTGCCGGTTCTGAAATACGCGACCTTCGGGCGCGGCGTCAACATTACCCTGGGCTTGCCCCTGATACGCACTTCCGTCGACCATGGCACCGCGCTCGACCTGGCCGCGCAAGGCCCGGGCCTGGCCGATTGCGCCAGCATGGAAGAAGCCATCGCCACGGCCGCGCGCATGTTGCGCGCCAGCGCCTGACAGGCGCTCCGGCGCGTTCCACCCACGAGAAAAAGATCATGAAACACATTGCCCGCAAGCGCTTCGGCCAGAATTTTTTGCACGATAAATACGTGCTCGACAACATCACGGCGGCCATCGCGCCCCAGTCCGACGACACCCTGGTGGAAATCGGGCCCGGCCTGGGCGCGATGACGGGGCAGTTGCTCAAGCAGCTGGGTACCATGCACGTGGTCGAACTCGACCGCGACCTGGTGGCGCGCCTGGAAAAAACCTTCAATCCGGCCAAGCTGACGATCCATTCGGGCGACGCGCTGAAGTTCGACTTTTCCACCATCCCGGTGCCGGAAGGCAAAAAGCTGCGCGTGGTGGGCAACCTGCCCTACAATATTTCCAGCCCCCTGCTGTTTCGCCTGGCGGAAATCGCGCCCCTGGTGCAAGACCAGCACTTCATGCTGCAAAAGGAAGTCGTCGAGCGCATGGTGGCCGAGCCGGGCAGCAAGACTTACGGCCGCCTGTCGGTGATGCTGCAGTGGCGCTACAAGATGGCGCTGCTGTTCATCGTGCCGCCCACGGCCTTCGATCCGCCGCCCCGGGTGGAATCGGCGATCGTGCGCATGATCCCGCTGGAAGAGCGCTTGCCCTGCAATCAGGACAACCTGGAAGCGGTGGTGATGAAGGCGTTTTCGCAGCGCCGCAAGGTGATTCGCAACTGCCTGGCGGGCATGTTCACGGAAGCGCAGATCGTCGCGGCCGGCATCGACCCGACCATGCGTCCGGAAACGGTGGGCCTGGAACAATACGTGGCGCTCGCCAACCTCTTGCCCGCCCCCGCCCCTGCTGCCGCCTGAGCCCGTTCCTGCCGCCGCCCGCGCGCGGCGGCATCCCGCTTCACCCCTCCCCAAAAAAAGAGTAAAAAAAAGCCCGCTGGTAAAAGCGGGCTAAATCCAATTCTTGGAAGAGTTGGAGGAGACAGATGCATTATGCTGCATCGCCACATATAACTCCAATTTATATTTCGTATATCAACTATTCATTTTAGTGATGACTGGCGTCGCCCGCTTCAGCCTGGGTTGCAGGACACGGCAACGGTGGCGATATCCGCCGTGCCCATGGTGCCGCTGCCGTTGGCGATGGTGCATTTCAGGCCGGGTGGCTGGGTCTGCACGGTCAAGCCGTAAAAGGCACCGTCGGCGACTGGTGTCGGCATGGTGAAGGTGGTGGCCCCGGCGACGGGCGTATTGGTGTTGTCGCTGCCGTTGCCGAGCACCAGACCGGCCACGGTCAAGCCCGTGATCGTGCCGCCCAGCGCGTGGGTCGTTTGCGAGCAGCCGACGACGGCGTTGATCGACAGATACTGGCCGCCGGTGCCGCTGCCGCCGCTGGTCACGACGCAGGTCATGTGCGCCGGTTGGGTTTGCACGGCGATGTTGTAATTTTCGCCATATGACACTTGAGTCGGGAAGGTGAAACTGGTCGCGCCAGCCGCCGGGGCGACCGTGTCGCTGTTGTTGCTCAGTATCATTCCGGCATTGTTCAGGCCGAGGATGGTGCCGCTGACGGGATAAGTGGCCTTGCCACCGCAGGCGGCCAGGCCGGTGGTGATCAACAGCGCCGCGACGGCGTATGCAAAGGGTGACTTCATGTGTTTCTCCGGAATGGGGTTGGATGGGGCCGCCGGTAAACTCCCGCGGCGCCCGCTGGTACTTAAGAGCAGCTCACCGCGACATTGCTCACGCCTGGCTTGACCATGGTGCCGACGCCGTTGCTGACGACGCAGTTGTTGGCCGGATTGCTCGAAGGCAGGATGGTGACACCGTAGGGAGAGCCGTCGCCAACCGTACCGGAAAACGTGAATTTGTAGGTGCCCGCTGTGCTGTCCGGGATCGGTCTCACCGAATCCTTGCCGTTCAACAGAATCAGGCCGGCCGCGCCGGGGCCGGTGGCGCTGCCGCCCAGGGTGTACTGATCGGTGACGCAAGTCACCAGCACGGTGGTGACGTTGTAATTGGAAGACTGGCCCGCGCCGCCGGTGACGCTGCACACGGCGCCGGTGGGCTGGGTCTGAACCGCCACGTTATAGTTTGTATTGTTGCCGATCAAGTCGGTGAAGGCGAAGGAAGTCGCGCCGTTGGCAACCGCGACGGTGGAAGAACCGTTGGAAAGCACCAGGCCATCCTTGGCCAGACCGCTGACCGCGCCGCTCAATATCAGGTTGCCGCCGCTGCCGCCACAAGCGGACAGGGCGGTGGCGCAGGCGAACGCCATTATCGAGCGCAGGTAGGGACTTTTCATAAATTCTCCAAAACAAATAGGGTGAGAAAGGGCAAACGGATGCCGGCGGCGCCGCGATCTGGGATTTGGCGCCTATTCTAGTCTATTCGGGAATGTCTTTGCTCCATCGCTTGTATCGCCCTGTAACAATATTTTCCTGGAATGAAGGGCAAGCGAAGCGAATCGAGCATGCCGGTCTCCGGTGCGCCGCCCAGGGCGCGCCTGCGGCTTGCATTGAGGCAATTTGGAGCGAAAATTTGGAAGGGAAATTTGCTGCCACGCGGAGCAAGGTTCGCGCACCCCGGCGCCGCCCATCGATGCGACAATGGTGGCCGGCGGCGATGGCGTCGCTCCCACCGGTGTCTCCAGTCATGCATTCCAAGCTTGCCAGCGTCCGCCCGAAAGCCCTGCTGTTTGACCTCGACGACACCCTGTGGCCGATCGGGCCCGTGATCGCGCGCGCCGAGCTGACGCTGCACGCCTGGCTGGCGGCGCACGCGCCCTCGGTGGCGCGGCAATTTTCCATCGACTCCCTGCGCCAGCAGCGCCTGGCCCTGCTGGAGGCGCAGCCGCACTTGCGCGCCGACCTGGGCGCGCTGCGCCGCGCCGGCTTGCACGCGGCCTTCGCCACGGCCGGCGAGGATGGCGCCAAGGTGGAGGCGGCGATGGCCCTGTTCTTTGCCGAACGCAATGCCGTGACGCCCTACGAAGACGTGCTGCCGGGCCTGCTGCGCCTGCGCGAGCGGATCTTGCTCGGCTCCATCTCGAACGGCAACGCCGACCTGGAAGTGATCGGCATGGCGCGGCACTTCACGGTATCGCTGGCGGCGGCCGAATTCGGCAGCGCCAAGCCGGACGCGGCCATCTTCCACGCCGCTTGCGCGGCCCTGGGCGTGGCGCCGGAGGAAGCCGTGTACGTGGGCGACGACTTGCTGCTCGACGTGGCCGGCGCGCAAAACGCCGGCCTGCGCGCCGTCTGGCTGCGTCGTGCCGGCCAGCCCGACCACCTGGCCGCCGGCGTGGCCCCGGACGCCATTTGCGCCACATTTGACGAGCTTCTAGCCTGGCTCGAGCCGCAACTGGCAGATTGATGCGCGGGGGCGCCGGCCAGCGTGCATAATGGAGCCATCATCCCCAGCGCGTGCCGGCATTCGCCGGAAATTAGAATTATGCAACTCGATATCCGTGCACAAACCCTGCTCAAGGCCCTGGTCGAGCGTTACATCGCCGACGGCTTGCCGGTGGG
>DMYQ01000084.1:15333-19064 GCA_003482555.1 Janthinobacterium sp. | reverse complement strand
CGCAACATCATGGCCGACCTCGAGGAATTGGGTTACGTGTCCAGCCCGCACACTTCGGCCGGCCGCATTCCCACCCCGCGCGGTTACCGCATCTTCGTCGACACCCTGTTGACGGTGCAGCAGATCGACGAGCACTCGGTGGAGGGACGCATGCGGCTGCAAATCCAGCAGCCGCAAAAGATGATCGCCAACGCGGCGCAGATGCTGTCCTCGCTGTCGCGCTTCGCCGGCGTGGTGCTGAGCCCGCGGCGCGAATCCGTGTTCCAGCAAATCGAATTTTTGCGCCTGTCGGAAAAGCGCATCTTGCTGGTCATCGTCGGCCCCACCGGCGACGTGCAAAACCGCCTGTTGTTGACGGAATCGGACTATACGCCCTCGCAACTGGTGCAGTCGGCCAATTACATCAACCAGAATTATGGCGGCCTGTCCTTCGACGACGTGCGCATCCGCCTGCAGGGCGAGTTGCGCCAGTTGCGCGACGACATGGGGCGCCTGATGCAGGCGGCCGTGGAGGCGGGCAGCGAAGCGATGGCCGATAATTCCGACGACATGGTGATCGCCGGCGAGCGCAACCTGCTCAGCGTGAGCGATCTGTCGTCGAACATGACGTCGCTGCGCCAGATGTTCGACATGTTCGAGCAAAAGACGGGCCTGATGCAATTGCTCGACGTGTCGAGCAAGGCCACCGGGGTGCAGATCTTCATCGGCGGCGAATCGAACCTGGTGCCGATGGACGAGATGAGCGTCGTCACGGCGCCCTATGAAATGAATGGCAAGATCGTCGGCACCTTGGGAGTGATCGGGCCGACGCGCATGGCTTACGAGCGCGTGATTCCCATCGTCGACATCACGGCCAAGCTGCTGTCGAACGCGCTCAGCCATAACTAGACAGTCGATATCTAGTCGATATCAATTCGACATTCCGGCCCGGCCAGCGGCGCTTCAATTGCGGTGCGGACAATCCGTCTTGACACAGTTGCCGTAGATCGCCAACGCGTGCTCGGCAATCTTGAAGCCCCGTTCCTCGGCCACTTTTTGCTGGCGCAGTTCGATTTCGTCGTCGAAGAATTCTTCCACGCGACCGCAGTCGAGGCAGACCAGGTGGTCGTGGTGGGAGCCTTCGTTGAGCTCGAAAATCGCCTTGCCGGTTTCGAAGTGGTTCCGGTTGAGCAAGCCCGCCTGCTCGAATTGTGTCAGGACGCGGTACACTGTTGCCAGCCCGACATCCATATTTTCGGCCAACAGGATCTTGTAGACGTCTTCCGCTGTCAAATGGCGGACGGCGCTGCTCTGGAAAATGTCGAGGATTTTCAGGCGCGGCAGGGTCGCCTTCAAGCCGCTGGCCTTGAGGTCGCTGGGGTTGTTACTCATGTTTGTTGTTCGTATGTGGTTCATGTGCTTTATCATATAGCGTTTTAGGCGGGGCCGCCTAGCCTTCTGTTCATCAAATCGAGGTCACTTATGCGTGTTACACGGGCTTTATCGCCATCTTTCCTGCACCGTATTTCATTGCGGACACCCGTCCTCGCGGCCCTCGCCTGCGCCGCGCTGGCCGTGTCCGGCTGCGCCAGCCGCGGCGCGCTGGGCGAAAAAGCGCCGCTCGCGGCCGAGAGCGCGCCGTCCGCCGCGCCCGTCAGCGGCACGCAAACGATCACCCCTAGCAAGCTGCGGAAATTCCTGTGGATCTTCTCCCCCTATCGTCCGGTCATTCAGCAAGGTAACTTTGTCTCGGAAGAAATGATGGCCCAGTTGAAACCGGGCATGACGCGCGAACAAGTCCGCTTCATCCTCGGCACGCCCCTGCTGACCGATATGTTCCACGCCGATCGCTGGGATTATCCCTTCCGCCTGGCCAAGGGGAACGGCGAACTGATCACGAGCCGGGTGGTGGTGTATTTCAAGGACGGCAAGGTCGAGCGTTTCGAGGGCGGTAATCTGCCCACGGAAAAAGAATACATCGCGCGCATCGCCGGCCCGATCAGCGCTCCCTCGGCGGATGCGCCGGCCGACGCCAAACCGGCCGATCCGGCTTCCGTGACGCCGGCGCCGCAAGTGCCGGCGCCGACTCCGGCATCGACTCCCGCCAGCAAGCAATAATCAAACTGAGAATGAGATCGAGGCAGCATATGAGTGAATTGAAAATAGCAATCGCGGGCGCGGGCGGCCGCATGGGCCGCATCTTGATCGAAGCCATCGACGCGGCGCCCGGCGTGGTGCTGGCCGGCGCCCTCGACGTGGCCGGCGCCCCCGGCGTCGGCCTGGACGCCGCCGCCTTCCTCGGTAAACCGGCCGGCGTGAGCATAGCATCCGAGCTGGCCAAGGGCCTGGCCGGGGCCGCCTTCCTGATCGACTTCACCCGTCCCGAAGGCACCCTGGAGCACGTCGCCTATTGCGCCGAGCACGGCATCAAGATGATCATCGGCACCACCGGCTTCGACGCGGCCGGCAAGGCCGCCATCGCCGCCGCCGCCGAAAAGACCGCCATCGTCTTCGCGCCCAACATGAGCGTGGGCGTGAACGTCACCTTGAAACTGCTGGAAATGGCGGCCAAGAGCTTGTCCGAAGGCTACGACATTGAAATCGTCGAGGCCCACCACCGCCACAAGGTCGACGCGCCGTCCGGCACCGCCCTGCAGATGGGCGAAGTGGTGGCCGCCGCGCTGGGGCGCGACTTGAAGGATTGCGCCGTCTACGGCCGCGAAGGCGTGACTGGCGAGCGCGACCCGTCGACCATCGGCTTTGCCACCATCCGCGGCGGCGACATCGTCGGCGACCACACGGTGCTGTTCGCCGGCATCGGCGAGCGCATTGAAATCAGCCACAAGTCGAGCAGCCGCGCCACCTACGCCCAGGGCGCGCTGCGCGCCGCCCGCTTCCTGGCCGACAAGGCCACCGGCCTGTACGATATGCAAGATGTGCTCTCCCTGAAGGCCAAAGTGCTTCCATGACCCCCATCGTCGAGAATCAATTCAGCCTGGCCCACTACTGGTTGCAGGGTGACGCCATCAGCCACGCGGTGGCTTACCTGCTGCTGCTGATGTCGCTCGCCAGCTGGTACCTGATCCTGTCCAAGACTTGGAGCGCCTGGCGCGTGCGCCGCAGCGCCGGCGCCGTTGACGCCTTCTGGGACGCGCCCGGCATGCAGGACGCGGTTGCCGCTTTGACCCTGGCCGACCGCGAAAACGTGTTCGCGCCGCTGGCGCTGCTGGGCGCGGCCCACCTGAAGTCGGGCGCCGCCGCCTCGCTAGGCGCGCAAATGGCGCCGGCCGAGCAAATCACCCGCATCTTGCGCCTGGCCATCCACCGCGCCACGGCCCGCCTGGAAAGCGGCTTGACGCTGCTGGCCTCGATCGGCGCCACGGCCCCCTTCGTGGGCTTGCTGGGCACCGTGTGGGGCATTTACCATGCGCTGGCGGCCGTCTCGACGGCCGGCGTGGTGCAGATCGACAAGATCGCCGGACCCGTCGGGGAAGCCCTGATCATGACGGCCTTCGGCTTGACGGTGGCCATTCCCGCCGTGTTGGCGTATAACGGATTGAATCGCGTGAATCGCTTGACCCTGGCTGAACTCGACGCCTTCGCCCACGACTTGCACGCCTACCTGACCACGGGCGCCCGCGCCCGCGTCGCATAGCGGAGGCGAGATGGCTTTCGGCACTTTCAACCACCACCGGCAGCAACCCCTGATGGCCGACATCAACGTCACGCCCATGGTCGACGTGATGCTGGTG
>DMYQ01000084.1:13936-15178 GCA_003482555.1 Janthinobacterium sp. | reverse complement strand
GGCGGCGGCGGCGCAGCCGCAACAGGCCGCCGCCGTGAGTTTGGCGATCGACGGCGGCGGCCACATCTTCTGGAACGACGTGGCGCTGGCGCCGGCGCAACTGGACGCGCGCCTGGCCGAGGCGGCCGCCCAGACGCCGCCACCGGAGCTGCAGTTGCGCGCCGACAAGGACACGCGCTACGAAGTCGTGGCCCAGGTCATGGCGGCGGCCCAGTCCAAGGGCTTGAACAAGCTCAGTTTCGTCACCGCCCCCAAGAAAGAATAATATGCCCAGCGCCATCCTGCACGGTAAAGACATCAGCGACTGGACCAGCTTCCACGAGCAATCGAAGCGCGCCTTCGGCTTCCCCGGCTTTTACGCCGACACCATGGACGCCTGGGTCGACTGCCTCAGCTACCTGCGCGACGAAGACGGCATGACGCAATTCCGCCTGAAGCCGGACGAAGTTCTCGACATCGTGCTGCAAGACGCCGAGGCGATGCGCCTGCAAGCGCCCGACATCCTCGAGGAAGTCACCTTTTGCATCGCCGGCATCAACGAGCGCTACGAAGACTACGGCGAAAAGCCGGCCCTGAGGCTGGTTTTACGCTGATTTTGCGTTGATCTCAAACCCGAAACTGTTCAGCGTACGGCGGCGGGGTCGAAATGGGGATTCTGGATCAGTCCCAGCACATTGCCGAAGGGGTCGAGCAAGTCGGCCACCTGGATCGCCTGGCCGACATCCTTGATGGGCGCGTGGACGCTGGCACCCAGCGCCGTGATGCGCGCCACTTCGGCGCCGATATCGTCGACGCCCCAGTACACGGTACTACCCTGGCTACACGCCACGCCGTCCGGCACCAGGCCCAGTTCAAAACCGCCGACATTGAAACCGACGTAAAACGGCTGTTCGAAGTAGGGCGCGCAGCCGAATACGGCGCCGTACCAGCTCGTGGCCAGTGCCAGGTCGCTGACCGGATAGATCGCCGTGCGGATTCCTAAAATCATGCTTGTCTCCTAAGTTGAAAAGCGCATGTTGTCACAAAATACAAGGTTAGTATTACTGCAAGGCGCCTGATTTCTTCCTTGGGGCGAAAAATAATCGTCGGCAAATCGGGCGCTCCCGGGCGCTCCCTGTCGCGTTGAAAATCGGCGCCGGCGGCGCGCCCCGCCTTCCGCCGCTGCGGCGCGGCTTAGAACGGTATAATGCTCGGTTCATATTCCCTTTTGGCCGCACATCATGCAAGATAAATATAGTCCCG
>DMYQ01000084.1:12360-13745 GCA_003482555.1 Janthinobacterium sp. | reverse complement strand
GCCCAATCGCACTGGAAGGCGATCGACGCCTATAAAGCCGTCGAACACGACCCGCGTTTCCCGAAAGGCAAGTACTACGCTTGCTCGATGCTGCCTTACCCGTCCGGCAAGCTGCACATGGGTCATGTGCGCAACTATACGATCAACGACGTGATGTACCGCTATCTGCGCATGAACGGCTACAACGTGCTCATGCCGATGGGCTGGGACGCCTTCGGCATGCCGGCTGAAAACGCGGCGATGGCGAACAACGTGCCGCCCGCGCAGTGGACCTATTCCAACATCGCCCACATGAAGCAGCAGATGGAATCGATGGGCCTGGCGATCGACTGGTCGCGCGAAATGACGGCCTGCACCCCGGAATATTACAAGTGGAACCAGTGGATGTTCCTCAAGATGCTGGAAAAAGGCATCATCTACAAGAAGACCGGCACCGTCAATTGGGACCCGATCGACCAGACCGTGCTGGCCAATGAACAAGTGGTCGACGGCCGCGGCTGGCGTTCCGGCGCGCTGATCGAAAAGCGCGAAATCCCCATGTATTACGCGCGCATCACCGATTACGCCGACGAGTTGCTGGCCTATGTGGACGACAAGCTGCCGGGCTGGCCCGAGCGCGTGCGCACCATGCAGACCAACTGGATCGGCAAGTCGACCGGGGTGCGCTTCGCCTTCCCGCACGCTATCCGCGATGAAGCGGGCGCCGTCATCGGCGAGGGCAAGATGTACGTCTTCACCACCCGCCCCGACACCATCATGGGCGTGACGTTTTGCGCCGTGGCGCCGGAACACCCGCTGGCCACGCACGCGGCCCTGGGCAATCCGGCCCTGGCCGCCTTCATCGCCGAGTGCAAGCTGGGCAGCGTGATCGAAGCGGACATGGCGACGATGGAAAAGAAGGGCATGCCGACCGGCCTGTTCGTCACCCATCCCCTGAGCGGCGCCCAGGTCGAAGTCTGGGTCGGCAATTACGTTCTGATCAGCTACGGCGACGGCGCCGTGATGGGCGTGCCGGCGCATGACGAGCGCGACTTCCTGTTCGCCAAAAAATACAATCTGCCGATCAAGCAGGCGGTGGCCGTCGAAGGCAAGGAGTTTTCCAGCGACGCGTGGCGCGAATGGTATGGCGACAAGGACAATTGCGTCTGCGTGGATTCCGGCAAATACGACGGCTTGCACTACGCGGCCGCCGTCGAGGCCATCGCGGCCGACCTGGCCGCGCTCGGCCTGGGCGAGAAAAAAGTCACCTTCCGCCTGCGCGACTGGGGCATTTCGCGCCAGCGCTACTGGGGCACGCCGATTCCGATGATCCATTGCGCCGACTGCGGCGTGGTGCCGGTGCCGGAAAAGGACTTGCCGGTGATCTTGCCGGAAGACTGCGTGCC
>DMYQ01000084.1:0-12209 GCA_003482555.1 Janthinobacterium sp. | reverse complement strand
CCAGTACATCGGCGGCATCGAGCACGCCGTCATGCATCTGCTGTACGCGCGCTTCTGGACCAAGATCATGCGCGACTTTGGCCTGGTCAAGTTCGACGAACCCTTCGTCAATCTGCTGACCCAGGGCATGGTGCTGAACGAAACTTACTTCCGCGAAGACGCGGCCGGCAAGAAGACCTGGTTCAATCCGGCCGATATCGACCTGACCCTGGACGACAAGGGCCGCCCGCAAGGCGCGACCCTGAAGGCGGACGGTGCGCCGGTGAACATCGGCGGCACGGAAAAGATGTCGAAATCGAAGAACAACGGCATCGACCCGCAAGCGCAGATCGAGCAGTACGGCGCCGACACGGCGCGCCTGTTCACGATGTTCGCCTCGCCGCCGGAACAGACGCTGGAATGGTCGGGTAGCGGCGTTGAGGGCGCCAACCGCTTCCTGCGCCGGGTCTGGGCCTACAGCTACGCGCAGGCGCCGCGCATTGCCATGGCGCTGACGTCGGCGCCCGCCGCGGCGGCCAACGAAGCGCAAAAAACCCTGCGCCGCGAGCTCCACAAGCTGCTGCAGCAAGCCGATTACGACTTGAAGCGCATCCAGTACAACACCGTGGTGTCGGCTTGCATGAAGATGCTCAACACCCTGGAGTCGGCCAAGCTGGACGACGGCGCCGCCTCGGCCGCCGTGGTGGCCGAGGGCTTGTCGATTTTCTTGCGCCTGCTGAACCCGGTCGCGCCCCACATCACCCACGTGCTGTGGGAAGAGCTGGGTTACGCCAAGGTCCACGGCGACATCCTCAACGCGCCCTGGCCGCAAGTCGACCCGGCCGCGCTGGAACAGGCGGAGATCGAGATGATGATCCAGGTGAACGGCAAGCTGCGCGGTTCCATCACGGTTGCCAAGGGTGCCGACAAGGCCAGCATCGAAGCGCTGGCGCTGGCCTGCGAAAGCGTGCAAAAGTATATAGAAACCACGCCGAAGAAGATCATCGTCGTGCCCGGCAAGTTAATCAGCATCGTGGTGTAAGCTATGAGCCATTTTTTGAGCAAGCAAAGACTGCGCGGCGGCGCCCTGGCGCTGGCGGCGGCCCTGGCGTTGTCGGCCTGCGGCTTCCACCTGCGCGGCTCGGACGGCAGTTACAACCTGCCGTTCCCGACGATTTACATCGGCCTCGCCGATAACTCGCCGCTGGGCATCAGCTTGAAGCGCAATATCCGCTCCATCGGCGGCACCGAGATCGTGGCGGCGGCCAAGGATGCCGATGGCGTGATCGAAGTGTTGACCGACCCGGACGCGACGCGCAGCAAGTCCGTGCTGTCGCTCAACAGCAGCGGCCGCGTGCTGCAATATTCGCTCGGCTATACGATCGTGTTCCGCGTCACCGACAAGGCCGGCAAGGAATATCTGGGGCCGACCACGATCGCGCTGACACGGCCGATCGACTTCAACGATTCGCAATTGCTGGCCAAGGAATCGGAAGAAGCCCTGCTGTACCGCGACATGCGCACCGACATGGTGCAGCAACTGATACGCCGGGTCGCGGCATTGAAGGCGGTGGTGCATCCCGTGTCGCTGGCGCCGGCCGCAACGCCAGCCGCGGCGCCCCCCGCGGCCACGCCGCCGAAGCCGTAGGGGCGGGCGATGCAACTGCGGGTTGAAGCGCTGGATGGGCATTTGAGCAAGACGCTCGGGCAACTGTACGTGATCAGCAGCGACGAGCATTTGCTGGCGCTGGAGGCGGCCGACAAGATCCGCCGCGCCGCCCGCGCCCAGGGGTATTCCGAGCGCGAGGTGCTGACCGTCGAGCGCAGCTTCAAGTGGGGCGAGTTGCTGGCGGCGAACCAGGCGCTATCCCTGTTCGGCGACAAGAAGCTGATCGAGCTGCGCATCCCGACCGGCAAGCCGGGCAAGGATGGCGGCGCGGCCCTGCAAAGCTACGCCAAGGATCTGAGTCCGGACAATCTGACCCTGATCACTCTGCCGAAGCTGGACTGGGCCACGCAAAAGGCGGCCTGGGTCGCCAGCTTGCAGCAGGCCGCCGTCTTCATCGAGATCGCGCCGGTCGAGCGCGCGCAGTTGCCGAACTGGATAGTCGGCCGCCTGGCCGCGCAGGGGCAGAGCGCGGAGCGCCACAGCGTCGACTTCATCGCCGACCGGGTGGAAGGCAATCTGCTGGCGGCGCACCAGGAAATCTTGAAGCTGGGCCTGTTGCACGAGCCGGGCAAGCTCAGTTACGAGCAAGTGCAGGACGCGGTGCTGAACGTGGCGCGCTACGACGTTTTCAAGCTCAGCGAGGCGATGCTGGCGGGCGATCCGGCCCGTCTGGTGCGCATGCTGGAAGGCTTGAAGGGCGAGGGCGAGGCGCTGCCGCTGGTGTTGTGGGCGGTCGCCGAAGAAATCCGCACGCTGTTAAAATTGAAGGCCGGGATGGCGCAGGGACGGCCGCTGGGCGCGCTGCTCAAGGAATACCGCATCTGGGGGCCGCGCGAGCGGCTGATGGATCCGGCGCTGCGGCGCATTTCCCTGCCCACCCTGGAGGCGGCGCTGCGGCAGGCGGCCCAGGTGGACAAGATGATCAAGGGGCTGCGCGCCAAGGCTTACGCCGGCGACGCCTGGGACGCGATGCTGCAACTGGCGCTGAAAGTGGCGCGCGGCTAGTGAGTACAGTGATTGTGGCCATGGCGGCGACCGCGGCGAACCTAAGGAGCAGGACATGACGATGGATATCAAGCACTACATGGAACAGGTCGGACGCCGCGCGCGCACCGCCGCGCGCGCGATGGCCAGGGCCGACAGCGCCACCCGCAATCGCGCGCTGACCCTGATCGCGGCGGCCATCGTGCGCGACGCCGAACTGCTGCGCGCGGCCAACCGCCTCGACCTGGACGCGGCGCGCGCGGCCGGCCTGGCGCCGGCCATGCTGGATCGCCTGACCCTGTCCGACGGCGCCATCGCCACCATGGTCGAGGGCTTGACCCAGATCGTCGCGCTGGCCGACCCGATCGGTGAAATCTCGAACATGAAATTCCGCCCCAGCGGCATCCAGGTCGGGCAGATGCGGGTGCCGCTGGGCGTCATCGGCATCGTCTACGAAGCCCGCCCGAACGTGACGGTGGACGCGGCCGGCCTGTGCATCAAGAGCGGCAACGCGACCATCCTGCGCGGCGGCTCGGAAGCCATCCATTGCAACCGCGCGCTGGCCAAGCTGGTCAAGGAAGGCCTGGCCGGCGCCGGCTTGCCGGAAGACGCCGTGCAAGTGGTCGACACGGTCGACCGCGCCGCCGTCGGCGCACTGATCACGATGCCCCAGTACGTCGACGTCATCGTGCCGCGCGGCGGCAAGGGCTTGATCGCGCGCCTGATGGAAGAGGCGACGGTGCCGATGATCAAGCACCTGGACGGCATCTGCCACGTCTACATCGACGACAAGGCCGACCTGGAGAAGGCGCTGCGGATCGCCTTCAACGCCAAGTGCCACCGCTACGGCACCTGCAACACGATGGAAACCCTGCTGCTGGCGCGCGCCGTGGCGCCGCTGGTCTTGCCGCGCCTGGCCGCGCTTTACCTGGCCAAGGAAGTCGAGCTGCGCGCCGAACCGGAAGCGTACGCGCTGCTGGCCGGCTACCCGCACCTGACGGCCGCCACAGAGGAAGACTGGCGCACCGAATACCTGGCGCCCATCCTGGCAGTGCGGGTGGTGGACGGCATCGACGCGGCCATGGATCATATCGACCAGTACTCGTCCAAGCACACGGAAGCGATCGTCACGGAAGACTACAGCGCCGCCCTGCGCTTCTTGCGCGAAGTCGATTCGGCCTCGGTGATGGTGAACGCCTCGACCCGTTTCGCGGACGGCTTCGAATACGGCCTGGGCGCGGAAATCGGCATCTCCAACGACAAGCTGCACGCGCGCGGCCCGGTCGGCCTGGACGGCCTGACCTCGCTCAAGTACGTGGTCTTCGGCCACGGCGAAGTGCGCGCCTGATTCAACGGAGCTCACGATGTTGACAAGATTAAAAGTAAAAGGATTCAAGAGTTTAGAGAACGTTGAAGTTCTTTTCGGCCCGTTTACCTGCGTTGCCGGGGTGAATGGGGTGGGTAAGTCCAACCTGTTTGATGCAATTCTTTTTCTGAAGGATCTCGCTGATACCTCGATTATTGATGCAGCGACAAGAATCAGAAATAGCGGAAAACAGCGAGCGAGTATCTCCTCCCTATTTACAAAAACCGCGTCAAATCAGGCTCAACGCATGGATTTTGAAGTTGATTTTCTGGTAAGTGACACGGTTATCGATGATTTTGGAAGAGAAGCAAAGCCAAAAGTAACTTACTTGGAGTATCAACTTGGTTTGCGATATATTCCGGCCACGTCAAATACTCCGGAGGGAATTGAGTTGGTTCATGAGTCACTTGATTTTATTCAAAAAAGTGAAGCGAAGAAGCGGCTTGGGTTTAGCATGTCGAAAGATTTTTTTGACTCAATCTATCGGGGTAGCAGCAAAGTAAATTTTATCTATATTGAGAAGAATGAACCTGGCGTCGCAAAAATACGACAAGATCAAAATAATGGTCAGCCGATGAGTATTCCAATATCGAAAGCCGAACGTACTATTCTGAGTAATATCAATACTATCGATCGACCAACCGCATTGGCGGCGCGGCGTGAAATGCAGTCCTGGATTAATTTGCAATTGGAATCAAGTTCATTGCGGAAGCCGGACGATTTTTCAGCTATCAGTAAGGTATCGGCAACGGGGGAGCATTTGCCGGCGACGTTAGATCGACTCGGAAAATACGAAGAGGTGGCAAATCAATTGGCAAATTTATTGCCGGATGTCGGTAAAATTTCTGTCGATGTTGATGAGCGCCGCCAGTTAAAGACACTTTATTTGGAAACGATCAGTGGAATTAAACATGAGGCTCGGTCTTTATCAGACGGGACTTTACGCTTTCTTGCCTTGGCGATCATTGGGGCAGATGCGCAATCTGGCGGAGTGATTTGCCTTGAGGAACCAGAAAATGGCATTCATCCCGCGCGTATACCCGCGATTGTCGAGTTGTTGGGCGAGATGGCGGTTGACCCGGATTTTGCTATTGGCCCGGATAATCCATTGCGCCAAATAATTATTAATACTCATTCTCCACTAGTAATTCAACGGTTGCAAACTGATCATATTATTGTATCTCAGGCGTATAAGCATGACGGCGCCTTGTTATCAACCTTTAGTCCGATTGTGGGAACTTGGCGAGAAAAGGGCGGCCCTGATCCTAAACTAGATGATATGTCGGTAACATTTGGTGCTTTGATTGACTATTTGGGGCAAGACGATTCGTCGGAGGAGGAATCTGGAAAAAATAATATTAAGCAAATGTTTAAGAATCAGTTGGAGTTGGTAATAAAGTGATTAAATTATGAAAATAATTCGATACACGTTATTGGCTGACGGTAGCTCTGACGAAGCTCTCATGTCCATCATAGATTGGTTGATCAATCAGCACCGACCCGATGTTAGTGTGCTTGGAGTTTTTGCAAGAGATATTGGGAAAGTTGGATTGGATCTTGCGAGCAGAGTTCCAGCGGCGTTGAAGAATTTTCCATGTGATATTTTATTCATTCACAGAGATGATGAGGGGCAAGGGATTCGGCGTCGTTTGGATGAAATCGTGGCCGTGATTGGAGATTCGCGAACGAATTATGTTCCGGTTATTCCCGTTCGGATGACTGAATCATGGCTTCTTTCGGATTTATCCGCGATACGTTCTGCTGCGGGAAATATTTCTGGAAAAGTGGATTTGAAATTGCCCTCAAAAAAACAATGGGAAACACAAGCGAACTCCAAAGCCATTCTTTTTGATGCCTTGATCGCAGCGTCCGAGAAATCCGGGCGGGCGCTTAAAAAATTCAATCCCGAAAAGGAGCGTGCATTCGTGGCCCGTCGGACCCGCAGTTTTTCCACTTTACGAGGTTTGTCGGCCTTCGATTTTTTTGAATCAAAATTGATAGAGAAACTTAGAGAGATATGAATAATGCTCTGGATTAAAGCGCTGCACATTGTCTTCATCACTTCCTGGTTCGCCGGACTGTTTTACCTGCCGCGCATTTTCGTCAACCTGGCCCAGGAAACCGAGACGGTGGCCAGCGAGCGCCTGCTGCTGATGGCGCGCAAACTGTACCGCTTCATGACCCTGCTGGCGCTGCCGGCGCTGCTGTTCGGCCTGCTGCTCCTGTGGCTCGAGTTCGGCGCTGGCGCGGAGGGCATGAAGGTGCCGGGCTGGATGCACGCCAAACTGTTTTTCGTGGCGCTGGCACTGGGGTATCATCATGCCTGCGGCTCCCTGCTGAAAAAATTCGAGAACGGCGCCAATCGCCGCAGCCACACCTGGTATCGCTGGTTCAACGAAGTGCCGGTGATCCTGTTGCTGGCCATCGTCGTGCTGGTCGTCGTCAAGCCTTTCTGATCGGAGCCCCATGAGTAAAACCTGCCAATATTTCATGGCCCTGCAATCGCCCTGGACGTATCTGGGTCACGCGCGCCTGGTCGCGCTGGCGCGCCAGTACGGGGTGCAGGTGGAACCCAAGCCCTTCGACCTGGGCAAGGTGTTCAGCGTCTCGGGCGGCTTGCCGCTGGCGAAACGGGCGCCGCAGCGTCAGGCTTACCGCCTGGCGGAACTGGCGCGCTGGTCGGCCTTCCTGCAAATTCCCATGAATGTGCAGCCGAAGTTTTTCCCGGTTTCGCCGGACGCGGCCGCCAAGCTGGTCCTGGCCACCCGGCTGGCCCTGGGCGGCGACGTCGCGCTGGAGCTGGCGCAGGCCGTCATGCGCGGCCTGTGGGCCGAGGAAAAGAATATCGGCGACGATGAAACCCTGGTGCAGATCGCCAATAGCTGCGAGCTGGACGGGCGCATGCTGATCAAGTCGGCGAACACCGCCAGCGTGCAGGCCGAGTACGACCGCAACACCGACGACGCCAGCGCCGCCAGCGTCTTCGGTTCACCCTGGTATATCGTCGACGGCGAAGGTTTCTGGGGCCAGGATCGCCTCGATTTCGTCGAACGCGCCTTCACGCGCGTTTGAAACAGTCTTCATCTAACAATCTCACGCACCACGCAGCACGCGGTAACTACAGTTTTTCAACGGATAAAAGGTACACCATGGCTTCATATTTTTGCCCATGCCCGCGCGGCATGGAAGCGGCGCTGGCCGAAGAGCTGGGCGAGATCGCCCAAAACAGTTCCACCCTGAAGGTGCACAAGCAGGTGCCGGGCGGGGTGCACTGCTCGGGCGACTTGAGCGACGCTTACCGCGTCAACCTGCATTCGCGCATCGCTTCGCGCGTGCTGATGCGCATGGCGCACTCGGGCTACAAGAATGAAAACGACATCTACGACCTGGCGCTGGCGCAGCCATGGGAAGACTGGTTCGGCGTGCACCACACGATCCGGGTCGACGTCACGGCCGTCAAGTCGCCGCTGCGCAGCCTGGAATTCACCACCCTGAAGATCAAGGATGCGATCTGCGACCGCTTCCGCGACCAGACCAACGAGCGCCCGTCGGTGAACACCAAGACGCCCGACATGCGCATCGTCGGCTTCCTCGACGCCCATACCTTCACCCTGTACCTGGACACCTCGGGCGAAGCCCTGTTCAAGCGCGGCTGGCGCGAAGAAACGGGCGACGCCCCGCTGCGCGAAAACCTGGCTGCCGGCCTGCTGCGCGTGTCGGGCTGGAAGCCGGGCATGGTGCTGTTCGATCCCATGTGCGGCTCCGGCACCATCCTGGCCGAAGCGGCGCAGATGGTGCAGGGCATCCCGCCCGGCGCGCGCCGCAATTTCGCCTTTGAAAACTTCAATGGCTTCGACGCGCAGCCGTGGAACGCGCTCAAGAACGCCATCAAGCCGAATCCCCTGCCGCTTGAACCGACCATTTTCGGCAGCGACATCTCGGGCGACATGGTGGCCATGACGCGCCACAACCTGCGCTGCGCCGGCATCCTGTTCGAGGTGCCGCTCAAGCAGATCGAAGCGCAGGAAGTGAAGCCGCCCAGCGAAGTGGCCGGCATCATGCTGACCAATCCGCCGTACGGCGAGCGGATCGGCGTGCGCGGCGACAGCAGCATGCCGGAAGATGAAATGTCGGCTTCCTTTTACTCGGCACTGGGCACCACGCTCAAGCAGCGCTTCGCCGGCTGGACGGTATTCCTGTTCACGGCCGACCTGGGCTTGCCACGTTTGCTGCGCCTGAAGGAAGCGCGCAAGACGCCCTTCTTCAACGGCGCCCTGGAATGCCGTCTGTTCCGCTTCGACATGGTGGCCGGCTACAACCGGCGCGAAGAAGCCAAGCCGAAGACGCCGGCCGTCTGAGTCCCCGGCCGGCGCCGACCTCCCGCGCCGGCGCCGGCGCGGATAGCCCTTCCGCGCCGGCCGTTTCACCGTTTCACCGCCGCACCCATTTCACCTTTCACATTTGACCCGGGCGCGCCCCGCGCCCGGGACCAGGATCGCCATGTACCCCACACCTTCGGCGCAACCGCCGCCCGATCCGGTCACGCCGGTGCCGCCGCCGTCGGCCAGCCACATGGCGCCGCTCGGCGCCGCCGCGCTGGCCGCCACGCTGGCCGCGCTGGCCATGCTGGGCCCTTTTGCCGTCGACGCCTACCTGCCAGCCTTTCCCAATATCGAAGCCTCGCTGGGCGCCAGCGCGATCGAGGTGCAGCAGTCGCTGACCCTGTACCTGCTGTCGTTCGCCGGCATGGCGCTGTGGCACGGCGCCCTGTCGGACACCTTCGGCCGGCGCAACCTGATCCTGACTTCCCTGGCCCTGTTCGCCATCGCCACCCTCGGCTGCGCCGCGGCCCACACCGTGCAATACCTGTGGGCCTTCCGCGTCATGCAGGGTGTCACCGCCGGGGGCGGGGTGGTGATCGGGCGCGCCATCATCCGCGACCTGTATTCGGACGCGCCGGCGGCGCGCCTGCTGTCCCTGGTGACCATGATCTTTTCGATCGCGCCGGCCATCGCGCCGGTGCTGGGCGGCTGGATCGTCAAGCTGCTGGACTGGCGCGCCATCTTCCTGTTCCTGTTCGGCTACACCCTGGTGCTGCTGGCCTTTTGCTACCGGCGCTTGCCGGAAACCCTGCCGCCGCACAAGCGCCAACCCTTCAATCCGCGCTTCCTGGCGCGCAGCTACGGGCAGATTTTCCGTTCGCCCCTGTTTCACATGAAGGCGGGCGTGGTGGCCCTGAATTTCGCCGGCCTGTTCCTGTTCATCACGGCCGCGCCGGTGATGCTGCCCCGGCATCTGCACCTGGGCCCGGATCAATTCGGCTGGCTCTACATCCCCTCGGTGGGCGGGATTTTCCTCGGCGCGCTGGCGGCCAACCGCGTCGCCGGCAAGATCACCTTCGCGCGCCAGATCGGCATCGGCTTTTGCTTCCTGCTGGGGGCGGCCCTGTGCAATGTCGCCTATCACCTGTTCTTCCCGCCAGCGCTGCCGTGGACGGTGGTTCCCATGTTTTTCTATACCTTCGGCATGTCGATGGTGGCGCCCGGCGCGACCCTGCTGGCGATGGATCTGTTCCCGCACATCCGCGGCACGGTCGCCTCTTGCCAATCCTTCGCGGTGACCTTGCTGGGAGCGCTGGTGGCGGGCGTGATCGCGCCCTTCCTGTCGCATTCGGTGCTCTGGCTCGCTTGCGGACAATTGGCATTCACGGCGACGGCGCTGTGCCTGTGGCGCGTTTCGCGCTTCTACCGGGGCCGCCTGGCGCGCGCGCCGGCGACGATGGCAAGATAGAAAGAGTAGATGGAATGTTTCCAACTAAATTTTCTTCTTTACAAGATATGCGGCACGCTTATGCTATTATATTTTTTTTGAAATTTGCCTGCTTCGATCACCCCATGGGCTTAGTAAATACATAATATTGTCAGCGCTGAGACTTTGAGCGCCCTTTTCACCCGACCACCATTGGCGGCAGCGCTCGATACGATGCATCAATCCGATCACGATATTCGCAATCGCCTGTTGATTGCCCGTTTGCCGGCCATGCCGCAGATCCTCATCAAGCTGATCGAGCATTTGCAGGCCGACGACGCCGGCATGCCGGAGCTGGCCGCGCTGATCGCCAAGGATGCTGGCATGACCAGCAAGATCTTGACGGTCGCCAACAGCTCGGCCTACCAGCGCCGCACCATGGACCTCGAGCAAGCCCTGGTGTCGCTGGGCACCGACATGATCAAGACCCTGGTGATCAGCGAATCGGTGTTCCAGACTTTTAACAGCTTCCCCCATCTGGGCAGCGCCGACTTGCGCGCTTTCTGGAAAAACTCGCTGACGGCGGCCGTGCTCGCGCGCGCCATCGGCAAGGCCATGGCTTACCCCCACGTCGAGGAAGCCTATCTGGCAGGCTTGCTGCACAATGTCGGCCGGCTGGCCCTGCTGGCCACGGCGCCCAAGGAATATTCCTTCAATTTCACGGCGCGCGACGACGACGCCCTGTGCGCCGTCGAGCAGCGCACCCTGCAAATCACCCATTCCGAAGCGGGCGCCTGGCTGATCGAACGCTGGCGCCTGGATTCCTTCCTGGCGGACAGCGTGCTCTACCACCACGAACCGCTGGCCCGGCTGGAAGCGGCCCATCCCCTGATACGCATCGTGCGCCTGGCGCACCTGTTGTGCGAGCACGACGAACAGGCGCCGGTCAGCGCCGACGCCGGCAAGCTGTGCGGCCTGGACGAGGCGGTCCTGGCGTCCGTCATGAAGGCGGCCGCGCGCCAGGTGGCAACGGCGGCCGAGCACCTGGGCATCGACTTGCGCGGCGCCGACGACGTCGTCGCGCCGCCGGCCTACGCGGCGCCGCAAGATCCGGTCCAGCAGCGCCTGTCCGAAGACGTGCGCAATATGGTGCTGGTGGCGGAAGTGGGCCAGACCTTCGCCCGCCAGCAGGGCGAGAGCGGTTTGCTGGAGGCGATCACGCGCTCGGCCCGCATCCTCTTCGATTTCGACACCACCGTGATCTTGCTGGAAAACCCCACCGGCCACGCCCTGGTCGGGGTCGCGGCCGGCGAGCAGCAGCAGCGCCTGGCGGGCTTCGCGCTGGCGCTGGCCAAGGGCGGGCCGTTGGCCGCATCCGCGCTGGAGCGCCGCCCCGTCTTCCTGGCGCGCGAGGCGGGCGGCCTGGGCATCGCCGAGGAAACCCTGTTCCGCATCCTCGGCACGGACAGCCTGGTGTGCCTGCCGCTGGTGGCGGGGCAGCGCTGCCTGGGTGTGCTGATCGGCGGCGTCGCCACCTGGCAACTGGCCGGCCAGCAGCGCCGCGAGCGCTTCCTGCAATCGTTCGGCAACCAGGCCGCGGCCGCGCTGGAGACGGCGATCAGCGAGCGCGGCCACGCCCGCCGCCAGCTCGCCCACGTGGCCGAGGAATACCGCGAAGCGTCGCGCCGCGTGGCGCACGAGGTGAACAATCCCCTCTCCATCATCAAGAATTATTTGAGCGTACTCGATAGCAAGCTGGCGCGGCGCGAGCCGGTGCTGGGCGAAATGGCCATCTTGAACGAGGAAATCGACCGCGTCGGCCATTTGATAGGCGGCCTGGCCGACTTGCAGCCGAGCGAGGCGGCGGGCGCCACCGATGTCGCCCGCGTGGTCGAGGAAGTGTTGCGCCTGTTCCACGCCACCGACTTCGTGCCGGCCTCGGTGCGCATCGTCACCGACATGGGCGGCGCGCCGGCCGAGGTCGACGCCGACGCCGATACCCTCAAGCAAATCCTCCTCAACCTGCTCAAGAACGCGGTCGAGGCGCTGCCGGCCGGCGGCAGGATAGACATCGTCAACCGCGGCCACGTCAACCGCGAACGGCGCCTGTACCTGGAGCTGGTGCTCAGCGACAATGGGCCGGGCCTGTCGCAAGAGGTGCTGGCGAATCTGTTTTCAGCCGTGCGCAGCGGCAAGGAGGGGGCGAACCACGGCCTCGGCCTGGCCATCGTGCACGGTCTGGTCAAGAAGTTGCAAGGCATGATCAGCTGCCGCAGCGGCAAGGCGGGTACCTCGTTTGAAATCCTGCTGCCGGCCCGCGGCGGCGCCAGTCAAATCGCCGGCGTGCAAACGCGCGCGATGGATTCCGCATAAGGACAGAATGAACGCGAATACCGCCGGTGCCCCAACCCCGCACCATGCCGCAGAAACACTGAACCACACGCCGGGCCAGACCCAGGGCCA
>DMYQ01000340.1:59962-62202 GCA_003482555.1 Janthinobacterium sp. | reverse complement strand
TGGGCGCCGATGCCGTTGTTGGTGCCGATCAGGGAGCGGAAGGCGGGCGAGGCGCGGGCGATTTCAAAGGCCACCCGCACCTCTTCCTCCATGCTCAACGCGAGGCCGCCGTATTGCTCGGGGATGGCCAGGCCGAACAGACCCAGGGCGCGCATTTGCGCCACCACGGCGGGTGCGATGGTGTCGCTGGCGGCCACTTCCGCTTCGTGCGGCAGCAGCACTTCGCGCACGAAGCGGGCGACGCTGTCGAGCAGCAGAGTGAGCGTTTCTTGGTCGCGGATCATGTGGCTTTCCTCAGTGGTGTCGGGGCCGGGCGCGGCCCGGAGGGCGGCCGCCCGGCGCGGCGGGTGCGGGAATGGCGCCCGCGTCCCTGGCGCCGGCTTGCTTTGGCATCAATAATATCATCCGCGCCAGTGGCCGCCGGCGCCGCGCCGTCCGCCCCGCGCGCGTCCACTGCGACGCGTTTGATATAAAAACGGTGCAAGTCAAGCCCTTTCCCACGACGTGAAATGATGTGCGAAATGCGATGCTTTATTGCAACGAACCCCGGACTTGCGGCGCGGACCCGATTATACTTTCCTGTAGGCGAGGTATTGGATGTTGCGCCGGCACTGGGGAGTGCAAGCGCTCCCGGTCCCGGCAGCGCCGCGGAAAGCAATGCAGCAAGCAATACAGTAAGCGATACAGAAAACAACACAGTAGCGGCAGGTCGGCCGGCCTCGCGCCCGCGCCGGCTTGCCGCCTTGTTTGGCGCATCCCGTTCGACGGCAGAGGAAACATACCATGCACACTATCCCGCACCGCGGTTGGCAATCCACTTCCGGCGCCCGTGTGCGGCGTGCGCGGCCGGCGCCGCTGCTCATCGCGCTACTGCTGGCGGGCATCTGCGGCGCGCCGCGGGCCAACCCGACCCTGCCCCAGGTGGTCAACGGCCAGGCCAGCTTCAGCCAGCAGGGCAATGTCTTTTCGATCGCCAACACGCCGAATACGATCATCAACTGGCAAAGCTTTTCCATCAATCCGGGCGAATTGACGCGCTTCATCCAGCAGAGCGGCTCGAGTAGCGTGCTCAACCGCATACTGGGCCAGGATCCCAGCCGTATCCTGGGTTCCCTGCAATCGAACGGGCGGGTCTTCCTGATCAACCCGAACGGTATTCTGTTCGGGAACGACGCCCGCGTCGACGTGAACGCCCTGGTGGCGTCGAGCTTGAACATGTCGAATGCGGACTTCCTGGCCGGCAAGATGAACTTCGCCTCCAGCGGGCCGGCCGGCAAGGTCGGCAACCTGGGCAGCATCGGCACCCCGGCCGGCGGCCAGGTCTACCTGATCGCTCCCGACGTCGAAAACAGCGGCGTGATCAGCGCGCCGAACGGTTCCGTGGTGCTGGCGGCGGGGCGCAGCGTGGAATTGGTCGACCCGTCGAAGCCGGAATTGCACGTGGTGGTGAGCGCCCCGGCGGACGCGGCGCTGAACCTGGGGCAAATCATCGCCCAGGGCGGCGCCATCGGCATGTACGGCGCGCTGCTCAATCAGCGCGGCAGGCTGAGCGCCGACAGCGCGGTGCTGGGCGAAAACGGCAAGATCGTCTTGCGCGCCAGCGGCGACACGCTACTCGACGCCGGCAGCCGCACCAGCGCCACGGGCGCCGGGCGCGGCGGCCAGATCCAGATCCTGGGCCAGCGGGTCGGCCTGGCGGGCGACGCCAGCGTCGACGCCAGCGGCCAGGCGGGCGGCGGCACGGTGCTGGTGGGCGGCGACTATCACGGTGAAAACGCGGCGGTGCAAAACGCCGGCCGCACGTTTTTCGGCAGCGCCGCCAGCATCAGGGCGGATGCCGTGCAAAGCGGCGAGGGCGGCAAGGTCGTCGTCTGGGCCGACGGGGCGACCAAGGCTTACGGGACGATTTCAGCGCGCGGCGGGGCGCGCGGCGGCGAGGGCGGTTTCGTCGAAACCTCGGGCAAGCGTACCCTGGATTTTCACGCCAAGGTGGACGTCGGCGCCGCCAAGGGCAAGAACGGCACCTTGCTGCTCGATCCGGATGTCATCACCCTGGTGGGCGGCACCGGCGAAGGCTCCAGCGCGAGCGACGGCACGGGCACTTTCCAGGGCGCCGCGACGCCCGGGTCCGTGATGTTCGGCGATGCCGACATCACCACTGCCGGTATCAGCAATATCTACCAGTCCGAGTTGGAGGGCATCGCGCCCGGTACCAATCTGGTGCTGGAAGCGGCCAATTA
>DMYQ01000340.1:53647-59891 GCA_003482555.1 Janthinobacterium sp. | reverse complement strand
CCGGGCGGCAACTGGCCGATATTCAAACCGGCAAGTTGACCACCCAGGGCGGCACCATCGGCGTGCACGCCTCCGGCGACGTCGGCATCAATAATGCCATTGTCAGCAACGGCGGCAATGTGGGTATCGACGGCGCCAATGTCGTTTTTGCCGCCGGTGGCGCGATTGCGGCCGGCGCCGCGTCGGCGAAAGTGGCGGCGCTGTCGAATGGCGGCAGCATCGGCATGCCCGCCGGCGCCTCGATCAGCGTGACGGGGGCGAGCAACGCCGACAAGATTTTCTTATTGGCCGATAATATTTCCCTGCCCGGCGCCGCTATCGGCGCGATCAACGCCAACGCCAACGGTCAAGTGTATATCGCCCCCTTCAACTCTTCGCGCGACATCGACCTGGGCGCCCCGAAAACGGGAAGCAAGCTGGAATTGAGCGGCGCGGAATTGAACGCGATCGAGGCGGGCGACCTGGTCGTCAGTTCAGGCGGCAATGTGAGCGTTTCCAGCGCCATCGGCGTGGATCAGGTGCGTAATTTCCACCTGGCCGCCAATGCGATTTCGGTGAACGGGCCATTGGGGCTGAGCGGCGCCAATGGCGGCATTTTTCTCAATGCAAACAACAGCATCGACGTGGCGGGCGCCGGTGGCTTGAACACCAATGGCGGCATGATCTCGCTGATCGGCGAGAGCATGAACCTGGGCGGCGGCGCCAATTCCATCAACGCGGGCGCGGGCCGGATATCGCTGGCGCCGTTTTCCTCGGCGACGGATATTCAACTGGGCGCGGGGGCGCTCAGCGCGCCCGGCGTACTGGGCTTGACGGATGCCTCCCTGAAAACGATCGCCACCAGCCAAGCCCTGAGCATCGGCGACCGGCTCGGCTGGAGTGGCAATACGACCTTGCTGGCCAGCGGACTCGATTTGAGCGCCGCGTCCGGCTTGACGGGTACCCTGGCGCTGCAATCGGGCGCCGACGGCGGCAATCTGACCATTGGCGGGCCGCTCAAGGCGCCGGCCGGCGTGAGCCTGACGTCGAACAATGTGCTGTCGGTGGCGGCCGGCGCCAGCATCGTCGCCGGCAATATCACGCTGAGCGCGAACCAGATGGAGTTGCAGGGCGGCGCGGGCAGCATCGATGCGGGCGCCGGCGTGTTGTGGGTCAAGCCGAAGAGCGAGGCCTGGAATATCGACCTGGGCGCGACCAGCGCCGGCGCCTCGACGCTGGCCTTGTCGGGCGCGGCGCTCGACAGCTTCGCCGGCAGCGGCACCTTGCGCGTGGGCGCGCTCGACACGATGGGCAATTTGAACGTCAGCGCCGCCATCGCGCCCGCTTTTTCGGGCGTGCTGGCGCTGCAAGCGGGCGGCAACATCACGCAAACGGGCACCATAGGCGCCGATAAACTGTCGATCGCGGCGCTCGGCGACGTCGACCTGGGCTTGCAAAACAATGTGGCCAATCTGGCCGCGCGCATCGGCGATACGACGCATGCCAATCACAACTTCACCTTCAGGAGTGGGGCGGCGTTGAACGTGGCCAGCGCTCTGGACGGGATCAGCGGCATCAGCAGCGCGGCCGACATGGCCGGATTTCTCCCGGGCAGCCCGAATACCGTGATCGCCCTGATGGCGCGGGGCGCGCTGACGCAATCGAGCGGCGCATTTCTGGCGGGCAAGGCGGTATACGTGGAAGGCGGCAGGGTGGCGCTGAACAATATGAATCCCACGGGCGTGATATCCGGCAAGGCGACCGGCACGGCCGCCGGCGACGATTTCAGCTACGCCAGCGCGAATGGCATCTCGCTCGACACGGTGAACGGCTTTTCCGGGGTGGCGCAGGCCGGGCCGGCCGATCCGGTGGCCATTTCGCTGATCTCGGGCGGGTTCGGTATTTGGCAGAGCGACGCGGCTTCGATCACCAGCCCGGGCGGCTTGAAGCTGGTCACCGGCGGCAAGGTCGGCCTGACTTCCAGCCTGAACAATGTGGGCGCCCTGACGGCGCTCGGCGTGGGCGACTTGAACTTCAACAATGCCGGTTCGCTGGTGCTGGGAGCGGGAGGCGAGGGTATCGGTACGGCCGATATCGGTATCGGCAGCGACACGGGCAATCACAGCATCAACATCAATGTTTCCGGCGGCACGCTGACGGTGGCGCAGTTGCTGAACGGGGGCACCGGCTCGGTGTTGCTGGCGGCGCAAAATATCCAGATCGGCAGCAACGCCGGCGGCGCCAACATCGACGGTGGCTTGATCGCCTTGCAGGCCAGGCAAGGGGGCAGCGGCGGCATCCGCACCGTCGGCGCCGGCTCCAACATCGGCAGCAACAACACCAGCGTGCTGGCCATGCAAGCCGATAATATCGATTTCAGCGCCGCCGCGCCCACCTTTCACACCGACCCCAACGGCGGTGTCTTGGCCTTCAGCACGGCCACGGACAATGCCGCCATCATCGTCGACGCAAAATTCGGCGCCGACTACAATACGCCGATTCTGGTGATCGGGAATGCGAACCCGACAGCGAACAATACCAGCGGCGATATCAAGCTGGCGGCGAGCATCGGCAAGGCCGGCCAGACGCTGGTGTTATTGAGTGGCGGCGGCGTCAGCCAGAGCGCGCCCATTCTGGCGCAAAACCTGGTCGTGCGGGCCGGCACGGTCAGGAGCGACGCCGCCGTCGTGCTCGACGGCGCCAATCAAATCGGCGCGCTGGCGGGGGGCACCCAGGGCGGCGCGTTCACGCTGACAAATACCGGCCCCTTGCACATTGCCACTATCGGCAATACGAGCGTCGGCCCGACCGGCACGCTGGCGGGGGACACTCAAGGCGGCGCGTTCACGCTGACAAATACCGGCCCCTCGGACCTTGCCACGCTGGGCAAGCCGAGCGCCAGCCTGGCCGGCATCAGCAGCAATAACGGCGCCATCACCATTCACAATACCGGCGCCCTGACGGTGGACGCGCCCGTTTCGTCCGGCTCCGGAGCGATCACCATGGTGGCCCACAGTCCCTTGACGGTGAACAGCAGCATCAGCTCCGGCAGCGGCGACATATCTCTGGAGGCGGGCTCCAGCGGCAGTGCCGCCGACAAACTCACCATCAGCGGCAGCGGCGCGGTCAACTCGGGCAGCGGCGCGATCTCGCTGAAGGCGGGCGACGCCATCGTCATCGACGGCAGCGTCAACACGGGGGGCGCCGTCACCCAACTGGCGGGGCAGAACATACCGACGCTGTCGCAGTGCATGCTTACCCCATCCTTGCCCGCTTGCGCGTCGGTATTGCCTTCACTGCCGGCTTGCACCGTCAATCCAGCCTTGCCCGGCTGTGGCGTGGTGCTGCCGTTGTTGTCGAGCTGCATCTCCAAGCCGGCCCAGGACGGCTGCTCGGCCGTGCTGCCCGGCTTGAGCGCCTGCGTGACGGCGCCCGCGACGCCCGGCTGCGGTGCCGTGTTGCCGACCCTGGCCGCCTGCGTGAGCGCGCCGTCCGGCGCCGGTTGCGAGGCGGTATTGCCATCGTTGTCGGCCTGTGCGGCCGCGCCCACGCAGACCGGTTGCGCCTCCGTCTTGCCATCCCTCGCGGCATGCAGCGCGGCGCCATCGCTGGCCGGCTGCAAGGCGGTGCTCCCGCTCGCATCGCTGTGCCTGCTCGATCCCGCTGGAGCCGATTGCGGGACCGTCACGGCCGGCGTGGACAGTCCGGGGCGGGACACGGCCGCCATTTTGATCAACAGCATGCATGACGTGAACGATACGCTCGGCGGCCCCAGGGATGGCGGCATCACCGTGGCGAGCAATGCGGCAACGCCCGGCGCTTCCGGCAAGAAGGCCGACGCCAGCGCGCCGAAGAGCGACCAGAATGAGACGGCGGCGCCAGGCAATGGCGTCGGTCAGAGCACGCCGGCGACCAAGAAAATGTACTGCAATTGAAAAGGTCGCGCCGCCGATTCGCAGGACTATTATTGCGCGGTCCGCGAGTCAGGGCCGGCTTCCCGGCCCCGACGGCGCGTCGCATGGCCCGGGGCGGCAGCGCCGCGGAAATCCGGGTGTCAGCGGCTCTCAGGCGCTGATGTCGATCAGCGAACCGAGCGTCGCATCGGCGCTCTTGATCACCTTGGCGGACAGGTCGACGCCAGCCTTGTAGATCAATGAATTGCTGATTTCGGTGGCCAGGTCGACGCCGCTGGCGCCGCCGGACAGCGCGCGTCCGGGGGTGGACAGGCTGACGCCGCCGCCGGCCGGGCTGCTTTCCTGGAAAGACGGGCTGGCGGCTTGAAAACCGGGCGTGACGGCGTTGGCGATATTCTGGCCGCCAAGGTCGAGCGCGCGGATGTTGGCGCTGATGCCGGAAGCGCCGGCGCTGAGGGCGGAAATGGACATTTAGTTTCCCTTCGGTAATGTCGACCAGTCTACACCCTTGTTTGGGGGCGCGCTCGGGCGCCGTCAAATTGCATCGATTCAGGCGCCCGTGGCCAGTTTCAGGTCGACCGGCGGGGCGCCGCCATCCCGGCCGACGCACAGTAGCCGAGCCGTTCACCGTTTCCCGCAAGAGCCGGGCCAGCCGCTCGGCACGGCGTGCGCGACACGGCCAAGGTGCGCGTGAATCTGGTGGCGATGGGAGGTATGGCGAGTATGGCGGCTTGTAAGACGCAATATATTACTGATATCGCAGTGTCCAGTGCCTTCTCGCGGTAAAGCGAACTCAGGTACGATAGTTGGCCGGCGATGGGGTTTTGGTATTGCCTTCGGGAATATAGCTGCATAAAATCATTGTTTCCGCTTAGCAGACACGACCCGGAGCGCGCCATCGCCACCCTTCGCCCCTTGAGCACCAGCCGCCGGCTCGGCCTGGCCGCCGTCCTGTGCGGCCTGCTCAATCCATCGGCCGCTTCCGACCAGGCAGCGCCGCTGGACGCCCGCCTGAATGAACAAGTGGTGATGGTGCCGGCCGGCCCCGACGGCACGCAAGCGCTGGAAACGACCTTCTTCCGGCCCAATGGCCCCGGTCCGTTTCCGCTGCTCGTCATCAACCACGGCAAGCAGGCTGGCAACCCGCGCGAGCAGGCGCGCGAGCGCTTCATCCATATGGCGAGCGCCTTCGTGCGCCGCGGTTATGCCGTCATGGTGCCGATGCGCGGCGGTTACGCCCGCTCGAGCGGAAAATATGTCGACCACGGCTGCGACATGACGGCCAACGGCTACGCCCAGGCTGACGACGTGATCGACGCCATCGCCTATGCGCGCCGGCAAAGCTGGATCGATGCCGGGCGCATCGTCGTGGCTGGCCAATCCTACGGCGGCCTGGCCAGCGTGGCGCTGGCGGCGCGTGCCGTGCCGGGCGTGCGCGGCGTGCTCAACTTCGCCGGCGGTTTGCGCATCGACGGCGGCGGCTGCGACTGGCGCGCGGCGCTGGTGCGGGCCTATGCCGAATACGGCGCGCACAACCGCGTCGCCAGCCTGTGGCTGTACGGCGCCAACGATTCCTATTTCAAGCCACCCCTGGTGGGGCGCATGTACCGCGCCTTCGTCGATGCCGGCGGCAAGGCCAATCTGCTGGCCTACGGCGCTTTCAAACGCGACGCCCACGTGATGCTGGCCAGCCGCGACGGCGTCAAAGTGTGGCTGCCGGAAACGCAGCGTTTCTTGCGCGCGATCGGCATGCCGAGCGAGGAAATCTACACGCTGGCCGAGCCGGCGCCACCGGCCAAAACCGGTTTCGCGCCGCTGGCCGACGTCGGCGCCGTGCCTTTCCTGCCGGCCGGCGGGCGCGCCGCCTACCGCGCCTTCCTGGACAAGATGACGCCGCGCGCCTTCGCCTTGTCGGCCAGCGGTGCCTGGGGCTGGGCCGAGGAGGGCGAAGACCCGGACCGGCGCGCGCTGTCGGCCTGCCAGCTGAAAAGCAGCCAGCCCTGCCGCCTGTATTCGGTGGACGACGACGTCGTCTGGCGCGGCGCCAGCGGCGCCANNGCGCGCCGGTGTTATCCTGTGCGGCAACGCCCCGGACCACAAGGATCGATGCACCATGTTTCCGCACACCCAAGGCTTGCGCCATCCCGACGTACCTGCGCGCCGCGCGCATTTATTCGCCAGGCCGTAGGGATGCCCACCATTCTCACCCACGCGGCGCTGCCGCTGGCGCTCGGCATCGCTTGCGGGCGCCGCCTCGTCCCCACCCGCCTGCTGCTGGCCGGCATGGGCGCGGCCGTGCTGCCCGACCTCGACGTGCTGGCGTTTCGTTTTCACGTGGCGTATGCGAACGC
>DMYQ01000340.1:38417-53498 GCA_003482555.1 Janthinobacterium sp. | reverse complement strand
TTTTTCGCGCCCTGGCAAGTCATCGAAGTGTCGCCGCTCAGCCTGGGCCGCCTGTTGGGCGCGCGCGGCCTGGCCGTGATCCGCTCGGAGTTGCTGTGGGTATGGTTGCCGGCCCTGCTGGTCGGCGCCTTGGCGCTGGCGCTGCGGCGCTGGCGCGCGGCCACGCCGGCGCCATCCGTGGCCGCCGATTGAGCGGCCCCGCGCGCCTACAGACTGGTGAACAGCATGGCGCCGACGGCGGCCGCCATCATCAGCGTGGCCAGCCAGCCCAGCACCTTGAGGCGGGTGGAGATGACGAAGCGACCCATGATGTCGGAACGCACCGCCATCAGCATCATGACCACCATGATGGGCACGGAAATGACGCCGTTGATGACCGCGCTCCAGTACAGGGCCTTGATCGGGTCGATGCGGGTGAAGCCGAGGGCGATGCCGATCACGGTTGAGACGGCGATGATGGCGTAAAACTGCCTGGCCATGGCGGGCGTGTCCTCCAGGCTGCTTTTCCACTGGAAGGCGCCAGCCATGGCGTAGGCGGAGGAGCCGGCCAGCACGGGAATGGCCAGCAAGCCGGTGCCGATGATGCCCGCGCTAAAGAGCAAAAAGGCGAATTCGCCGGCGATCGGGCGCAGCGCCGTGGCCGCCTGGGCCGAGCTCTGGATGTCGGTGACGCCGTGCAGATTGAGGGTGACGGCGGTGGTCATGATGATGAAGAAGGCGACCAGGTTGGAAAAGCCCATGCCGATATAGGTGTCGATCTTGATGCGGCGCAGATTGGCCCGGGCCTGTTCCGGCGCCTCGATCAAGGGTTTGGCGAGCGGGTTGGCCAATTGCTCTTCGACTTCTTGCGAGGCTTGCCAAAAAAACAGGTAAGGGCTGATGGTGGTGCCGAACACGGCCACGACGGTGGTGATGTACTCCGGTTTCCAGGACAGTTGCGGCAGCAGGGCGCGCAGCAGGACGACGGTCCAGGGGATGTGCACCACGAAGGCGGTGGCGACATAGGCCAGCAGTGCCAAGGTCAGCCATTTCAATACGCGCACGTAGCGCCGGTAGGGGATGAATACTTGCAGCAGCAGGGACAGCAGGCCGAAGCCGACCGCGTACAGGGGGGCCGGGCCGCCGACGAGCAGCGTCAGCGCTTGGCCCATGGCCGAGACGTCGGCCGCGATATTGATGGTGTTGGCGACCAGCAGCAATCCGACCACGGCATACAGGAGCCAGGCCGGGTAGTGCAGGCGGATATTGGTGGCCAGGCCGTGGCCGCTGACCCGGCCGATGCGCGCGCTCACCACCTGGATGCCGACCATCAGCGGATAGGTGAAGAGCACCGTCCACAGCATGTTGAAACCGAACTGGGCGCCGGCCTGGGAATAGGTGGCGATGCCGCTGGGGTCGTCGTCGGCGGCGCCCGTGATCAGTCCTGGGCCGAGTTTTTGCAGCCAGGAGCTGTCGTCAACGGGGACGGCGGTTTCGACGCTTTGCATGAGTATTTTTTCGGCCAATTAATCTGGCGTCACCATAGCATAGAGTCGCGCCGGCGCGGGCGCGGCGGGCTCTTGCGGCTTTGAAAAAAGCCCGCCGTGGCGCGCGCGCGGCGGCCGCGTGCCGGAATGGACGCCGGCGGCCATGTTTTGGGTATAATCGCTGCAGGCAACTAATCTTTAGAGAATAAAATTATATGGCGTCATCCCCGGAAAACCTCAGCATGGCCGTGTTCTGCGACTTTGAAAACGTCGCCCTTGGCGTGCGCGACGCGAACTACGAAAAGTTCGACATCAAGCCCATCCTCGAGCGCCTCTTGCTCAAGGGTAGTATCGTCGTCAAAAAGGCGTACTGCGACTGGGATCGTTACAAGAGTTTCAAGGCCACCATGCACGAGGCCAATTTCGAATTGATCGAAATTCCCCACGTGCGCCAGTCCGGCAAGAATTCGGCCGACATCCGCCTGGTGGTCGACGCCCTCGATTTGTGCTACACAAAGTCGCACGTGAACACCTTCGTCATCATCAGCGGCGACTCCGATTTTTCGCCGCTGGTGTCGAAGCTGCGCGAAAACGCCAAGCAAGTGATCGGCGTCGGCGTCAAGCAGTCGACTTCCGACTTGCTGGTGGCGAACTGCGATGAATTCATCTTTTACGACGACCTGGTGCGCGAAAGCCGCCGCACGGCCGCCAAGCGCGAAGCGCCGGCCGCCGGCGCCGCCAAGCGCAACCCGGAAGAGGAAAGCCGGCGCAAGGAAAAATACGAAATCCGCAAGAGCGAAGCCATCGAGATGGCTGTCGAAACCTTCGACGCCCTGGTGTCCGAGCGCGGCGACAGCGGCAAGATCTGGGCCTCGATGCTGAAGGAGGCGATCAAGCGCCGCAAACCCGATTTCAGCGAGTCGTATTACGGCTTCCGCACCTTCGGCAATCTGCTGGAAGAGGCGCAGGCGCGCGGCTTGCTCGAATTCGGCCGCGATGAAAAATCCGGCGCCTATGTGTACCGCAGCAGCGGCCATGCGGTCCTGGCCAGCCAGGCGGCGCCCGTGACCCAGTCCGCGCTTGATGCGGGCGACGATCAGGCGGCGTTCCTGCCGCTGGCCCAGGACGGCGCGGCCGAAGCGCCCGAGTCGGGTGGCGGCAAGCGCGAATCGCGGCGCAACGGCCGCGGCGGACGCAAGTCGGCCGAGTCGGGTCGCAATGAGGGCCGCAATGAGGGCCGCAATGAGGGCCGCAACGAGCGCGGCAACGAGCGCCACAACCAGAATCGCGGCAATGTCGCGCCGGCCGAGCCGCACATGGCGGCCGAGTCCGACGGCGAGATCGAGCACGGCAACCGCGCCGAACCGGCCATGCCGATGCAGCAGCGCGAACCGCGGCGCGGCGGTCGGGGCGGGCGCAAGCCGGCCGAGTTGGGACGCGACGAGCGCGCCAATCAGAGCCGCGGCAACGTGGCGCTGGTCGAGCCGCGCGATGACGACGTGTTCGACATCGAAACCGAGAGCGGCAACGTGGCCGAAGCGGTCGTCGAGCAGCGTGAACCGCGACGTGGCGGACGCGGCGGGCGCAAGGAAAAATCGGCGCGCGCCAATCGCGGAGTAGCGGCCGTCGCGGCCGAAGCGCCGCTCGATCACTCCTCTGAGCCAGCCCTGGAACAGCCGGTGTTCGTGCCGGAAGCGCCCGAAGAGCTGGCCGCGCCCGAAGCCGAGCCGGTCGAGCTGGCCCTGCCTGCGCCAGCGCGCAAGGCGCGCGCCGCCCGCAAGCCGGCGCTGAAAAAGGCGGTCGCCGACGCGGCCATCGAGGCCGCGCCGCCAGCGCCCGAGCCGGTGGCCGAAGTGGCCGTCGAGCCCGAAGCGGAAAAGCCGGCCAAGCCGAAGCGCAAGCCGGCAGCGGCCGCGCGCAGCCGCCGTCCGCGCAATCCGGAGTCGGACGGCGCGTAAGCGTCACACCTTCGACAAGCCGATGCCAAACGGGGCCGGAAGGAAACGAGAGTTTCCGTCCGGCCCCGCGTCTTGCTGGCGCCGGCATTGCCAGCGCTTACAAGCTTGCTGCCTTGCGCGCGTGCGCCAACAGAAAATTGGTGATGACGTCCTTGGGCGGGTTGCCGCGTACCTGGGTCAGCATGGCGCCGACCGCACCCCGGTGATAGCTGCCGTGATTGACGACATGGAACAGGATCTCGGCGCGCGTCATCCGGCCGGGGGCGCCATCGATAAAGCGGAACTCCAGCGTTTCCGCCAGCGCCGGAGCATCGATGGCGGAGGCGTAGCGTGCATACCATTCATCGATCTCCCCGACATCCAGACTGAGCCGCCCGAGCTCCGGTGTGGCTGCGGTATTGAGCGCGGTGTAGCCGTGCGGCACGCCTTGCAGGTGGGCCTGGAAGATCCGGTCGACCACATAAACATGGTTCAAGACGCGCACCATCGTGTGACGGAGCGTGGCATCGACGTCCTCGGGCAGGGCCTCCAGGACGGCAAACAGTTCCCGGTTGGCCCACGCGCGGTAGGCAAGCATGGTGCCCATGAAATCGCTAGACGACATTTTCCCTCCTTGATGTAAAAGGGAATTCTAGCGCGGTGAAAATGAAATATTCTTGCAAAATCGTGGTGCAAACGAGTGAATATTTCTTGCTCGCTGCGGCGACCTCTGTCGTTGCCGCGATCGGGCTTAGCTGGCTGTCGAGCCGTAACTCTGCGCTGCGCCCGGCCACGAGTTCAGTGGCTGTTCACGAAGGCTTTCATTGCGCTTGCGCCGCCGATCCGATTGCCACTAGAGAAAGGAAAACTACCGTTGCCAAGCTGCGGTGTTTGAAGTTGCACATATTCATTGTTTACTTCATGGGTTTATTGATTATCTAAAATTGAAATATTAATTTACATGTAATATTTTCTCATTTACACTCGGCCATGGGTTTTTGCACGGAGCCGGCATGAACATCGAGGGCATCAGCCACATCACTTTTATCGTGCGCGATCTGGATCGGGCGACCAGGTTCTTTTGCGAGGGACTGGGCGCGCGCCTCGTCTACGACAGCGGGGACGCTACCTTTTCCCTGTCGCCGGAGCGGTTTTTTCTGCTGGGCGGGATCTGGATCGCGGTCATGCAAGGTAGTCCATCGCCCGAACGCGGCTACGGCCACACGGCTTTCAAGGTGGTGGAAGGCGATCTGGCCGAAGCGGAACGGCGCTTGCGCGCGCTTGGCGTGGAACTGAGGCCGCCGCGACCGCGCGTCGAAGGCGAAGGGCTATCGCTGTATTTCCACGACTTTGATAATCACCTGTTTGAACTTCACAGTGGAACGCTGACCCAACGTTTGCAGCACTACGCAAGCGCCGCCCCGACTGGCGTGGCGATGCACGCGAATGGCCGGCCCGGCCTTGTTTGATCACCAGGTTTGTGAGAGCGCCTTCGCAACTGATGACGTATCGAATTTTTGGCAGCGGATGTTTTTTTAAACCACAGGAGGATGAAATGATTATCGATCACATTGGTTTTGCTTTGAGCGATTACGATGCGGCGAAACGCTTTTTTTCCGCGGCGCTCGCGCCGCTCGGCATTACGCTGGTGATGGAATTCAACGGTAACGCCGGTTACGGAAAAGGGCAAAAGCCGGAGCTCTGGTTTTCCAAGGGAAGCGCGGCGGCCCCCATGCACATCGCCTTCGTCGCCGAAAACCGGGAGCAGGTCAGGGCGTTTCATGTCGCCGCCCTGGCGGCCGGCGGCACCGACAATGGCGCGCCGGGAATACGCGAAAAATATCACCCCGACTATTACGGGGCCTTTGTGATCGGGCCGGATGGACATAACGTCGAAGCGGTCTGCCACGCGCCGCAATAGCGCGCGGGTCCGTCCGGGCTTCGGGGGGGGGCGCCGGCCAGCGGGCCAGCCCCGCGTTTTCATTCTTGATGGTAATTTCCTCGACGCCATTTTCTGCGCTGGCTCACGTTCCGCCTTGGTGGTCACTGGCCGCATCCTCCGCTTCTCGCACACATTTGATCAAGATCATGCCATGCCCGGTGAGCTAACGTAGTCTTGTGTCTCGTGTTGCAGACGCGTCGTTCACGGCGCTGTTTTCACCGCGCATATGCTGTGCCGGGGCGACGTTCGGCGGCATCGGTCGCAGTGTCTTCCCCACGGTATTGCTATAAAACCCATCCATCCATCGACATTTTTTTGAGGCGTTTATGTTCCCATTCTCCCATAATGCAAACTCCGTCACCCCCGCTGCCAAAACGCACATGGATGCGCAGCTGTCCTTTTTTAACGATTTGTCCAAATCACTGTTCCGCTCGGTTCAACAATTTACCGATCTGAACATCCAGTTGGCCCAAACCATGCTGGAAGAAAGCACCACCGCCAGTCACGACCTCATGACCGCGCGCGAACCACTCGATCTGTTAAATCTGTCCGCATCGCGTGCGCAACCGGCCGCCGGAAAAATCCGTGCCTATCAACAGCACATTTCCCGCCTGGCCGCCGACACCCAAGTCGACCTGGCAAAAGTAGCCGAGGAACATGTGTCGGAAACGAGCCGCACGGCCAAGGCCCTGGCCGAAGAAGTGGCACGCGTCGCCACCGAGGAAACGGAAAAATCCGTGAGCAAGCAGCAAGATGCGATGAAAAAGTTCAGCGATCCATTTGAGCGTTTCAACGACGGCGCGCAACATCGTGACGTGCGTGGCAATCAAATGCGTGGCAGCGAAAGTATGCAAAGCGCCAGCGGCCAGGGCAGTCAAGGCATGGACAGCCGCGAAGGGCAGGGCGCCAGCATGCAAAACGCCGCGCAGCAAGGCAGCGCGGCGCACAGCGCCGCCGCGCAACAACAACAGAGCGCCAACAAACCGGGCGCCAGCTCCCGCAAGGAGTAACAAGGCTTGCGGTGCGCCAGCCATCCGGCTGCGCACCGCCGTCGACGATCCCGGGGTGTCGCAGCGCCAGGATCATCGACCACGGGGCGTATCCGCGCGTCGCCGCCACCGCCTCGGGCGGCAACGCCAGATCGGGCGTCCCGTTCCCGCCTCGCCTCAAGCTTATTTCGGCACACCGCCACGTTCCACGGGTCGTAGCCCACATTGCTGTATCCCCAATCCTGAACTCGCGCATTCCCGCGCCCACATATGGCGCATGTCGCGGCCCGGGAATGGAACCGCGGCCGCGGCTTCGACTCCAACCCTATCTAGCTTGTCACTTCGCGGGATTGCGTACCAGCCGGGAAGTTGGCATGCGCGGTCCAGTGTCATCAGTACGCTGGTGTTCAATTGTGTAGGAGTACAGAACCATGAAAACGACATATGGATTTTTGATGGCTTGCAGTCTCGCGTGCGCGTCGGCGCTGGCGCAGACACCGAACTATAGCGACGATACCAACAGCAAGGCAAGGAACTCGAACCCTTCCTACGCGACCTCGACCCCGGCCATGGGCTTGTCGCCGACGACGGAAAACGGCATCAGCTATGTGTGTGGCGGCATCGGTTCCACCGAGGCGGCGCAAATGAAACGCAATGCCTCGCGCTATCAATTAATGCTGACTTTTGCCGAGAATACTGGCGATTATCTGGCCAGCGTCGATGTCGGTATCGCCGATGCGCGCGGCAATTCGATCATGCAAACGACCTGCGACGCGCCCATCATGCTGGTCAATTTTCCCCGGGCCGGCACCTATCGCATCAACGCCAAGGTCGATGGCGTCCCCGTCAACAGGGTGGTGCGTATCAAAAGCGGCACGCGCGGCAATTCCGTGGCCATGTTGTGGCCGAGAACGGTGATCGAAGGACGAACGGGCAACGCGCAAGGCTGATTGACTGGCGGCCAAACCGCCCTTGCCTTACAGGCTGGCGCGCGCGGCCGCGATCACGTGTTCCGACAGCGCGCGCGTGAGCGGCGTTTGAATATCCCAGGCATGCCACATCAACGGCACGTCGAGGCCGTCGCCGGGCGTCAAGTCGACCAGGGTGCCGGCCGTCAGCGCGGCCGCCACCTGCAGCAGCGGCACCATGCCGTAGGCGTGCCCCGCTTCGATAAAACGCACGAAACCTTCCGATGAACCCAGCAAGTGGTGGGGATAGGCCGCCGCCATGCCCAGGCGCCGTTGCAGGTAGCGCGCGTGCAGCGCGTCGCGGCGGTCGAAGATCAGGGCCGGCGCCTGGAGTACGGCGGCGGCCGTGAAGCCGTCGCTGAACCAGCGCGCGGCGAAGGCCGGCGCGGCCGCGCACACATAGCGCATGGCGCCCAGCGCCGTGGCCGTGGTGCCGGCCACCAGCGCCGTTTCGCTCGTCACGCAGGCGAACACGCGCCCCTCGCGCAATTGGCTCAGCGTGTGATCCTGGTCGTCGATGCGGATATCGAGCAGGCAGGCGGGCGGCGTCAGCAGGGGCGCCAAGGCGGCCGGCAACCAGGTCGCCGCGCTGTCGGCGTTGACGGCGATGGCCAGCTCGGGCAAGCGCGTGCCCGCACCGGCGGGGGTGTCGAGCGCCGCCTCCAGCAGTTTCACCTGGCGGTAGTGGGCGATCAGGCGCTGCCCGGCCGCGGTCGCCAGCGGTGGCTGACTGCGCACCATCAGCGGGACGCCGGCCATGTTTTCCAGCGTGCGGATGCGCTGCGACACGGCCGGTTGACTGATGGCCAGCGCGGCGGCGGCCCGGTCGAAGCTGCCGTGTCCGATCACGGCGTCGAGGGCGGCGAGGCCGCGATAATCGACTGGCGTCATAAATTCTTCTTATCTGCGGTAAATAATATTCATTATACTTATGTTGCCGCAAGCCCCAGACTGGCATTTTTCATTCAGGGGATGGTCGCATGGAGAGCGCGGTGTTTTTGCAGGGAATGGGCCTGGGCGCCAGCCTGATTATCGCCATCGGTACCCAGAACGCCTTCTTGCTGCGCCAGGGCTTGCTGGGCAACTATGTCCTCAGTTGCACCCTGATTTGCATCGCTTGCGACGTGCTGCTGATCGCGGCCGGGGTCGCCGGCATGGGCGGCCTGATTTCCGCCCAACCCGCCTTGTTGCTGTGGATAAAGGTGGCGGGCGCCGTGTTTTTGCTCGTCTATGGCGCGCGCGCGGCCCTGGCGGCATGGCGGCCCGGCACGCTGCAAGCGGGCGCGGCGGCGCCCGCCAGCCATGGCGCCGTGGTCGCGGCGGCGTTCGCGTTCAGCCTGCTCAATCCGCATGTCTACCTGGATACGGTGATCTTGCTCGGTTCCATAGGCGGCCAACAGGCCGGGGCGGGGCGCTTTTACTTCGCGGCGGGGGCCATGCTGGCCTCGGCGATCTGGTTCACCGGCCTCGGCTACGGCGCCCGCTTTCTGGCGCCCCTGTTTGCCCGGCCGTTCGCCTGGCGCGTGCTGGACGGCGTCATCGCGCTGGTGATGTGGACGATCGCCTGGTCGCTATTCCATTGACCTGGCGCTGTTGGGGCCGCCCCGCAGCGCTCGCACTGGAAGAAAGACGCTTTTAAAAAATGATATGCTGCTGCCGGGCGCGCCCCGAAGCCGCCATCACCGAGAGAAACCATGCTGTTACTGTTCATACTAGCCGCAACCCTGATCGCCTACTTTTTGCTGCGCGATAAGAACCCGACGCCGCCGCAACCGCTGGTCCAGCCGCCCGCCGTCACCCTGGCGCCGCGGCCGCCGCCGACGGGCGCCGCCTGGCACTGGCAGGATGGCGGACGGCATGAAACGGAAGTGGTCGTCGAAGCGGCCTTCCAGGGCGTCATCGCCGCCCTGGCCGCCGCCCAGGGCGATTCCCGCGCCCCTCTGCAAGCCATGCTGGTGCCCGACGCCGACAACCGCTCGATCGCCGTCTTCATCGCCGCCACCCTGGTCGGTTACCTGGCGCAGGAAGACGCGCGCCGCTTGCGCCGCCGCCTCGACGACAAGGACTTGAGCGGCCAGACCACTTCCTGCGACGCCGTCCTGGGCGGCGGCGGGCTGTGGCAGGGCAAGCGCCTGATGCATGTCGTCCGCCTCGACATCGCCGCCGCCGACTGACGCCAGCGCCTCTGACGCAGGCGCATCTGACGCCGGCGCCGCTGGCCGCGGCGATTTTCTGCTAATCTGAGGCTTTGGCGCACCGCGCCGCCACCGCTTTCAGGAACCGCCATGAATACCACCACCGCCGCCGCGCCGCTGCACATCGTTTGCCCCCATTGCGACGCCGTGAACCGCCTGCCCGCCGCCAGGCTGGCGGCGCAGCCGAGCTGCGGCAAGTGCCAGAAAGACCTTTTCACGGGGCAGCCGCTCGACCTGGCCGGCGCCCGCTTTCAAAAGCATATCGAGCGCAACGACATTGCCGTGCTGGTCGACTTCTGGGCGCCCTGGTGCGGGCCGTGCCGCTCGATGGCGCCAGCTTACGCGCAGGCGGCGCAGCGCCTGGAACCGCTCATTCGCGTCATCAAACTCAATACCGAAGAGGCGCAGGACATTTCGGCCCGCTACGCCATCCGCAGCATCCCGACCCTGGCCCTGTTCCGCGACGGGCGCGAAGTGGCGCGTCAGGCCGGCGCCATGGACGCCGCCAATATCGTGGCCTGGGCGCGCCAGCACGCCGGCTTGCCGGCCGCCGGCGGCTAGGCGCTGGTCGCCGGCGCGCTAATCGAAGTGCCGTCCCAGCCACTGTTCGATTCCGGCCAGGCCGCGGAAGTCGGTCACCGAGCGGCAGGCGATGCCGGGATGGCGCGCCCGCAGCATGCGCGACAGGGCCGCGCCCGGTCCCAGTTCCAGGGCCACCGTCACGCCCGCCTCGGCGATGGCGTCCATGCAGTCGCGCCACAGGATTTTTTCAGCCAGTTGGCGCGACAGATACTCGATCGTCGCCGCCTTGCCCTCGACCTGGACGGCGGCGATGCCGGCCAGGACCGGCGCCGTCGGCGCATGGAAATCGCAGGCCCGTAACGCCGCCGCGAAGGGCGCCACGGCCGCCGCCATGAAGGGCGTGTGGGCGGCGATATCGACCGGCAGGCGGTTGCAGCGGCCGCCGGCCCCGGCGATTTTTTCGGCCACCGTCGCCAGCGCCGCCGCCGGTCCGCCGGCGACGCAACTGTCGGCGCCCGTGTCGATCGCCACGTAAAACAGATCCTCGGCGAGCAGCCCCGCGATGCGCGCCAGCGGCAGCCCGGAAATCGCGGCCAGGGCTTGACCCGGATGGGCGCCCAGGCAATCGTCCATCAGCCGCGCGCGCGTGTGCGCCAGCGTCAGCGCGTCCGGCGCCGCCAGCGCACCGGCGACAAAGTGGGCGGTCAGTTCGCCGACGCTGTAGCCGGCCACCAGGGCCGGCGCCGGCGCCAGGCCGCGCAGCGCTTCCCACATGGCCAGCCCGGCCGCGACGATGGCCGGCTGCGCGACCCGGTTGGCGAACAGCAGGGCGGGATCGGACGCGGCGACGCTGTCGAGCAGCGCCCGCGCGCCCGGGTGCTGGCGCGCCAGTTCGAACATGCCGGCGTGCTGGCCGCCCTGGCCCGGACACAGGATCAGCAGGCGCGGCCTCATTGGCCGCCCCGCGTCGCGGCCGCGTGCACCAGGCAGGTCGCGGCCAGCAGGTCGGCGGCGCCGCCCGGCGAGAGGCGGCGCCGCACGAACAGGCGATGGCAGGCCAGCGCCCGCGCCAGCCAGTCGGCATGGGCGCTGCCGCCCAGCGCCATGAAGCGGCGCGCCTGCCGCCGCACCGTGCTGGCGCCGGCGCTGCCGCCGCGGTGGTAGACATTGGTGTCGCTGATATGGGCCATCAGCGCGAACAGGGTATCGATGCGGGCGTGGCGCATGTCGCGGCCGGCCGTCAGCGTCGCGCGCAACGCCGGCAAGCCCACTTCGAACACGGCCGGCCAGCCCAGCGCGCCTTCCTGGCGGGCGCCGCCGGTGGCGTGCAGCGCGGCCACGCGCTGGCCGTGGCTGTCGGCCGGCGGCGCGAGCGTGTGCGCGGCCAGTTCGGCGCCCCAGCAGTCGAGCAGGATGGCGCGCAGGGCGGCGGCGGACGGTTCGGCGCCGCGCGCGCGCGCCTGGCCGATGGCGGCGCACAGCAGGCCCAGGCTGAAGATCGCGCCGCGGTGTGTGTTGACGCCGCCGGTCGCGCGCAGCATGCGCCGCTCGGCTTCGATGCCCAGGCTTTTCAGGGCCGCGAACGGGGCGCCGTCCATGCCGGCGCGGCAGATCAGGGTGAAGTAGTGGCGCAGCGCGAACAGGCTGCGCATGAAGGTCGCCGGCGTCATGTCGCCGTGGCTGCCATTGTCGAGCGGCGACACCAGGCCCGGTTTCGGTTGCAGGCTCAGTTCCGCGTGCAGGCTGCCCAGCGCCAGGCGCGCCGTGTCCAGGCAAAAGGCGCGCTTACCGTGCTCAGGGAACTCTGGGCATTCACCGCGCTGGCGGCCGCCGGCGGACGCCGCCACCGCGCCGGTGGCGGCCATGGCGACGACGGTTTTCACGCCGCGCCCAGGCTTGCCAGCAGCGCGTTGACGGGCGCCAGGCGCACGCCGCCGCGCTCCTTGACCAGCACGCGCGCCTGGCGCGCCTCGGCCACGATCCACTCTTTCCACGCCACCGCCCGGTCGCCCGGGAAGACGACTTCGCCGTCCAGCGGCAGCGCCCCGGCGTGTTTTGTCAGCAGCGCCAGGCCGGCCCGCAATTGCCGTTCCGTGTTCGGATAAAACAGCAGGTCGATGTCCGACGCGGGGCCGATGTAGTCCTGGCCGGTCAGCGCTTGCAAGGCGACGGAACCGTAGGCGCGCAAAGTCAGGCCGAGGCTTTCATCGTGCAGCGCGCGCAGGGGCAGGCGCCACCATCCGGGCAGGGCCGCCAGCACGGCCTTGAGCGGCAGCGGCGCCGTGCTTCTGGCGACGTCGGCCGGCGCCGCGCGCACGGCGATGCGCACCTTGGCGCCGCCGGCCGGCGCCGGCGACAGCCCCAGGCCCAGCTGGCCGGGGGCGCAATCGGCGTCGTCGCGGCGCACCGTCAGCGGCCAGTCTTCGCTTTGCCAGCGTGCCAAGGCCTCGGCGTGGGCCGGCGCGGCCGCCGCGCGGGCCGCCAGCCAGCCCGGCGCCGTCAGCCACACCAGGTCATGCCGCGCGTACATGGCCGCCGCTCAGGATGGCGTCGATGACAGGCTGCGCCAGGCGCCGCCCGCCCCGTTCCAGGCCGAGCGCGGCGCGCGTGTCGGCGCCCGGCGGCGCCGCCAGCGCCAGCGCCAGCCGTTCGGCCAACTGGCCGTCCCAGATCGCCTCCAGGCCGCCCATGCGTAAATAGTTTTCCGGGCCGGGCGCGAACACGGGATTGGTCTTGGCCAGTTCTTCCAGCCGCTCTTGCGGCACCTTGGTGATGCGCGCCATGGCCGCCAGCCCCATCACGCGAATGGTGGCGTCGGGCAGGGCGTGGCAGGCGTCCGCCATCAGGCCGCTGGTGATGAAGCCGCCCGACAGGGCCTGGTCGTACACCAGGCCGACGATGCGATGGCCACGGCGGCGCGCCAGGTCGACGCATTTGCCCAGGTGCGCCATGAAGCTGTTGATGCCCAACATCTCGTCGCGCTGGCGCAGGCGCTGGCCCTGGGTGTCGACCAGCAGCAAGATGGCGCGGCCCGGATGCGCGCGCACCACCGCGAGCACGGCGCGCGCCTGCGCCAGCGCGATTTCGACGCCGATGGCGGCGTGGCCGCTGGTGCCGATCACGGCGATGGTGGCCGCGCCCACCCTCCCTTCGCCACTCAGGAAGTCATCCTTTTCGACGATGTCGTGCCCGAGCGGGAACAGGGCCGCCACCAGCGTCCTCCAAGCCACCGTCGGCGCACTTGCCACCCGTGTCGTGCTTTGCACCTGTGCCGTATTTTCCATTAGTTCGCCCCCAGACGGTGTGGCCGCGCCGCTTCGATGAACTCGTCGATTTCCAGCATCGGGATGGCGGCCGCCTCGTCCATGCCCAGCGCCGTCCATATTTCGATCGGGTCGCGCAGCGCGCCGAAGGCGGCCACCCGTTCGCTCAACAGTTGCTGCTCGTCCTCGAGTCCCTCCAGGGTCAGCTCCACCGGCGCCCCGCGCACGCGCGCGATGGCGTCCAGGGCGGCCTGGCGGAAATCCGCCACCCGGTCGGCCACGATGGCCTGGCAGTCGCCCAGCAGGTAGCGGTGCTTGCCGCCGCTGGTGCGCCACACCAGGGCGCGGTCGCGCGAGTCGAATTCCTCGACCCCGCTGGCCGTTTCGATCACTTCCGGGCCCGACATGGCGAGCCGGCCTTCCTCCGACATCAGCACCGCGTTGGCGCAGCGCGCCACGATGCCCATGCCGCCGAAGGCGCCGTTGGAGCCGCCGATGAGGGCGATCACCGGCACGCCGGCGGCGCGCGCGTCGAGCACGGCGCGCATCACTTCGGAGACGCCGATCAGGCCGGCGTTTGCTTCGTGCAGGCGCACGCCGCCCGAATCCAGCAACAGCACCACGGCGTGGGCGCGCTCGGCGGCGGCGCGGCGCAGCATGCCGACCAGTTTGGCGCCATGCACCTCGCCCACGGCGCCGCCCATGAAGCCACCTTCCTGCGCCGCCACGAAGACGCCGGCGCCATCCAGGCGCGCGCGCCCGACGGCGACGCCATCGTCGAAGGCGACCGCCAGGTTCAACGGCGCCAGGTGGGGACTGACCACGCGCTCTTCCGGCGCGATGAATTCCTCGAAGCTGCCGGCGTCGAACAGGCGGCTCAGACGCTGGCGCGCGCTCGCTTCCAGATAGCTGCTCATGGCGCTTCCCCGAGCGCCGTTTCAACGGCTTGATCCAGGCGCAGGCTGACCACGGCCGGCGTCGCGCCCATGTCGTTGATGGCCACGCGCACATCGGCCAGTTGCCAGCGCTGGTGGAAGTCGTTCATCACGGCTTCCCAGGTGGCGCCGAAGCCGGTGGCGGCGGTGCTGATGTCGACCACGCAGGCGCCGCCCGAGGGTGCCGACTCGATCAGCACTTCCAGATTGCCGGAGCCGACCACGCCGACCATCTGGGGCCGGGCCGGCAGCGCGCGGCTGCCGTGTTCAAAGCGGTACTGCAGGGTTTCCATCAAAGCTCCTGAAAATATTGGCCGACTAGGGCTGCCCGATACGCCCGCCTGTTCTCACCAGTTGCGGAAACGCTTGGGGGGATTGTACAAACCGCCCGAGGCGCGCACCAGGTCCTTCATGCTTTTCGCCGCCAGCAAATCGCGCGTGGCCAGGCGCTTGTCGACACCGATGTCTTGCGGGCGCGCGATGATGCCGCGGTCGCGCAGGTTTTCCACCATGCGCTTGTCGCGCGCCAGGCCCACCGGCGTGTAACCGGCGACGCCGCGGATGGCCTGTTCGCGCTCTTCCTCGCCGCGGCACAGCAGCAGGTTGGCGATGCCTTCCTCGGTCAGGATATGCGTCACGTCGTCGCCGTAGATCATCACCGGCGGGATCGCCATGCCGGCCTGCTCCGCCAGTTCCCAGGCGTCGAGCCGTTCGACAAAGGCCGGCTGCATGTGCTCGCGGAAGGTCTCGACGATCTGCAGCACCAGTTTTTGCCCGCGCGGGATCTGATTCTTTCCTTCACGCGCCTGGCGCCCGGCCTTCAACCACGCCGGGCTGGCGTGGCGCCGCCCGCGCGCGTCCGCG
>DMYQ01000340.1:29263-38281 GCA_003482555.1 Janthinobacterium sp. | reverse complement strand
GCGCCCATGTTGGGGGCGCCGCCGAAGCCGGCGATGCGGCCCGCCGTGGCGGTCGAGGAATTGCCCTGCAAGTCGATCTGCAGGGTCGAGCCGATGAACATGTCGCAGGCGTAGTGGCCGGCCGCCTGGCACAGGGCGCGGTTGCTGCGCATGGCGCCGTCCGGGCCGGTGAAGAAGACGTCGGGGCGGGCCCGGATGTAGTCTTCCATGCCCAGTTCGGAGCCGAAGGAATACACCGATTCGACGAAGCCCGATTCGATCGCCGGGATCAGGGCCGGATGCGGGTTGAGGGCCCAGTGGCGCCCGATCTTGCCCTTCAGTCCCAGATCCGTGGCGTAGGTCGGCAGCAGCAGTTCGATGGCGGCGGTGTCGAAGCCAATGCCGTGGTTCAGGCGTTCGACCTGGTATTCGGCGTAGATGCCCTTGATGGCCATCATCGCCATCAGCACCTGGATCTCGGAAATTTGCGCCGGGTCGCGCGTGAACAGGGGCTCGATGTAATAGGGCTTGGGCGACCGCACCACGAAATCGACCCAGTCGCCGGGAATGTCGACGCGCGGCAGGCTGTCGACGATGCGGTTGACCTGCACGATGACGATGCCGTTCTTGAAGGCGGTCGCTTCGACGATGGCCGGCGTGTCTTCCGTGTTGGGGCCGGTGTACAGATTGCCGTGGCGGTCGGCCGCCTCGGCGGCGACCAGGCAGACGCGCGGCGTCAGGTCGACGAAGTAGCGCCCGAACAGTTCCAGGTAAGTGTGGATGGCGCCGATCTGGAGTTTGCCGGCCGCCACCAGCCTGGCCACGCGGCCGGCCTGCGGCCCGGAAAAGGAAAAGTCCAGGCGCGCGGCGACGCCCCGCTCGAACACGTCCAGGTGCTCGGGCAGGGCCAGCACCGAGAGCAGCATGTGCAGGGCGTTGACGCGTTGCGGGTCGAGGCCGGCCAGCGCCTGGCCCAGGAAGTCGGCCTGTTTCTGGTTGTTCCCCTCCAGGCAGACGCGGTCGCCGCGTTCGAGCACGGCGTACAGCAGCTCGGCGATGCGGGCGGCCGGCAGCGCCTTGCCGTCCAGCGCGGCGCCCAGGGCGGCTTGCGCGCGCTCCAGGCGCAGCGCGCGATTGCGTTGCAACGTGTTCCAGATACGGGGCGGTGCGTTCATTGCTTCACTCGCATGATGGCTGTGGGCCGGTGGCGATGACCGGAATGATGGGCGCGCCATCAGGATAATCGAAACGGGCGGCAAAAAGAAGGCGAACACGGGCGTCAGGCGAAATCAGCGCCGGCGGCGGTCATGTCGACAGCCGCGTCCCGACCACCCGCGCGGTCGGACGGCTAGCGTGCGGCTGGCAAGAACGCGCAATTCCCCGACGCCAGCCGCGCCGGCGGCCACGACATGATCGGGTCGACGCGCGCCCACATCCCGGTCCAGGGACGGCGCTTGGCCGGTTTGATGGCTTCGCCGCCCCGGTCGCGGGCGCGGCGCGTGGACTGGCGCGGCGGGATCGTTTACTAGGCGACCTTTTGTGCCAGCTTGAGCAATTTCGCGCAGGCGGGACTCTTGCCCTTGAAATCTTCCCAGCAAGTGCTGCGCGCCAGATCTTGCCATTTCTGAATATGCGTGTCCGTCAAGTCGATAACCTTGACGCCGGCGCGCTTGTAGACGTGGCCGACGACGGAATCGTCGAGTTCCGAAAACAGGCGGGCAAACGCTTCCATGTCGGCGCCGGCCGCCATGATGGCCGCTTGCTGATCCTTGCTCAGGCGCTCGAAAGCCACCCGCGACATCATCAAAGGTTCGAACATATACCAGAAAGCCCTGCCGGTGCCGATGCTCAGCACGCTCGATACGTTTTCCAGGCGGAAGGAGATCAGGGAGCTCGACGAGATCATGGCGCCGTCGATGGTACCGCCCTGCAGCGCGCCGTATAGTGCGTTGGACGGCATTTCCACGATGTTGGCGCCGGCCGCCGTGAGCAGCAAGTCCATCTCGCGCGAGCCGCCGCGCATGCGCATGCCGTTCACGTCCGAGGGCGAGAGCACGGGCTTGCCGCGCGACACGGCGCCGCCGGCCAGCCAGATCCAGCTGACGATGACGATGCCCTTGTCGAACATGGCGCGCTGGAGTTCGCGCCCGATCTCGGCGTTTTTCCACGCGTAAGCTTGCTGGTAAGAGTTGACCAGGCCGGGCAGCAAACCGATTTGCGCTTCCGGCACTTCCTGGCCGGCGTAAGACAGGGGCATCAGCGCCAGGTCCAGTTCGCCCTTGCGCAAGGCGCCCACCTGCAACTCGCTTTTCATCAAGGAACAATTCGGGTGTACCGACAAGCGCAGACTGCCCCTGGTGCGTTTTTCCACGGCCGCCGCGAAGGTGCGGCTCAAACGGTCGCGGAAGTCGCCCTCATCGATGCTGCCGCCAGGGAATTGATGGGAAATTCTCAAGTCCTGGGCCTGGGCCCATGCGTCTTGCAACCAAAAAGGACTGCTGGCGATGGCGCCCATCAGCGCTCTGCGCTTCAACAAAGTCATACACTCTCCAAAATAGGGATATCAAGGAACCGGAGCATCGTTATCGTCAAGGAAATATTTTTTCCGTCATACAAGAATATAGGAAATTGGTATATTGTCAATGTGAAACAATATTTTTTGGAAACTTTTTATATCGATGTACACAGGGCTGTGGCGGCCGGCCCGACGCCGGTCACGGCTTGGAGTCGGTGGCCGCGCCGCGGGTGAGCGCGGACCGGCGTGCTTCCTTGCCAAAAGAGCGGATGTCCTGGGCTGTGTTTTAAGCGGTATCAAAAGAAGTGCAAATAAAATATTTATTTGACAATTTTTTTATTGTCGCGTAGCGTATGAACGTCGCCGGGCCATGCCCGGTATGCATGCGCGCGGTCGCGACTAGCAGCCTGTCGGACTTGAAGGAAATCGGCTTTTCGCTTCGATTCTTCAAGTCCGACAGGCTGCCAGCGCCCGGATTCCGATTTCTTTTTCTCTCATCGCCACCATGCCAAATCCCACCGTGGGCGCAGCGCTCGCCAATGCCGTCGCCGACCGTCTGCAGGCGGGACGGGCGCTGTGTTTCAGCCATCCCGAGTATTGCGGCATGGGTTTGCATTGTGCCGACGGCTTGTTCATCTATTGCGAAGTGACGGATGGCGAGTTGCTTACCCAGAGTCAATATCTGCGCCGCAAGACCGATGGCGAGGCGGGGGAATTCCTGGCCTTTGCCGAGCGCGATCAATTTGTCGCCTGGCTGGCGGGGCAGTCGGATCTGTCTCTGTCGGGCCTGGATTTGCCCCAGGAATGGCTGCGCGCCAACCAACGCCTGAGCCTGGCGCGCTTGCGCGCCTTCCTCGATTGAGTCGATTGAGTCGATTGAGCACCGCTTTTCAGCGTCACTTTTTCAAGCGAACCTTCAAGGAGTTTCCCATGTCTATGCCGTCGCGGCGCTACGCCCTCGTTTGCAGCTTCACCCTGTTGAGCGCCGGCTTCGCCGCGGCGGCGTTCGCGGACGATTGCGTGGGCGCGATCGTCACCCCGCCCGAAGGCATGGTCGCGGCCAGCGACGAGGCCTTGCTGGCGGCCGCGATCGGCGAGCCGGGCAAGGGCGCCCTGTGCAAGGGGCAAGTGTTTGTGGCGGAAAAACCCGTCACCGTGTATCGGGTCTGAGACGCTTCCAAGGGCTATACCCGGTACGGGCGCTGGTGGTCGTTCTCGGCGCCGCTGGGCCCGCGCGACAAGTACCGCGTCGACAACGACATTTGCCCGGAATGGAGCCCCTTGAATAGCGCCAGCTCTTGCACCATCAAGGTCGGCGGCAAGATCGTGCTGGGCCCCGGTCAAAGCGCGCAATGCGCCGGCGACATATTGCCGCCGTCGGCGGTGAATCAAGTGTATATCCCCAACGACAGCAAGAACAATGTGCTGTTTGTCGAGCATTGCGGCGACGGCAGCCCCTGGCCTTGAGGGCCGGCGCGGCGGCATGCGCCTGGCGCCATGGATAATTTCATTGCGGTATCAATCGTGCGGCATCAAACTGTGCGCACCGACGCGTATCTTGCGTCCTTGCCGAAGAAGGATAGTATGTTTGGTTTCGATGTCCGCGTTGCAAAAATAGTCTGGACAGTATTTCTCGTCTCGCTCTTGCTCTTTATTACCTACACCATTTCTTCCACCTTGCTGGTGGTGGTGTTCGCCATTTTCTTTAGCTACTTGCTGTATCCGCTGGTCGAACTGCTGGAACGGGTGCGGCCGCGGCGGGTGCCGCGCACGGTCTCGATCGCACTGGTGTTTGTCGTCGCCATCGCCCTGGTCGCCGTGGCCGGCGCCGTGTTCGGTGGCCGCATCGAAGACGAAGCCTTGCGCCTGAGCGAGCAATTGCCGGAATTGATCAAGGCGAACAATTTCGCCGACCGCATTCCCTTGCCGGAATTCATGGAGCCGCTGCGCGCCCGCATCCTCGCCTTCGTGCAAAGCCAGTTGGCCAGCGGCACCGACAAGGCCGTGCCGCTGGCCCGGCAGTTCGGCCTGGGCGTGGTCCATGTGGCCAGCAATCTGATCTACGTGGTGCTGGTGCCCATCCTCAGTTTCCTGCTGATCAAGGAGGCGCCGGACATGCGGGCCGAGATGTTTTCCCTGCTGAACAAGCAAAACAAGAGCCTGTGGGGCGACATCATCGACGACCTCGATGTCTTGCTGTCGCGTTATGTGCGCGCCCTGTTGATGCTCTCCATCGCCACCTTCGTCAGCTATGGCATGGCCTTTTCCCTGCTCGGCGTTCCCTACGCCCTGCTGCTGGCGGGCGCGGCGGCATTGCTCGAATTCATCCCTTTCGCGGGGCCGCTGGCGGCCGTCGTCCTGGCCGTGCTGGTGGCCGGTTTCAGCGGCTATGAGCACCTGTTGTGGCTGATCAGCTTCATTTTCGCCTACCGCATGTTCCAGGATTACGTGCTCAATCCCTATCTGATGAGCGAGGGGGTGGAAGTGAGCCCCCTGATGGTGATCGTCGGTTTGCTGGCCGGCGATCAACTGGGCGGCGTGGCCGGGATCTTCCTGTCGGTGCCCGTCATGGCCGCCTTGAAGATCGTCTTCGCGCGCGCGCGGGCGTCGCGCCTGGCACGTAGCGCCGCGCTGGAGAGGGAGGCGCAGGATGACGCCGAGTCCTTGATCATTCCCTGACAAAGGTGATCCCTGTCCCGGTCCCGCGGCGGCGCCCCCGCTTCGCCGGGCCGGCGGCGCCCTCCCCAAGAACAACGGTCGGGTGCCGCGGCGGTGAATTGTTCCGATACTTTGCGCGAATCACTTGCGCTAGAACAATATAAGTAGCATGATCATTTCAGGTGTCCGCACCTGCAAGCGGTGCCGACACGCTGTTTCACGTGCGCAAAATCGCACGATTCACACGAGCTAACACAACGCTGACGTCGCCCACGGGCCATGCCCGCGACGCCGCTATCCTTCTTGTTACTCTTGGGAGATTTCGTAGTGAAGCAATCCCTTCGGCGGCGTTTTCACTTATTCTATCCGGCCATACTCTCCCTGGCGGGCGCGATCCTCGTTCTCTCCTTCGGCGGCTGGCACTGGCCCGGCATGCTGGCGGCGGCCTTGCTGTTTGGCGCCGGCCTGCTGGCTAGCCGTCACAGCGCTTCCCTGCAGCCGGAAACGGCCGAGTCGATCGAACACTACCTGGCCAGCCGCCAGGACTTCGGCGAAAAAGTGGTGTCCGTGTGGAGCGCGCACATCGAATCGTCGCGCACCCAGATGGAGGACGCCATCAGTGCGCTGGCCCAGCGTTTCTCCGGCATCGTCGACAAGCTTGAGCAAGCCGTGCGGGCTTCCGGCGCGGCCACCGAATCGGTCGAAGACAGCGGCAGCGGCCTGGTGGCCGTGTTCGCCAACAGCGAGCGCGAACTGGGCTCCGTGTTGGCCTTGCTGGAATCGACGGCCTCGTCCAAGGCCATGATGATCAACAAGATCCAGGGCTTGCAGCACTTCATCAAAAAACTGCAACAGATGGCGACGGACGTTGCCAGCATCGCCGCGCAAACCAATCTGCTGGCCCTGAACGCGGCCATCGAGGCGGCCCGCGCCGGCGAAACGGGACGCGGCTTCGCCGTCGTCGCCAGCGAGGTCAGGATGTTGTCGAACCGCTCGGCGGAAACCGGTCGCCACATTTCCCAGCAAGTGAGCCTGATCAACGACGCCATCGTCGCCACTTGCCAGGCGTCGGAGGCGTCGATGCGCGACGAGGCCCGCTCGATGCAGACTTCGGGCCAGTTGATCGGCACCGTGCTGTCCGATTTCCGCGGCGTCACCGACGCCCTGGTGCAGTCGTCCAACCTGCTCAAGGAAGAAAGCATCGGCATCAAGTCGGAAGTCTCGGACGCCCTGGTGCAACTGCAATTTCAGGATCGCGTGAGCCAGATCATGAGCCACGTCAAACAAAACATGGAGCGCTTGCCAGACTTTTTGCGGCAAAACCAGGGCGAGTTCGCACAAGACCAGGCCCTGCGCGAACTCGATTCCCGCGCCTTGCTGGCCGAGCTGGAAAGCACCTATGCGATGGCGGAAGAGCGCGCCCTGCACGCCGGCGCCAAGGTGAAGCCCAAGGCCAAGGCGGCCGCGGCGCAGGACGACGAGATCACTTTTTTCTAGGGGGCTGACATGGCAAAAACGATCATGATCGTGGACGATTCAATTTCAATTCGGCAAATTGTCGGCATCGCGCTGAAAGGGGCGGGCTACGAGGTCATCGAAGGCAAGGATGGCCAGGATGCGCTCTCCAAGCTCACCGGGCAAAAGATTCACCTCGTCATCAGCGACGTGAACATGCCGAATATGGATGGCATCAGCTTCGTCAAGGCGCTCAAGCAATTGCCCAGCTATAAATTCACGCCCGTCATCATGCTGACCACGGAATCGCAGGAATCGAAGAAGCAGGAAGGGCAGGCGGCCGGCGCCAAGGCCTGGGTGGTGAAACCCTTCAAGCCGGAAGTGTTGCTCGGCGCCGTACAGAAGCTGGTCTTGCCCTGATTGTCACTGGGCCGCGCCGGCGCGGCCCGCATCCGCCCCTGGAGAGCACAATGAGCACTGCACAGCAACGCAAGGGTGGCACCGCCTGCCTGCGCATAGTCGGTGAAATGACGATTTACCGGGCGGCCGAGCTCAAGGGGGTGCTGCTGGCCGCGCTCGAACAGCCCGACAGCCTCGACATCGACCTCTCCGGCGTGACGGAATTCGATTCTTCCGGTGTGCAATTGCTGATGCTAGCCAAGCGCCAGGCGCGGCAGCAACATCAAACCGTGCAGTTGCTGGCGCACAGCCCGGCCGTGCTCGACGTGCTGGAACTGTTCAATCTGGCCGCCTATTTCGGCGACCCCCTGGTGATCGCCGCCAGCCCTGTATCGGCTTCGGCCCCGGGCCGGACCCCATCGTAGCGCCTCAGCGAGAGATGCCATGAATCTTGACCAAGTGTTGCAGATCTTCATAGTCGAAAGCCGCGAATTGCTGGAAGAAATGGAAAACGCCCTGCTCGGCGTGGCCCAGGCGGAAGAGCAGGGGGAATTGGTGAATGCCATCTTCCGCGCCGCCCATACCATCAAGGGCTCGGCCGGCATGTTCGGCCTCGATCAAGTGGTGGAATTCACGCACGTGGTGGAAAGCGTGCTCGACCTTGTGCGCGCGGGCCAGCTGGAGATCGGCGAGCCCATGGTGGTCTTGCTGCTGTCTTGCCGCGACCATATGGCGGCCCTGGTCGATTCCGTCGCTTCCGGCCAGATGGAGGCCGACGCGGAGCTCTTGCAAAAGGGCGCGCCGCTGACGGCGCAATTGAGCGATTACCTGGACCAGGCGCCGGGAGCGGCCGAGCGGGCGCTGGCGGTGACGCAGGCCGATACCGTGCATCGCATCGAGGCCGGCGGGGACGAGCACGACCACTGGCACATCTCGCTGCGCTTCGGTCCCGACGTGCTCAGGAATGGCATGGACCCGCTCTCCTTCGTGCGCTACCTGAGCCAGATCGGCACCATCGTCGGCATCGTCACCCTGGTCGACGCCTTGCCGGAGGCGGCGCTGATGGATGCGGAATCCTGTTACCTGGGCTTTGAAATCGCCTTCAAGAGCGACGTCGACAAGACCGCCATCGACAATGTCTTTGAATTCGTGCGCGACGATTGCAGCGTGCGCATCCTGGCGCCGCACAGCCGCATCTCGGAATACCTGATCCTGATCCAGGAATTGCCGGAAGAAAATGCACGCCTGGGCGACATGCTGGTGCGCTGCGGCAGCATCACGGCGCAAGAACTGGCCACGGCCCTGACCACGCAATCGGCCACGGCGCCGGGCGCGCCGCTGATCGGCACCATCCTGGTCGAACAGGGCACGGTGCGCCCGGTGGTGGTCGAGGCCGCGCTGGCCAGGCAAAAGCAGGTCAGCGAATTGAAGGTGCAGGAAAACCGCTCGATCCGGGTCGACGCCGACAAGCTCGACCATCTGATCAACCTGGTCGGCGAGCTCATCATCGCCGGCGCCAGCGCCAATCTGATCGCCCGCCGCACCCGCTTGCCGGAGTTGCTGGAATGTACCTCCACGCTCTCGGGCCTGGTCGAAGAAGTGCGCGACAGCGCCCTCCAATTGCGGATGGTGAAAATCGGCGCCACCTTCAACCGTTTTCAGCGCGTCGTGCACGACGTCTCGCGCGAGATCGGCAAGGATATCGGCCTCGCCGTCAGCGGCGAAGACACGGAGCTCGACAAGACGGTGGTGGAAAAGATCGCCGACCCGCTCACTCACCTGGTGCGCAACGCCATCGACCACGGCATCGAGGCGGCCGAACTGCGCGCCGCGCGCGGCAAGCCGGCCCAGGGCACGGTCACCCTGAACGCCTATCACGACTCGGGCAGCATCGTCATCGAAGTGAGCGACGATGGCGGCGGCTTGAAGCGCGAGCGCATCCTCGCCAAGGCCATCGAACGGGGCCTGGTGGAGCCGGGCCGCAGCCTGTCGGACAAGGAAATTTACGGCCT
>DMYQ01000340.1:25816-29140 GCA_003482555.1 Janthinobacterium sp. | reverse complement strand
AGCGAAGAGGGCGTCGGCACCACGGTCACGGTGCGCCTGCCGCTGACCCTGGCGATCATCAACGGCTTCCAGGTCGGACTGGGCAAATCCGTCTTCGTCATTCCCATGGACATGATCGAGGAATGCGTGGAATTTTGCGCCGAAGCGGACCGCGACTACATCAATTTACGGGGGCAAGTCTTGCCCTTTGTGCGCCTGCGCGACACTTTCGCCGTGGAAGGGGCGGCCGGGCGGCGCGAGAGCATCGTCGTGGTGCGCTACGGCGGCAAGAAGGCGGGGCTGGTGGTCGACAGCCTGCTCGGCGAGTTTCAGACGGTCATCAAGCCGCTCGGCAAGCTGTTCAATCAAGTCAAGTGCATCAGCGGTTCCAGCATCCTCGGCAGCGGCGAAGTGGCCCTGATCCTCGATGTCGGCGCCTTGTTGAACGGTATCGAAAGCGCTGGCGGGCAGTTGGCCGCTTGAGTTCAGGCTGCGCCACGCGGCGCGGCCGGTATAACCATGGTAGGGGTAATCGTGTTGAAAAATCTCAAAATCGCCGTCCGCCTGGGGCTGGGCTTCGGCATCGTCGTGGCGCTCTTGCTGGTCAGGGTGATTCCGCACAAGCGGCCGGCCGGGCGCGAATCGGGCCAGCGCGCGCCCAAGAGTGACAATTTCAGCTTTTCGACAAAAGGCGAACCGGATGAGGCGCACTTCACCCGATTTTGAACGGATCGGGCGGGAATGTCCGATCGGGCGGTCGTAGTAAGATGACACTGGAGAACAAAATGTTCGCAAAAATGACACTGGCATGGCGCATCGCCTTGTTCGCTGCGGCGGTTGTGGTGATAGGCGCCGTGCAAACCCTGTATGCATTGAACGGCATGTCGAACAGCAATGCGGGATTGAAGACCGTATATGAAGACCGCACCGTTGCCCTGGGGCAGTTGCACACGGTATCGGAAAACCAGAACCGGATCCGTTACCGCATCGCGCAAGCGGCCGGCGTGGACTCGGCCAAGGAGCGCGAAGAGATATTGAAACCCATGCCTGAATTTTTCGCGGTTTTGGAAAAGGAGTGGAAAGCTTATACCTCGACCAAGCTGACGGCCGAGGAAAAGCAAAATGTCGTCCTGTGGGAAACGCAACGCGGCGCCTTCAAGGAAATGCGCGTCAAGCTGACCGGCTTGCTCCAGGATGGCAAGCTGGCCGAGGCGCGCGCCACCTTGCCCGCGTTCACGGAAGCTTATCGGGTATCGGCAAAAACCATGAGCCGCCTGATCGAGATTCAAATCGACGAAGCCAAGGGGGAATTTGGCCGGGCCAGCGCCAGTTACGCGTCCACGCACGCCATTCTGCTCGGCGCCATCACCTTCAACGGGGCGCTGGCGGTGTTGCTGACCTGGTTGCTGGTGCGTTCCGTCATGAAGGCGCTCGGCGGCGAACCGGCTTACGCGGCCGAAATCGCGCGCGAAGTGGCCGCCGGCAACCTGTCCTTGACCGTGCGCGTCAGGGCGGGCGACCGCTCCAGCACGCTGTATGCCATGCTGGACATGGTCACCAGGCTCAGGCAGGTGATCGAAAGCCAGCGCCACGTGATGGCCGCCATTTCCCAGGGCGACTTGACGCAGACCATCGACAAGTCAAACACGGCTTACGCCGGCGATTTCATCGACTTGCGCGAGTATGCGAATAACACGGTCGCCAAGCTGACCCAGGTGATCGAAGGCCAGCGCCGCGTGATCGACGCCGCCAACCGCGGCAATTTCGAGGCGCGGGTCGAGCTGTCCGGCTTGCAGGGCTTTCAAAAAGATATGGGCGAGGGCTTGAACCAATTGATGATTACCACCGGCGCCAGCATCGACGATGTGGTGCGGGTCATGGGCGCGCTCTCCGAGGGCGATTTGAGCAAGACCATCGACAAGCCTTACGAGGGCGCGTTCGGCAAGCTCAAGGAATATAGCAATAACACGGTGGCCAAGCTGAGCCAGGTCGTCACTGAAGTCAACAGCGGCGCCGAGGCGCTCGCCAGCGCGTCCGAGGAAGTGAGCGCGACGGCGCAATCGCTGTCGCAGGCATCCAGCGAGCAAGCCGCCGGGGTCGAAGAAACCAGCGCTTCGGTCGAACAGATGACGGCATCTATTTCGCAAAACACGGATAACGCCAAGGTCACCGACGGCATGGCCACCAAGGCGGCGCAGGAAGCGGCCGAGGGCGGCGAAGCCGTCAAGGCGACGGTGGCGGCGATGAAGCAGATCGCCAAGAAGATCGGCATCATTGACGACATCGCCTATCAAACCAATCTGCTGGCCTTGAACGCGGCCATCGAGGCGGCCCGGGCCGGCGAACACGGCAAGGGCTTCGCGGTGGTGGCGGCGGAAGTGCGCAAGCTGGCCGAGCGCAGTCAGGTGGCTGCCCAGGAAATCGGCGAAGTGGCCACCAATAGCGTGGAGTTGGCGGAGCGGGCCGGCAAGTTGCTCGACCAGATGGTGCCGAATATCCGCAAGACGTCCGACCTGGTGCAGGAAATCACGGCCGCCTCGGAAGAGCAGTCGTCGGGCGTGGCGCAAATTAACGCGGCGATCGGGCAATTGAGCCAGACCACCCAGCAAAACGCTTCCAGTTCGGAAGAGCTGGCGGCGACGGCCGAGGAAATGAGTAGCCAGGCCGAGCAGTTGCAACAGTCAATGTCTTTCTTCAAGGTGGAGATGGCGCGTCGCGCGCCCGCCATGCGCAAGCCGGCCACGGGCGTCAAAAGAGCGGCTGCCGTCAGATCCGGTGAGCAGTCCGGCTTCGCGCTCGGTGGCGCACCGGACGAAGCGCACTTCACCCGTTTTTGAGGGGTGCGACCATGAATTCATCTGTCCATGCCGGCAATCGGCTGGCGCCGCCGCCAGTGGCCGATAGCGCGCAATACCTGACCTTCATGCTGGGCGGCGAAGTGTTTGCCATCGGTATTTTGTCGATCAAGGAAATCATCGAGTATGGCGGCGTGACCGAGGTGCCCATGATGCCCGATTGCATACGCGGCGTCATCAATCTGCGCGGCGCCGTGGTGCCGGTGATGGATTTGTCGGCCCGCTTCGGGCGGCCGCCGACGGCGCTGGGCAAGCGCAGTTGCATCGTCATCGTCGAGCTGGCCGGCGCCCATGGCCCCCTGGTGATCGGGGCCGTGGTGGACGCCGTCAATGCCGTGCTTGACATCGCGGCCGCCGACATCGAGCCGGCCCCGGCTTTCGGCGCCAGGGTGCAGGGCGACTTCTTGCTCGGCATGGGCAAGGTGAATGGAAAATTCGTCATTTTGCTCGACGCCGAACGGGTGCTGTCGGTGGATGCGCCGGCCGGCCA
>DMYQ01000340.1:23269-25661 GCA_003482555.1 Janthinobacterium sp. | reverse complement strand
TAGTCGCCGAATAGTCGCCCAGTAGTTGGTCAGTAGTTGCCCACTAATAAGCATCAATGTAAAACGCTACGACCCGGGAAAAATATGTTCAAACACATGAAAATGGAAATGCGCTTGAATGTCGGCTTCGGCGGGGTGGTCGCGCTGGCGATCATGCTGGGCCTGCTCGCCTTCATGAATATCTCTTCCATGAATACACACTGGCAGGAATTCGAATCGCTCACCCTGGCCAAGAAGGACGCGGTGCTGGCCGGCGATACTGCCCTGGGCAACACCGTGCACGCCTTCAAGAATTACATCCTCCGGGGCGGCGATTACAATAAAAAATTCGGCAGCGAACTCGATTCCATCGACAGGGCCGTGCAAAGCTACCGCGCGGCCGGCAATTTACGGCCGGAAGAGCAGGGTCTGCTCACCGAAATCCTGGCCGCCGACAAGAGCTACGGCGACAGCATGGCGGAACTGGTGCTACTGCGCGACAAGGGCACCGGCGTGATCGAGATGGACAAGGCGATCGCCGGCGCCGACAAGCCCATTTCGACGGCCTTTCAAAAGTTACAGGCGCTCAACGCGCTCAACACCAAGGCCAAGTCGGAACAAATGGCGCAAGTGCTCGATTCCTCGCGCCGCACCATCGTGATTTTCGCCGTCCTCATCGTGCTGCTGGGCGCCGCCCTGGCGCTGTGGATCACGCGCAGCCTGGCCGGCATCATCATTCAAGTGCACCGCGTGGTCGACGCGCTCTCCAGCGCCGCCGAGGAAGTGAGCGCGACGGCGCAATCGCTGTCGCAGGCATCCAGCGAGCAAGCCGCCGGAGTCGAGGAAACCAGCGCTTCGATCGAACAGATGACGGCCTCGATTTCGCAAAACACGGACAACGCCAAGGTCACCGACGGCATGGCGACCCTGGCCGCGCAAGAGGCGGCCGAGGGCGGCGACGCCGTCAAGGCGAGGGTGGCGGCGATGAAGCAGATCGCCAAGAAGATCGGCATCATCGACGACATCGCCTATCAAACCAATTTGCTGGCCTTGAACGCGGCCATCGAGGCGGCCCGGGCCGGCGAGCACGGCAAAGGTTTCGGGGTGGTGGCGGCCGAGGTGCGCAAGCTGGCCGAGCGCAGCCAGATCGCGGCCCAGGAAATCGGCGAAGTGGCCACCAATAGCGTGGAACTGGCGGAGCGGGCCGGCAAGCTGCTCGACCAGATGGTGCCGAACATCCGCAAGACCTCCGACCTGGTGCAGGAAATCACGGCCGCCTCGGAAGAGCAGTCGTCCGGCGTGGGCCAGATCAACGCGGCCGTCAATCAGTTGAGCCGGACCACCCAGCAAAACGCTTCCAGTTCCGAGGAACTGGCGGCGACGGCCGAGGAAATGAGCAGCCAGTCCGAATTGCTGCAGCAATTGATGACATTTTTCCGGGGCGGCCCGCCCCGTCGCCCGGCCGCCGCGCGCCGTCCCGGCGTCCATGGCGGCGCCCGGTCGCAGGGCAAGGTGCGCTTTTCCAGCCATCCCGCCTTCAGCGTCGACGACGACGGCCCCGACGAAAAACATTTCACCAAATTTTAAGGAGCCCGACCATGAATCAACTGGTTCCCGTGGACGCGTGCGCCGCGCTGGCGCAATCGCCCGGCGCCGGGCAGGCGCAATACCTGACCTTCATACTGGGCGGCGAATTGTTTGCCATCGGCATCTTGTCGATCAAGGAAATCATCGAATACGGCGGCGTGACCGAGGTGCCGATGATGCCGGCGAGCATACGCGGCGTCATCAATCTGCGCGGCGCCGTGGTGCCGGTGATGGATCTGTCGGCCCGCTTCGGGCGCGTCCCCACTCAGCTGGGCAAGCGCAGTTGCATCGTCATCGTGGAACTGTTCGGCGATAACGAGCGGCAAGTGATCGGCGTCGTCGTCGATGCCGTGAACGCCGTGCTCGACATTCCCGCCACCGACATCGAGCCGGCGCCGACCTTCGGCGCCCGCATCCGCGGCGACTTCATTCTCGGCATGGGCAAGGTGAACGGCAAGTTCGTGATACTGCTCAATGTCGAGAAAGTCTTGTCGCTGGAGACGGCGGCCGAGCCGGGCGTGGCGGAAGCGGCTGAAGCGGCCTTGCTCGACGCGCACTGAGGCAGGCATATTGAAACGGGCGCCATGAGCATCTATCACATCAGCGATCAAGAGTTCGCCCAGTTTCAGCGCTTCATCTTCGACGCGGCCGGCATCAGCCTGTCGTCGGCCAAGAAAGCCATGGTCAGCGGGCGCCTGGCCAAGCGCCTGCAGCAATGCAACGTGGCCGATTACGGCGCCTATTTCAAGTTGCTGGCCAGCGGCGAGGCGCCCGGCGAGATGCAGACGGCGGTCGACCTGTTGACCACCAACGAGACGTATTTTTT
>DMYQ01000340.1:12344-23077 GCA_003482555.1 Janthinobacterium sp. | reverse complement strand
CAGCCCCTTCCGGGTCTGGAGCGCCGCCAGTTCCTCGGGCGAGGAAGCGTACAGCATCGCCATGGTGCTGGCCGACTGCCTGGGTGACCAGCCCTGGGAAGTGATGGGCTCGGACATCAGCACGCGCGTGCTGCACAGCGCCCGCGGCGGCCACTATCCGGTCGAGCGCACCACCCATATCCCGGTCAGTTATTTGAAGCGTTTTTGCTTGAAAGGTATCGACGTCCAGCACGGCACCGTGCTGGTCGACAAGGCCCTGCGCAGGCGCGTCCAGTTTCGCCAGGTTAACCTGAACACGACCCTGCCGGAACTGGGCAGCTTCGACGTCATTTTCTTGCGCAACGTGATGATTTACTTTAACGGCGACACCAAGCGCCACGTGGTCGGGCGCGTGCTGTCCCTGCTCAAGCCGGGCGGCCACTTCTTGATCGGCCATTCGGAAAGCCTGAACGACATCAGCGATGCCGTGCGCGTGTTGACGCCGTCGGTCTACCGCAAGCCTTGAGCCATGCGCGCCAAGACCAAACCGAAGGAAATCTTCCTGCAACCGGGCGAATACTTTGTCGGCGACGCCGGCCACCGCATCCGCACCGTGCTGGGCTCTTGCGTGTCGATGACGCTGTGGCATCCGGGCAAGCGCATCGGCGCCATGTCGCACTTCCTGCTGTCGCGGCGCGGCGCCGGCAAGCTGTCCGAACTGGACGCGCGCTATGGCGAAGAAGCGATGGAATTGATGCTCGAAGAATTGGCGCGGGTGCGCGTGGTGGCGTCCGAATGCCATGGCAAGATCTTTGGCGGCGGTAATATGTTTCCTGGCGTGAGCCGCGTCGACAGCCTCAATGTCGGGCAAAAGAATGGCGAAACGGCGCGCCGGTTGTTGCAGGCGCACGACGTGCCCATCATCTCCGAGAGCCTGTATGGCATCGGCCACCGGCAAATCATCTTCGACGTGCACAGCGGCCATGTCTGGGTCTGCCAGGTGAAACTGGTCGATTCGGGCGGTTTCCCCCTGAAGGCGGCCCCATGAGTGATATCAAGGTATTGGTGGTCGACGATTCCGCCGTGGTGCGCCAAGTGCTCTCGGCCATGCTCGACGCGGCCGCCGGCATCAAGGTCATCTACGCGGTGGCCGATCCGTTGCTGGCCATCGAACGCATGAAGCTCCAGTGGCCCGACGTCATCGTGCTGGACGTGGAAATGCCGCGCATGGATGGTATCACCTTCCTCAAGCGCATCATGCTGGAGCGGCCCACGCCGGTGGTGATTTGCTCGACCCTGACGGAAAAGGGGGCCTTGACGACGATGGCGGCACTGGCGGCCGGCGCCGTGTCCATCATCACCAAGCCCAAGCTGGGGCTCAAGCAATTCCTGCACGACAGCTCGGACGAATTGATCGGCGCCGTGCGCGCGGCCGCGCAAGCGAACCTGAAGCGACTGGCGATCGGCTCCCGCGCGCCGCCGCCGGTGACGGCCAAATACACGGCCGACGTGATCCTCGCTTCGCCGGGCGAGAGCCGCGCCATGTTGCAGACCACCGAGAGGGTGGTGGCGATCGGCACCTCGACCGGCGGCACCCAGGCGCTGGAAGAAGTGTTGACGGCGCTGCCGCGCGTCACGCCCGGCATCGTCATCGTCCAGCACATGCCGGAAAAATTCACGGCGGCCTTCGCCGCCCGGCTCGACGGCCTGTGCCGCATTCAAGTGATGGAGGCGCGTCACAACGACCGCGTGATCCAGGGCCGCGCCCTGATCGCGCCGGGCGGCAAGCACATGCTGTTGCGCCGCGACGGCGCCCAGTATTATGTGGAAGTGATAGACGGGCCGCTGGTGAACCGGCACCGGCCGTCGGTGGACGTGCTGTTCCGTTCGGTGGCCAAGTGCGCCGGCGCGAATGCCCTGGGCGTCATCATGACGGGCATGGGCGACGACGGCGCGGCAGGCTTGCTGGAAATGCGCAAGGCCGGCGCCCGCACCGTGGCGCAGGACGAGGAAAGTTGCGTCGTCTACGGCATGCCGAAGGAGGCGGTGAAGCGGGGCGGCGTGGAAAAAATCGTGCCGCTCAAGGCCATCGACAAGGAAATCCTGTTGCAACTGGCCCGTTAGTCGCCCTGTGGTCTGCCCCCGTTGCTCGGCCAGTCAATCGGCGGCTTACGCGCGCGCGCCCGGCTGCGCCAGATCCGTCAGCGCGGCGCCGGCCACGCGGCAGATGCGCCATTCCGGCAACAGTTCCGCGCCCATTCCCGTGTACAGCTTGATGGCCGGCGCGTTCCAGTCCAGCACCGTCCACTCGAAGCGGCCGCACTGGCGTTCGACGGCCAGTTGCGCCAGCGATACCAGCATCTTGCGGCCGTAACCCTTGCCGCGGTGGGCTTGCTTGACGTACAGGTCTTCCAGGTACAGTCCCTTGCGCGTCAAGAAAGTGGAAAAATTGTGGAAGAACAGGGCGAAGGTGACGACCACGCCGTCTTCCTCGCCGATGATGGCTTCGCAGGCCGGTCGGGCGCCGAACAGACCCTCGTGCAGCATCGTTTCGGAGGCCACGACCATGTGCTCGAGTTTTTCAAACACGGCCAGTTCCAGGATCATGGCGTAAATGTGGGCGACGTCGGAGGGCTGGGCCGGGCGAATGGTGAATGCTGTGTTCATGGGGTTCCGTCAAAGTGTTGCTGGTGGATGGGGATGCCGGCTTGGCGGCTTCGCCGAAGACGCCGAGCGCTGCTGGGAAGTCCTCATGCGTCTTCCGCTTGGGTGCGGCGCCAGGGCCGCGATACTCTAGCGATAGTTTATTATAAAAAAGTCGGCGGCAATATTCTTGCCTGAATGCGAAGCGAATTGTCAGATTTGACTACGGATGCCGGAAAATTCAACCATGAGGCTTCCATGCGCCAGATGTTTTGTATCTTGTTTGCCGGCTGCGCTTTCCTGAGCGCGCCCGCCCGCGCGCAAGAGGCGCCGGAAACGCTACCGTTGTGGGCCGGCGCGCCACCCGACGGGCCCGGCCCGCAAGGCCCCGAGCGGATCGGCAAGAATGGGGCCGTCAGCAACGTCGCGGCGCCGTATCTGATCGTGCACCGGCCGGCCCGCGCGAACGGCGCCGCGGCGCTGGTGGTGGCGGGCGGCGGCTATGCCCGCATCGAACTGGGCAAGGAAAGCGGGCCGGCCGCGCGCTGGCTGCAAGAGCGGGGAATGTGGACGTTCGAGCTGGTCTACCGCTTGCCGCGCGAAGGCTGGAGCGACACCGCCGTGCCATTCCAGGATGGGCAGCGGGCGCTGCGCCTGATCCGCGGCCGCGCCGCTGAGTTCGGCATCGATCCGCACCGCGTTGGGGTGCTGGGGTTTTCGGCAGGCGCGCATCTGGCCGGCATGACGGCGGCCGCGCCGGAGCAAGCGCGCTATCGTCCCCGGGACGCCGCCGACAAGCTGTCGGCGCGTCCCGATTTCGCGGCCCTGATCTACCCGGTGCTGACGATGATGCCGCCCTTCGACCATACCCGCTCCCGGAAAAGCATACTGGGGACGGCGCCGGCGCGCGCCGATTCCATCGCCTATTCGGTCGAGCGGCGCGCCGGCCGCGCGATGCCGCCGACCTTCCTGGCGCAAGCGCAAGACGACCCCATCGCGGCCATCGAAAATAGCTTGCTCATGTTCGACGCCTTGGGAAAGGCCGGGGTGCCGGTCGAAAAACATGTTTTTGCCAGTGGCGGGCATGGCTGGGGCATGGCGCCGGGAGACGCGCCGCCGCACGTCTGGCCGGCGCTGTTTTTGGACTGGGCCGGGCGCCAGGGCTGGATGGGGAAAAGCGCGCCGCCTTGATGGCCGCCCGCGCTATTTGCCCTTGGCGGCGGGCGGATGGAACAGCAGCGGGACGGCGGCGCCCGCCCGCGTCTGCGCGGGCGGCAGCAGCGAGGCCAGGGTCACCTTGTCGAGCACGCTCAAGAAGGCGGTCGTCGCCTCGTTCAGGGCCGACTTCAATTGACAGTTCGGGGTCAAAGGGCAACTGTCGTGGACGCGGTCGAAGCACTCGGCCATGAAAAAATCGCTTTCCGTCTCGCGCACCACGGCGCCGATATTGATGTCTTCCGGCTCGCGCTTGAGGCGCAAGCCGCCGTTGCGTCCCCGCACGGTTTCGACGATGCCCGACAGTCCCAACTGGTACACCACCTTCATCAAATGATTCTTGGAAATCTGGTGCAAGTTGGCGATGTCCTGGATGGTGACGAGCCGATCCCGGTTCACGCCCAGATACATCAGCGTGCGCAAGGTATAGTCGGTATAGGAAGTCAGTCGCATCGATCAAGTCCAGTCAGGTATGCCAGCGTGGAGGAAAGCGCGATTATCGCCTAAAGAGGCATACGATATGCGCTTTCATCCCTCGCAGCTTACAGCAAACGGCAAATTATTTCTTCCACTCTATTTTATTGTCGTCCTGGGAAAATTGTCCTCCTCATGCGTAGTGGTACAGAGCAAGCGCGATCAGGGCGGGCAGGGTTTGAATGTAGAGTATCGTCTTCTTGACCGTCAGCGAACCCCAGAGTCCTGCCACCGCGATGCAGCCGAGGCCAAAACCGATGAAGGCGCGCGCCACGTCTGCGTTCGGATGCAACAAGCCGAGCGCCAGCGCGGCGACCAGAAAGCCGTTATAACAACCCTGATTGGACATGGCGGGGGCCATGATCTCGGCTTTTTCGGCGCTCAGTCCGAATACGCGGCGGCCGCGCGTCTTGAACAGCACCGTTTCAAGCAAGACGAAATAGACGTGCAACAGCAAGATGAGTCCGATCAAGACTTGGGCGAGGAAGAGGATCATGGGTTTTCCTTTTTTGTGATTAACAAACAATACATAATCATGTTATGCTTTGTCAATCGCTATTTGAAAACAGGCTTTTCATGAAACAACAGACGGCAAGACTCCCGTCCCCGGCGCCCGGCCAGGCCGCCGTGACTGCGGGAGCCGCGAGACCGGACGGCGCGGCGGCGGTATCGCCCAGGCGCGACGGCCGCAAGGAAAACGCGGCCGCCACCCAGGCCGCCCTGTGCGCGGCCGGGCGGGCGCTGTTCGGCACCGTGGGCTACGAGGCCAGCTCGGTCGCCGCCCTGTGCGAGCGGGCCGGCGTCACGGCCGGCGCGCTCTACCACCACTACCGCGACAAGAAAGGCTTGTTCGCGGCCGTGGCCGAACAATTGGACGCGGAACTGGCGCGTCGGGCCGGCGCCGCCGTGGCCGAGGCGCTGGCGCGCGGCGACGGCGCCTGGGATGCGTTTCTGGCCGGCGTGGACACCATGCTGGCGGCCGGCAACGACGCGGGCGCGCGCCGCATCGGCTTGGCGGACGCCGCCGCCGTGCTGGGCGCCGACGTTTGGCTGGCGATCCGCGAGCGGCACGGCCTGGGCGCGATGATGGCGGCGGTCGGCAATCTCCAGGCGGCCGGCGTATGCGCGCCGGGCCAGCCGCGGCGCCTGGCGCGCATCGCGCTTGGCATGCTGTACGGCGCCATCGAAGCGCTGCCCGACGACAGTGTGAGCGCGGCGTCGGCCATGGCCGAGACCCGCCGCGTCACCCACGCCATGCTGGCAACCCTGCGCGCTTGAGCCGCCTCGTGTTTCCTGGGTGTGGCAGCGCACCGACCGGCTGGCTGCGCCACGCTATGTTGGTGATTTTGGAGGCATGATGGATAGCGATGCTGAACGACGCCAATTTGTAAACGAGCTGTGGGGGCGCTTCGAAGAGTTGCAGCGGTGGGCGCTGGCCCATTGGCCGGATTCCGCGCACCCTTTGTCGGCGGCGAATTTCGTGCAGGCGCGGCAAGAGATTCTGGCGCTGGGCAGGACGCCGCGTCCGTCCGGGGAGCAGCCGTCGACGCCGCAGGCCGAACCATCCGCCGGCGGCGCCCAGTACATCGACGTCGATCCGACGCCGTGGCCGTGAGCGGACGCCGCCCGCGGCCCGCGGCCCGCGTTCGGCGTGGCTCAGGCCGGCGCTTGCGCCGCGTCGCTGGACTGGGCCGCCAACCAGCACATCAAACTCAATACCAGCCCGCCCAGGACGCCGTAGGCCAGCTTGAGCGCGCTGTCGAAGAGCAGCGGCGCGACCACGCCCGACACCAGCGCGAACAGCAGCATCTGGATGAACGATTGCATCGACGAGGCCAGCCCGCTATTGTTGGGGAAATGGTTCAAGCCCATCAGGCTGAGCGGCGGCATGGCGATCGACAGCGCGAACGAATACAGGAACAGCGGCAGCACGGCCCAGGGCACCGCCGCCGCGAAGCAGGCGTTGTAGACGACGTTGGCGGCCGCCGCCAGCGCCATCAGGGCGTAGCCGCTCCAGATCAATTGCCTTTGCGTGTAGCGGTGGGCGAATTTTGCCGACAGGGCTGAACCGACCACCATGCCGCTGATCAAAGGAATGAAGAGCCAGGCGAAGGCCGTCTCCGGCAAGTGCAGGATGTTGATGACGAAGTAAGCCGCCGAACCGATGTACAGGGCGAAGCCGCCGAAGCTGGCGCCGACGGCCACCGACAGCAGCAGGAATTGGCGGTGGCACAGCACGCGCCAATAGTTGCGGGCGATGGCGAACAGGTGGAAGGGGTGGCGTTGGGCGCGCGGCAGACTTTCCGGCAGCGCCCGCTGCACCACCACCATCATCAGCAGGCCGAAGGCGGCCAGGAAGCAAAAGATCGCGCGCCAGCCCAGCGTCACTTGCAGCCAGCCGCCCAGCACCGGCGCGATGGCCGGCGCCAGGCCGAACACCATCATCACGTGCGACAGGATCTTTTGCGCCTCGGCCCCGGAAAAGCGGTCTTGCACGATGGCGCGCCCGATCACCGAGCCGGCGCCGGCGGCCAGGCCTTGCAGCACGCGGCAGGCGAGCAGCCAGCCCAGCGAGGGCGCGGCGGCGGCGCCGACCGAGGCCAGCACGTACAGGGCCAGCGAGACCAGGATCACCGGACGCCGTCCGAAGGAGTCCGACAGGGTGCCGTAGAACAGCATCATGAAGGCGAACGTGAACAGGAACACGCTCAGGGTTTGCTGGATCAGCATCGGGCTGGCGTCGAAGGCGAGGCCGATGGCGGGGAAGGAGGGCAGGTAAGTGTCGATGGCGAGCGGGCCGACCATGGTCAGTCCCGCCAATATCAGGGTCAAGATGAGGTTCATGTTGTCATGTTTGTACGTTAGAGCGGCATTTTACGTCAGCGCCGCGATTTCGGCTGGCGTCGCCCGATACGTGCCGGTGTGTCCGATTTGCGCGGCAGGATATGCGCTTTGCGCATATCCTGCCGCGCAATGAATTCTTGGTTTTTGCGGCCCCCTCGTTGACGCTCGGGGCTCCTGGCGCCGCTCGCGGGCGGCGCTTTTTATCGGAAGGGAAGGCATGAAAATCGAAAACTTCGGAGCGCCCCGCGCCAGATCCTCGCCCTGGAACCTGGACGCCGTCATCGACGGGCTGCGTCTGTCGCGCGAAGCCACGCACAATATCCGCCACCACGGCCGGGTGCGCGAACTGCCCTCGCGCGCGGCGCTCACGGAGATCGTCAACGGCCTGTCGGCGGCGCTGTTCCCGACCCATTACGGGCGTCCCAACCTGAGCGACGAAAGCATCGATTACTTCGTCGGCGACACCCTCAACACGGCCCTGAACCGGCTCACCGAACAGGTGCGCCGCGGCCTGCTGTTCTCCGCGCCGGAGGAGGCCGACGAGCCCGGGGCCGACGAGCCCGGGGCCGACGGCGGGGCCCCGGCGCGCCAGGCCGACGCCATCACGCGCGCCTTCGCCGCCGGCCTGCCGGCCATCCGCGCGCTGCTGGTGTCGGACGTGCAGGCCGCCTTCGCCGGCGATCCGGCCGCCACCTCGGTGGCTGAAATCATGCTGTGCTATCCGGGCACCATCGCCATCCTTTATCACCGTCTGGCGCACAGCCTGCATGGCCTGGGCGCGCCCTTCCTGGCGCGCCTGATCGCCGACATCGGCCACACGCTGACGGGGATCGACATCCACCCGGGCGCGCGCATAGGCGCCAGCTTCTTCATCGACCACGGTACCGGCGTGGTGATCGGCGAGACCGCGATCCTGGGCCGGCGCGTGCGCCTGTACCAGGCCGTGACCCTGGGCGCGAAACGCTTCCCTGCCGATGCCGACGGCGCGCTGATCAAGGGCATCGCGCGCCACCCCATCGTCGAGGACGACGTCGTCATCTATGCCGGCGCCACCATACTGGGACGCATCACCATCGGCGCCGGTTCCACCATAGGCGGCAATGTCTGGCTGACCCAGAGCGTGCCGCCGGGCAGCAACGTGTCGCAGGCGCAGACGCGCAAGGATTGAAGCGCCCGCCCGCGGCCGGCGCCGGTCGCCGCCGCCCGCGCGCTCGCGAGCGGCGCGCTCACTGTTCCATTACTGTTCCATTACTGTTCCGCGGCGATCCGCTTGCGCAGGCTTTCGCGCGCGCTGCTCACGTATTTGCGGCAGCCCTCCGCGTCGAGCAAGGGATTCTTGCCGGCTTCGCGCGGCTTCGCCAGCTTGCCCCACATATCGGAAAATTCGGGATGCGCCGACAGCACGATATCGCAGGGCAGAGCGGCCAGGGTGGCGAAGCTGGTCTCGAAATCGGCGAGCGCGTTCGGATAGTCGGCGCTGGCCGTGAACTTGAAACCGTCGCGCGAAGTGGGATTGAGGCTGTCGGCGTAAACGATGTTCAGGCAGCGCGCCCCTTCGCAAGACTTCCAGCTCCAGCTGACGCCGCCCGGCGTATGACCCGGCGTGAAATGGGCCGTGATCGCCAACGGCCCGGCCGCGATCACCTCGCCGTTGTGCGCCACGCGCATGTCGCTGACGGGCGGATACGCCGTCGCCGCGCCATACTGCGGGTCGTTCGGGCCGACCTCGCCGTTCGCCATCGCCAGCGCGGCCAGCGGACTGGCCACGGCCAGCGCGCCACTCATCTCTTGCAGCGCGGCGATGCCGCCGGCATGGTCGAAGTGCGCGTGCGACGTGAGAATGAGCTTGATGTCTTCCACCTTGAAGCCGAGCGCGCGCACGCTGGCGGCGATCTTCGGCGCCGACTGCGGCAAGCCGCCGTCGATCAGCACATGGCCTTCGGGCGAAGTGATGAGCACCGAAGAGAGGCCCTTGACGCCGACATAATAGGTATTGCCGAATACTTGAAACGGCTTTTGCGTGGCGTTCCACTGCTCGCACGGTTCGCAGACGGGCTGGGCGCGCGCCGCCGTGACGGCCAGCAGCAGACTAAGCGAGAGTGGGGCAAGCAAGTGGCGCATGGCGGCTCGTGTGGTGGAATGGCAGGTGCGTATGCTGCCACGGAAATATTGCCGAAGCAATATCTAATTGTATCGATGGGGCGATCGGCCGACCCGGCGCCGCCCGTGTCCGATTATACTGTGTCATCCCAGCCCTGAAACATGAAGCCATGACCCAACTGTCCGTCAACATCAATAAAATCGCCCTGCTGCGCAATTCGCGCGGCCGCAACTTCCCCGACGTGCGCGCCTTCGCCGCCCGCTGCCTGGACCTGGGCGCGCACGGCATCACCCTGCATCCGCGCGAAGATCAGCGCCACGCGCGCTACGCCGACGTGGTCGAACTGGCCGGCCTGTGCCGCGAGCGCGGCTGCGAACTGAATGTCGAAGGCTACCCGTCGCCGGCATTTCTGGACGTGGTGAAAAGCGTGCGCCCGGCCCAGTGCACGCTGGTGCCGGATACCCCCGGCCAACTGACCTCGGATCACGGCTGGGACGTCAAAGGGCAGGCGCCGCTGCTGCGCCCCGTGATCGCCGAGCTGAACGAGCTGGGCATCCGCTGCAGCCTGTTTGTCGACGCCGACTATCCGCACCTGGAGGCGGCGCGCGAGGTCGGCGCCGCCCGCGTCGAACTGTACACCGAACCCTACGCCGAGCATTTCAACGGCGCCCAAGGCGCCGCCACGCGCGAGGTATTTCGCCTGGCCGCCGCGCGCGCGGGCGCCCTGGGCCTGGGCGTGAACGCCGGCCACGACCTGAACCTGGAGAACTTGTCCCATTTCCTCGACATCCCCGGCATCCTGGAAGTGTCGATCGGCCACGCCCTGGTGCTGGAATGCATCGAACACGGCATCGACAAGGTGCTGCGCCGCTACGCTGAAATAGTCGCCGGCCGCTAGCCATCCAGGCCGATGCGAACCTGGCGCCCGGCGCGCTCCGCGGGCTGGCGGCACTTGCACGCCGTGCAGCAGGGCCGCCTCGACCTCGCCCTGGTAGACGTCGTACGCGCCCAGCGCGCCGGCCGGAAAGATGGCGTCGAAGCGGCCCGCTTCCAGCAGCCGCGCCAGCGCGGTCCAGTGCTACGGCTGCGTGTTGCGATGGCTATTGGCGCGCGAGTGGGTCCACAGTCCGGGCGACCGGTGGAAAACCGGAACAGGGGAACCCTTAGTCTATTATCGATTTTTTCGATGCTAAACCGGTAAATTTTCCGTTTTACATCTACTTTTCCAAAGTGCATAATCCGCGCATTCAAAAAAATCCTCACCGCAACTTCAATGGGCGCGGCGGGAACGTATCAATCACACTTTGGAGTCACACATGAAAAAACTGCTCGCCTTTATCGCCACCGCCGGCATGTCGATGGCCGCCCTGGCCGCGCCGGAAACCTATGTTATCGACGGTACGCACACCTTCCCCCGTTTTGAATACAGCCACTTCGGTTACTCGACGCAGATCAGCCGCTTCGACACGACGACGGG